>JAYEGH010000151.1:0-38861 GCA_034659055.1 Candidatus Caldatribacteriota bacterium
AATGAAACCGCAGCTCAAGGCTACGGTTTTTGTCTTGTTATCTTTAAATTTAAAAGCCAAAATTTCCATTTTTTTTAAAAATAACTCTTTAGTATTTTACTATATTGTAAGGGTTTTGTCAAAAAATCTCTTTTTCCAAACACCCCACTAAAGTTACACTAACGTCTCCTGTTGTCTAAAGATATTATAAATTTTAAACCAAAATAAATCCCCGTTTTTTAACCGCTTTTCGGTTTCTTTTTATTTTAATTAATCGCGACTTAACTCTTAGGTGAAGCGGGCTGAATTTTAAATCTAATATCTATTATTATTTCTTCTTTTGCCTTCCTATTAATACTACTAATAATTTCTCCTTTTCTCATATTTAATTCATTAGCCCAGACATTACTTACCACACCTAAAAAGAGAGTTTTCCCTTGTATTTTAACGGGGTGGGAATGGCGGGAAATTTCTTTTTCTACAACTTCATCCCAGTTATATATTGTTTGATATCCTTTTACTTTATGGTCTAATTTGTTCTTTTTTAAATACTTTTCTAAAATATCTTTTAAGGGGATTGGTTTTTTTCCTTTCATAGAACAGATGCCTTCCCTTTTTTTATTTTAAATATCTTCCCTTTTTTTATAATATCCTTATTAAAATAATTTAGATTTATACTAGTAATAAAAGTTTGTACTTTTTTATTAATAATTAATTCTAATAAAAAACTTCTTCTCCTATCATCTAACTCTGACATAACATCATCTAAAAAGAGAATGGGATAAACACCCTCTTTTTCTTTTATTAAATCCACCTCGGCTAATTTTAAGGTGAGAATTGCCGTTCTCTGCTGTCCTTGAGAACCATAGAAAGTTATGTTTGTTTTATTGATATAAATTAGGAAATCATCGCGATGGGGCCCTATCAGGGTTGATTTGTAATTAATTTCTTTATCTATACACTCACTGATTTTTATTTTAAACTTTTCTTTTATATCTGTAGCTTTTTCCTCACATTTAATAAAAACATTGGTATGATAAATTAAATTTAATTCGTTGTTCTCTTTGGTAATTTCCTGGTGAAATTTGTCTGCCATATGGCTGATTTTTTTTAAAAACCTGATTCTGGTTAATATTAAAAACGCTCCATATTCTATTAGTTTTGGGTTCCATAAAATAAGGTTCTTTTTCTTTTCTCTTCTATTAATATTACTTTTTAATATATTGTTTCGCTGGTTTAAAATTCGATAATACTGTAAGAGATATCTATTATATAAGGGATAAATTTGAGATATCTGTTCATCTAAAAATTTTCTTCTTAAAGAGGGCGAACCTTTAATTATTTGTAGGTGTTCCGGAGAGAAAACTACTCCTTTAAATTCTTTAATTAGTTGTCCTTTTTTTTTAAAATTATTATTTATTTTTATAGTTTTAACTAATTTATCTTTATTTAATTCCTCTATTTTTTTTTCTAAAGATAGATCAATTAAATAAATTTCTTCCTTTTTATTAATCTCTGTATGTAGATATGTAGATTGATTATCCCAATTTATTAATTGTTTTTCTTTGTTTGTTCTATAAGAATTCCCTTTTGTTATTAAGCTCAGGGCTTCTAATATATTTGTTTTTCCCTGTGCATTATCTCCGATAAAAATATTAATATTACGGTCGAAAGTTATATTTAAATCTAAAAAATTTCTATAGTTTATTAATCTTATTTTACTAAAATACAATATTTTTCCTTTTATTCTGCCCTTACCGGCATTAAAATATAGATATATTCTTTGTCATTTTCAGGATTAATAACTACAGGATTTAGAGGATCGTTAAATTTTATTTCGGTATTTTTAGTTTTTATAATTCTTAATATATCTAAAATATATTTAGAATTAAAAGTTATATTTATATCTTTTCCTTTTTTATAACAAAAAATATTTTCGTGTGCCTCACCTACATTTTGACTTAGGGCTTTTAAAATTATTTCACATCTTCCTTCAGAATTATCTTTTTGGTTTTTAATCTCCATTTTAATTGTATTTATATCTTCTTTAACAAATAACGAAATTCTTTCCATTTTATCTCTAAACTCATCAGTATTTACTTTTATTTCTGTATTAAAAGATTTAGGTATAATTTGATGATAATCAGGAAATTGCCCCTCTATTAATCTGGAACACACTCTAATATTATTTTTTTGTCCATCTGGAAATAATATAAACAGAGCTTGTTTTTCCCCTAAACTTATTTCTACAAATACATCTTTTTCATCAGATAATAATTTATATAATTCTGACAATGTTCTATAAGGTATAATTACTTCGCTTTCTTCTGTAATATTTTCATTTGTTTTAGAAATAGAAATACTTTTAAGAGAAAGTCTATGACTATCAGTAGTGACTACTTCTATTTTTTTACCTATTTTTTTGAATAAAGCCCCATTTAAAAAAGATCTATTTTCATCTTTAGAAGCAGCAAATAAAGTCTTTTGAATAGTATCTTTAAGATCTTTTTGAGGTAACTTTATTTTAGATTTTACTTTTATCTCAGGAAAATTAGAAAATTCTTCAGCAGAAAATCCTAATATTTTATAATTTGAATTATTTTCTTTTATAATAGCAATATTATTTTCTTTACTTTCTACTTCTATATTTCCTTCAGGAAATTTTCTGATTAATTCACTTATTATTCTATTTGGTAGAACAATCGCACCGGTTTCTATAACTTGAGCTGATACATAACAATCTATTCCTATTTCTAAATCAGTAGCAAATAAATGAATTTTATTATCCTTATTAACTTCAAAGAGAATACCATTATAGATTGGTAACCCAATTTTATTGGATATTCCTTTTTGTACAATTTGAATTCCATGAACTAAACTTTCTTGAGAACATATAAATTTCATTTTTTTCTCCTTACATTATAATTTATATAGAAAAATAGTATTAGTAGTAATAGGAGATGTTAATATTGGGGAAATAATAAATAAACTTCATATTTTATTATATTCCAGGTGTGGAAAAAGTTATGGATAATTTTAACAAATATTAACAATTTCCTCATTTATTTTTCTTTTTTAAAATATCAATAAATTATTAACATTTTATTAAGGTTAGTACTAACAACTTATACATTTTTAATTTTTGAAATTAGGTTAGCTATACCCATTTTTAAATTTTTATCGCTTTTAATATTATTTTTTATTTTACTATATGAATGCATAATTGTAGTATGGTCTTTTCCTTTAAAGGCTTCACCAATTTCATTAAGAGAATGTTCGGTTAATTCACGGGAAAGATAAATAGCTATTTGTCTGGCCAAAACAATATTTTTTGTTCTTTTAATAGAGAGAAGATCATTTATTTTAATGCCATAGTATTCAGAAGCTAATTTTTGAATAAGTTTAATTGATATATCCTTTTTTTCTAAAGGAATTATATCTTTTAATACTTCCTGAGCTAAAGGAAGAGAAATTTCTCTCCCGGTGATCTTAGAGTAAGCATTTAATTTAATTAAAGCACCTTCTAATTTCCGGATGTTGGCAGGGATGTTATCAGCAACAAAATCAATTATATTGTTAGGTATCTTTAGTTTATCTTTTTCTGTTTTTTTCCTTAAAATAGCTACTCGTGTTTCAAAATCAGGAGGGGTAATATCGGTTATTAACCCCCATTCAAATCTAGAAATTAAACGCTTTTCCAAAGTGGGAATATCTTTTGGTGGCTTATCACTGGTAATTACAATTTGTTTATTAGATTCATATAAAGTATTAAAAGTATGGAAAAATTCTTCCTGGGTCCTTTCTTTGCCGGCCAAAAATTGTATATCATCAATTAATAACACATCTACATGACGATATTTATTACGAAAATTTACAGTTCGATCATCCCTTATTGAATTAATAAGCTCATTAGTAAACTTTTCAGAAGAGATATATAATACGTGAATTTTTTTTATTCCATCTTGTTTTATTATATAATTACCAATAGCCTGTAATAGATGGGTTTTACCCAAACCAACTCCTCCATATAAAAATAACGGATTATATGCCTTACCCGGAGATTTAGCAACTGCCAGGCTGGCAGCATGGGAAAACCTATTAGAATTACCTACTACGAAATCGATAAAGGTATACTTTGGATTTATAGTTGCATGTATATTTTTTTTATAAATAGGCGTAGTCCTTGTATTTTTTGTATTTTTTGTAGTGGATTTTAAAATCGGTCCCGAAGATTTTTGACCAACAACCTTAAATTGTATAGACAAATTTTTATTTAAACCTAATCTTTTTTGAAGGACATCTTGAATTAAATCCAAATAATGTTTTTCCAACCAATCTTTACAAAAAGTGCTTGGCACAGAAATCATTAATCTATTATTTGTTGATCCGGTGATTTTTGTGTTACTAAACCAACTATTATAAGATTGAGGCGGAAGTTTTTCTTTTATTATTATTAAAACATTATTCCATAATTTTTCCATATCTGTAAGTTCCATAATTAAATCCCGCCATATAGTTGATTTTTATAATTGTTTTATATATTTACCGAGAGAAACAAAACTATAAATTTTTCTCGGAAAACCGCATTTTACAAAGAGTCTATGACTTATCCACAGAATTAACAGGTAGTTGTGGAAAAAAATAATCATCATTTTTTAGCAATATAGAATGATTTTTAAAAAAATATAGAATTTATTAGTTTATTTATAGTTTACTGAATGGTCTATATTAGTTCATTTAGTCGAGTTATCCACAGTTTATTAACAGCTGTGGAAAAACTTAGTGTAAAATACATATATTTTGTATTAATAATATCAAAAAATATTATTTTAAGCAATGTTATTTTTATCAATATTTTTAAGTCCATCAGCCGATTAACTAATTTACCGATTCATCAATTAGCCGTTTTTGCAATTAAATTAGTTGTCATTTACCGGAACTCCTGAATTCTTCTCTCTCTTTTTCTTTTTTTTTGATTATAATTGATTATCACTTATTACTCATTACCGGCTTTTACATCCGATACTGTTATTTAATTTGACATTTAGGGGTAATTAAAGATATAATTTCCTTGATAAATTTTTAGAATTTATAGTTATACTTATTTACTATAATGAGAAAAGGAGAGAAAGTAGAAAAATGAAGCGTACTTACCAACCAAATACAAGAAAAAAGCTTAAGGTTCACGGATTTAGAAAGAGAATGAGCACCAGAGCCGGGCAAGCTATAATAAAAAGGAGACGCGCGAAAGGGCGCAAAAAACTTACTGTATCCGGATAATAATTTAGTTAAAGGCTTGGAAAATGGTTTGTTAAAAAGAAAACTATCAAATAACATTGAATTTAGAAGAGTTTTTTCTAATGGCATCAAAAGAGATAGTAAAAATCTAAGAATGTTTATTTTAAAAAACCAGCATAAATTTAATCGGCTGGGGATAGTTATTAAAAAAGAAGTAGGGAAGGCAGTAGTAAGAAATAAGATAAAAAGACGCCTAAAAGAAGCATTTCGTTATTTAGATAAGAAATTATTTCAAGAATATGATATAATTATATTTGTAAAAAAAAGTGCTGTAAATCTGAGCTATTTGCAATTATATGAAGAATTGAAGAGTATTTTAAATAGTTACAAGAAAGCAATTAATAAAAATACAAAAGATAATATTTAATAACCTAATACGTAGATCTTGAAAAGCAGATTTATATTAAGGATAAAATGAGTAAATTAATAATTTTTCTTATAACTATATACCAGAAGTATATATCCCCTTTAAAGCCTGCCACCTGCAGATTTTACCCTACTTGCTCTAATTATACTGCGCAGGCCTTAAAAAAATATGGTTTTTTAACAGGTGCGTGGCTTTCCATAAAGAGAATATCAAGATGTCACCCGTTTAATCAAGGGGGTTATGATCCCCTGCCCGAATCATTGCAGGTTACCCGCAAGAAAAAATGATTTTAAGATAAAAAATTATACAAAAAAGAAAAAGGAGAAAATTACAGAAGATATGTGGAGTTCTTTAACTGATTTAGTTGCAAAAGTATTAACGATGCTCTTTGCTTTTACCCATAATTACGGGGTTGCTATCATATTGCTTACTATTGTAATTAGGCTAATATTATATCCTTTAATGCAAAAACAAATGGTTTCCATGAGAGAGATGCAGAAAATTCAACCCTTAATGAAAGCGGTTCAAGAAAAATATAAAAATGATAAAGAAAGATTAAACAAAGAATTGATGGCCTTATATAAAGAACATAAAGTAAACCCGATGAGCGGTTGCTTGCCTTTATTAATTCAAATGCCTATCCTGATATTACTCTTTCAGACCTTAAGAAAATTTGAATATAAAAATCCTATCACCGATCAAATAGCAGGCGGATTTTTATGGATTGCTGACAAGGTTACAATTTTAATAGATGGGAAATTAACCGAGGTTGCAGGATTAGCTGCCCCCGAACAGTTAATTCACTTGCCGGGAAGTGGTATTTTTGGGTTGCAAGCCCTTGGAATAATGCCTTTCCTGGTTGCCGGATCCATGTGGTATCAACAAAAAATGACTACCGGCAATACAGGCGCGGGGGGTGGCAAATCAACCGAACAAACTCAAAAGATGATGACTATTATGATGCCTTTAATGATTGGTGTTATGAGTTTTAGCCTTCCTTCAGGATTGACGTTGTATTGGCTAACTTCAACTCTTTTGGGGATTGGGCAACAATATTTGATTAATAAGAAGATGCCTACAGCTGTTGCGACAGCAAAAGATGCAGGCATTAGAGAAAAAAAAGACCCCGTTCGTAAAGAGTTAAAGAAAAAGGCTGTTGTTCAGGACGATCCTTGGATACCCGGCTACAAAGATGTTGTTACTAAAAAAGCTGACAAATATAACAAAAAGAATAAAAAATTTAAAAAAAGTAAAAAATAATAAATTAAAAAAAATATAAAAATAGAGGAAATCGTTTTGGAGAAAAATACTGATGTTGATTCCGGATTTAACCTTTCCGAAGAAGCCAAATTAATTTTAAAAAAAATCATTGATTTTATTTTAGAAGACGGTGAAGTGGAAATATTAAATCAGGGAGAAGCAGGAATAATAAATTTAGACATAAAAACTTCGGATCCTTCAATAATTATTGGAAGGCACGGGCATACCCTTGATGCTATACAACACGTGTTGAACATTTTAGTGAATCGGAAAGTTAACGCGAATGAGAGAAAGAAAATAGTAGTTGATGCTGAAGATTATAGGGGAAAAAGAAAAGATATTTTAACCAAATATGCTGAAGAAAAAGCAAGCATGGTAAAAAATTCCAATAATGAACTTCCTCTCTGTTTTATGAATGCGGCAGAAAGAAGGATAATACATGTTGTTTTACAAGAAGATCCTTCCGTAATGACTTATAGCGAGGGGATAGAACCTTATAGAAAGGTTATTATTGCTCCTCGAGAGAAAGAAGAAGAAGAAAAAAAAGATATAGAAAAATCATAATACTTTTACTTTTAAGAAGCATAAAAAGTTGCAAATATTTTCCCCAAGGTGAATATTGGTCTTTTTATGCTTCTTTTTGTTGGCCTGTAATCTAATAAGGTCCAGAAAAAGGGTATAGACTATATCCTAAATTTCAAGCAACATCGGAAAATGATTTTTTAGTTGCAATAAAAACAAGCGTTTGCTTTTGTTGATTTAACCAGGATAGATAAGAATATAAGATTAATATTTTGTGAAAATTAATCACTTGTTTAAAGTTTTTTTACCTTAAGTGACAAGAGATTAGCAAGCTTAACCAATAAACCAATAAAAAACAAAACGGAGTCTGTTGTGGATTTATTTAAAAACGAAACCATTGCTGCAATTTCTACCCCAATTGGTGAAGGAGGAATAGGAATTGTAAGATTGAGCGGTTCAAATGCCTTACAAATTGCCGAACAAGTGTTTAGAAACCGAAAATTAAGCAAAGCGATAATAAGAAAATATTTAACACATACTGCCCATTATGGTTTTATAGTAGACCCTTCAAATGAAGAGGTAATCGATGAGACCATACTTACCTTAATGAAAGGGCCGAAAAGTTATACCAGAGAAGATATGATTGAATTTGGGTGTCATGGAGGGAATCTATCTTTAAAAAAAGTATTAAACGCAATAATTAGTTGTGGAGCAAGAATGGCAGAACCGGGAGAATTTACCCAAAGAGCGTTTTTAAATGGGAGAATTGACTTAAGTCAGGCAGAAGCGGTAATTGACCTCATTCAAGCTAAAACTGACAGGAGTTTGAAATCATCAATTATTCAATTAGAGGGAGGGTTAAGAAAAAAGGTAAATACCTTAAGAAAAGAGGTATTGAGAATCACATCTGAAATAGAAGCACCTATGGACTTTCCCGGTCAAGATCTTAAAGAATTAAAGTCTAATGAAGCTGAAGAAAGAATAAAAAAATTTTTAGCAGAAATAAATTATCTCATAGACACATTAGATTATGGAAAAATATTAAAAGAAGGAATAAAAACCGTAATAGTAGGAAAAACAAATGTAGGGAAATCAAGTCTTTTCAATTCTTTACTTAGAAAAAACCGTGCTATAGTTGCCTCTTTGCCGGGGACTACCAGGGATAGCATCGAAGAACTAATTAATATAAAAGGCATCCTTTTTAATATTATCGACACTGCAGGACTAAAAAATCCAGAAAACATTGTAGAAAAGATTAGCATTGAAAACATGAAGAAATATTTAAGCCAGGCAGATCTAATTTTGGCTTTATTTGATATAAATACCTCTCTTTCCGAGGAGGACATTGAGGTAATCAATGAAGTAAATAAATCAATAAAAAGAAAGAAAAAGGTTATAGTGATTGAGAATAAAATAGATTTGAAAGAAAACATTGATCGCCACACAGCTTTTAATCTCTTAAATGTTAAAAAAAGCATTAGAATATCTTTAAAAAACAATATAGGGATGGAAAAACTAGAAAAAGAATTAACCGAATCAGTCTTTAAGGGATTGGTAATACCTGAAAACGGTGTAATGATAAATAATATCAGACAGGCAAATGCCTTAATAAAAGCAAAAGAAGGTCTAGGAAACATAATAGCTGGAATAAAGAAAAACATTGCTTATGATTTTTTGACTATTGATTTAAAAGATGTTTTAGATTCTTTAGGAGAATTAACAGGAGATTCCGTGAGTGACGAAATAGTAAGTGAAATATTTTCCCGCTTTTGTATCGGCAAATAAACTTAACAATGTTCCACGTGGAACATTGTTAAAATCAGTTGCAAACTTCTAAAATAAGAAAAGGTTTGTTTGTGGATAAACTGTGGATAAAAAAGAATTATTTTAAAGAAAATATTTTATAAAAAAAGAGCAGAGAACATAAATTGATAACAGTAAAACCAAAATAGGGGCTACTGTCTGCGTAAACCGACAAAAGCATTAGTTAAAAAGCCTTTCACACACATTTTATGTAATAAACAGGATAATTATTTTACATTAATAGATTAAAAAACCATGTGTTTATTTGAAAGGAATAAAGAGATTTTTATAAAGATTAGAAAACGTGAATAAATTGTGGAAAAGTCTATGATTAATGCAGGGGTACAGGCAAAACAGTATCGAATTAATTGTATCGATAAGCAACATATAAGGGATTAGAATTTAGAAAAAAAGAGAGACAGGAAATCAGGAGCTAAAAGTCAGAATAAGAAAGTATCGAGTGAGAAAGAGCAAAGAAGTCGCAGGTTAAGAAATTGGATCCAGAAATTAGAACAAAGTTTAAAGTATAAAGAAATTAGGAAAAAGATAGTATAGAGTGAAGAAAAAAAAGAAAATAAAAAATAGATAAATTAAATTTATGGGAAAACTGGTAGATCGGCTAACACGCTGGCTAAAAACTGTTAACTAAAAAGGGCAGATACAAGGTCTGTCCCTACGATTTATCCAATAATAAGTAATATTTTTAAATTTATTCTTTATATTTTCTTTGCTAAACACTAAATATAGATGAATAACGAATATTCCATAACAAATTTTTTCTTAATTACCTATTAATAATTAATAATTGATGTGTTTGTAGCCCCTAACTTGTATAATATATTTTCCCTCACCGAGTAATATTATTATATAATAGGTATATGATACTAATTTTGCTATCTGCCAATAGATTAATTTATAAGGAGGCAGCTCTTTGCAAAAAAGAGAAGAAAAAACATTAATTGAAGGTTCAAAGAAAATAGGAATAAACCTTAACGATTACCAGATAGAAAAGTTTTCACAGTATTTTGATATTTTAGCCAAATGGAATGAGAAAATCAATTTAACCTCAATAAAAGACTCAAAAAAAATTATCACCAAACATTTTTTAGATTCTTTAACCTGTGTAAAAATTATTAATTCATATTTGAATGAAATAGATAATAAAAAGGAAGACATCAGGGTTATAGATATTGGAACAGGAGCCGGCTTTCCGGGAATACCTCTTAAAATATTGCTTCCTTTTCTAAAATTATCTCTTCTTGAGGCAAGAAAGAAAAAAATTGTTTTTTTAGAAGAACTGGTTAGACAATTAGAATTTAAAGGGGTTAAAGTTATCACTAATCGGGCAGAGACACTGGGAAAATCAGTGGAGTACCGGGAAAAGTATAATATAGCCATATCAAGAGCAGTAGCACCATTGAACGTTTTAAGCGAATATTCTCTCCCTCTAATTATGCGAGGTGGATGGTTTATCGCTCAAAAAGGAAGAGCATATAAAGAGGAATTAGAATATGGATTAAAGGCAATAAAATTATTAGGTGGAGAATTTATTAGGCTGGAAAATATACGAATACCTTTTTTAGAACAGGAAAGATATATATTAATAATAAAAAAAACAAAAAGTACTCCTCCTAAATATCCTCGAAGAGATGGAATGCCACAGAAAAGACCTTTGAATTTTTAAAGCATTTTTGATAATATAGATATATTCTAAAATTAAAAAATAAAGGCACCCTTTTTGCAATAAAAGTGGTTCAAAGCAAGACAACAAGCTAATATAAATAAATTTAAGTTTTTAATCTATATTTTCTTATTATTATTCTCGAAAATATACAGATGTTCCACGTGGAACATCCAATTGAAAACAATCGTTTGGAACATAATTTATACTAATTCGCTTAAAATATTTTTTTGTTTTTTAAAGAACAAATATATTATAATCTATATGTATTAATAGAAAATAAAACATAATTTAACTTTAATTCAGCAATTATTTACAGGAGAATATTTATGGCTAAAGTGATGGCTATCACCAATCAGAAAGGGGGAGTGGGAAAGACTACTACCGCGGTAAACTTAAGCACCAGCATGGCCTTACACAAAAAAAGAGTATTATTGATTGATATAGACCCACAGGGGAATAGCAGCAGTGGAATTGGTTTGGATAAATCAAAGATTAAAAGAAGCGTTTATGATGTTTTAATAAATCAAACACCCATAAAAAAAGTTATTTTACAGAGTAAAATAAAAAAATTGGATATTTTACCATCTAATATTCAATTAGCCGGGGCAGAAATAGAGTTAGTTAATTATGTTTCACGGGAGAACAAACTAAAACGAGCCATTAAGGCGATAAAAGAAGAATATGAGTATATAATTATAGATTGTCCCCCTTCCCTTGGGCTTTTAACCTTAAATTCTCTTACTGCCGCTGATTCAGTTATTATTCCCATTCAATGTGAATATTATGCTTTAGAGGGAATAAGTCAATTGTTAAATACTATAAACCTGGTTAGAGAAAACCTAAATTCCTCTTTGGAAATTGAAGGAATTCTTCTTACCATGTTTGATAACAGAACAAATTTATCTCGTGATGTTATTATAGAAGTAAAAAAATTTTTTACAGGAAATATTTTTAAATCAGTAATTCCCCGTAATGTTAGGGTTAGTGAAGCCCCAAGTTACGGTATGCCTGTCGTTTTGTATAATAAAAAATCTAAAGGCGCAGTGGCTTATAAAAAATTAGCAAAAGAGGTGATATTGAATGGTTAAAAGAGGATTGGGGAAAGGTTTAGAGGCCCTTATCCCAAAAACTGAGCATAAAGACAGAGATTTTGTTAACGAAATAGAGGTAAAAAAAATATTTCCCAATCTGTTTCAGCCTCGCAAGAATTTTAACCGGGAAAAGTTGGATGAGCTTAAAGAATCAATAAAAATACATGGGTTAATCCAACCAATTGTAGTTAGAAAAGTGAGTAATGGTTATGAGCTGGTCGCCGGAGAACGCAGGTTAAAAGCCGTTAAAGAATTGAAGCTAAAAAAGATACCTGTAATCATTAAAAATTTTGGAAACGAAAAAAGTCTGGAGATAGCATTGGTCGAGAACATACAAAGAGAGGATCTTAATTTAATTGACCAGGCAAACGGCTTTAAAAGACTGATGGACGAATTTGAACTTACCCAGCAGGAATTAGCAGAAGTTACCGCTAAAAGCAGAGCTTTGATTAGCAATACTGTCAGGTTATTGAGATTGAATGTAAAAATACAGAGAGACATTTCAGAAGGTAAAATTTCTTTCGGACATGCTAAGCTCTTATTAGGAATCGAAGACGAAGGACTCCAACTTGTAATATGTGATAAAATAAGCAGTAACAATTTGTCGGTGAGGGAAACCGAGAAATTAATTAAGAATATTAACAGAACACCCAAAAAGAAATTAAAAGTGGAAAATATAACTATCGAAAATTTTCCTGAAGCAGAGGAACAATTAAGAAATATTTTAGGAACCAAAATAAAGATATTATATAACGGTAAAAAAGGGCAAATAACCATCGATTTTTATAATAAAGAAGATCTGAGAAGGATTGTAAAGTTATTGGTAAAAAGGGATTAAACTATAGACAACAGAAACTTTATAATAAATATATAATAATTTAATAAATGGAAAGGATGTAGATAAAATGGAAAAAAAGAGATTTGATAATTTAATTTTTGTTTTATTTGTAATAATAGTAATATTAATCTCCATAACAATGTTTTTTGCTTCGTTAAGGCCGGTTTCTTTAGATTTTCTGATACACAAAATAAACAATTGTTATAATGCGTTCTATTCCAATATCTTGAATCAGATCATATTGTGCCTGATAGCAATTCTATTTTTTATTTTAGCCATTTATTTGATTCAAAAAAGATACCATTATAAAACCATGAATTTATCAGTAACTCAAAAGACTTCTTTTGGGGAAATTAGAATTTCTCTTAATTCCTTGAACAATTTAAGTCTTAAGCTACTTGGGAAAATGGAAGAAATAAAAGAAGCTAAACCAATAATAACTCCAGTAAAAATAGGAGGGGTAAACATTTGTTTAAATCTTACTGTAAAACAAGATGTAAATATTCCCGAACTTTCAGAAAAAATACAGAAAAAACTTAAAGATTATCTTTTGGAAACAAGCGGAATAGAGGTAAAAGAGATTAAAATAAATATAGATAAAGTATTTTATGAGAACACGGAAAAATCATAATAGTAAAAAAAATTAAGAAAGGTGGTAATAAATATGCCGGAAAAAAAATCTGTATTAGATAAAAACAGAGAATTGGGAAATATAACAGTTTCAAAAGAGGTAGTGGCTACTATTGCTGCTCTGGAGACCGTGAAGAACAAAGGAGTAGTAGGAATAGTTAGTGGATACAAAGGTAAATCTGCTAATATATTACCTGAAAATGAGTTTAACAGGGGTGTAGAAGTGTGGATGAATGCGGGGGAAGCAACAGTTACCATTTCAATTATTACTGATTATGAAATAGGAATCTATAAAGTGGCTAGAGAAGTACAGCAAAAAGTAAAAAATATCCTCCAATCTATGACAGGTTTAAAAGTTTTAAAGGTTGATATTAATGTTATGGGAGTTAAATTTAAGGAAGAAGAGAAAAAACAAAAAACTAAAAAAGATAAAGTGGAAAAATAGATTGGTGGTATTTGAGTGGAAGAGGTTTTAAAATTAATAACAGTAATTGCAGTAATAGTTTTTTTAATTAGAAAAAAATGGAAATTGGGATATATAATGTTTTTATCCTCCCTGTTGCTGGGAGCAGTTTTTGACTTAAGTCCGATTCAAATAGGAAAAAATCTTGTGCTGGCAGTAATTGATCCCATAACTCTAAGATTAATGGGGATAATTATAGCAGTCTATGTTTTGAGTGGTGTTCTCACTAAGATAGAAAGTTTGAAAGATTTAGTTGATTCTCTTCAGCAATTAATTAAAGATTATCGATTAATTCTGGCTTTTATACCTGCTTTATTGGGCTTGATTCCCATGCCGGCTGGTGCAATGTTTTCTGCCCCGATGGTACGAGAAGTGGGAGAACGGGCAAACCTTACTCCGGAAGAAAACACTTTTGTTAATTATTGGTTTCGTCATATTTGGGAATTTGTATGGCCCCTCTTTCCGGCGATTATACTGTTTGCGGGTTTGTTAAAGGCAGAAATTAGGGAAGTTATTCTGATTCAATCTCCCTTGACTATTGTAGCGATAATAGTAGGTTTTATTTGGGAATATAAAAACTTAAAGAAAGCCACCAATACTGTCATAAATAAGAAGTATATTTTTCTCAATTTGAAAAAATTATTCTTAGGCATCTGGCCCATTCTACTTGTGATAATTTTAGTGATGGCAGTAAAGCTGGATTTGTTAATATCTTTAGTATTGGTAATTTTGTCTTTATTCGTATTAAATTTTAAACGATTAAAGTTTTCGAAAATTAAGGAAATTATTAGAAAGGATATAGATCCGGGTGTAATAGTTTTAATTGCCGGTATTATGATTTTTCAAAGAATATTAGAGGTTTCAGGAGGAATAGATATTATTCCGGAAGTATTTGCAAAATTGGGAGTTCATCCTTTTATTACTTTATTTAGCATTCCTTTTTTTATTGCAATGATTACCGGGATAAGTTCTGCAGCGATAGGGGTAGGATTACCTATTTTACTCCCGATTATAGTTGTTCAGGGAGAAGTAAATCTGTATTACGCCCTGCTTGCCTATACAGGAAGTTTTATAGGGGTAATGTTCTCTCCGGTACATCTTTGCCTGGTAGTTACCAGGAATTATTTTAAATCAGATCTAAGCCAGATTTATAAAATGTTGATTTTACCTTTAACAACTATTGCTTTGACCGCCTTTATATTGGTGATAATTGGAACACATTAAAAATAGATTAACAAAAGATGCGGAAAATTTTTCAATTGCTTTATTTAAAAAATTTCCTTGATAAATAAAAAAAGTTAGAAATAATAATACGTATCTATATAGTTTTAATATACTTTGTATAAATAGGGGGATAAGAGGATGGGAAAATCAGCCAAAGAAATTGAAATAGAAAAGAGCATATCTAATAAGTTAAAAGGGAAGGTAGCTTTAGCAGCTTCTCTTATTTTTAATGATGAAGAAGTGCAAGCCCTACAGGATTACGCTAATATAGTCTCTATAAAAAGGTTGGGGTATAATGATCACGGACCAGTACATATGAGAACAGCTGCTTTTAATTCTATAATTATGTTTGATCTTTTACATGACGCGGGGATTAAATTTAATTTAGAGAAAGAAAAAATTGGCGGTGTAGACGATAGCAAAGTTGCGGTATTAATTTCTTCTTTATTGCACGATACCGGTATGTCGGTAACCCGGGATAATCATGAAGTTCTGGGAGTAGTTTTAGCTATTCCAATTATTGATAGAATTCTTGGTAAAGTATACCCGAATGATATTAAAAAAAGAATAATCATTCGTTCGTTAATTATTGAGGGAATTGCGGGACATATGGCTAACCATAGCATCCATTCCCTGGAAGCGGGGCTGGTTTCAATCGGAGATGGATGTGATATGGCAAAGGGAAGAGCAAGGATTCCTTTTTTATTGTCCCAGGCTCCACATGTAGGAGATATACATAAATATTCGGCCAATTCCATTCAAAAGGTTGAAATTATTAAAGGAGAAGAAAAACCGATTAGAATAATTGTAGAAATGACCGAATCGGTCGGTTTTTTCCAGATAGAAGAAGTTCTTTTTCCAAAAATTATATTAAATCCCGTAAAACCATATATTGAACTTTACGGAAGAGTAAGCGGGAAAGATTTGAGAAGATATCTTTAAAGACCTATCTCGTATCCTGCGAAAAAGGAATCAGATTCCAGGAGTTATAGATGTAGGGGCGTATTGCATATGTCTCCAACGATATATATAAAACCGTAGGATGGGCGTTCCCCGTTTTCACGAGGACAAGACTGCCTGTCTCCCAATGATAGAAAAGTACGGGAAAATTTAGAGTTTTGAATTAGAGAAACTATATGAAAAAAAATAACATTTATTACCGAAGTACCAGAGGAAGCAAAGAGAAAATATTATCTTCCGAAGCTATTGTACGTGGGATAGCAAGTGACGGAGGGCTTTTTGTTCCCCAAACCATACCGAAGATAAAAGAAAACCTAATTAACCTGAAAGGCCTTGATTATAAAGAATTAGCTTATCGAATAATGAAAGAATTTTTTACTGATTATTCGGAAGATGAGTTAAAGGATTGCATTAATAAAGCCTATGATAAAAAATTTGATACCAAAGTAATTGCTCCGATTAATAAAAAATTAGGAGTATATTTTTTAGAACTTTACCACGGGCCTACTTTAGCCTTTAAAGATATGGCCTTATCCCTACTTCCTCACCTCTTGCAAAAAGCAGTTCAAAAGTTAAATATTAATAAAGAAATAGTTATTTTAACTGCGACCTCGGGTGATACCGGGAAAGCAGCCCTGGAAGGGTTTGCTGATATTCCGGGGACCAAAATTATTGTATTTTTTCCTCAAGAAGGGGTTAGTGAAATACAAAAAAAACAGATGTTAACTCAAAAAGGAGAAAATACTTACGTGGTAGGTATAAAGGGGAATTTTGATGATGCTCAAAAAGAAGTAAAAGCGATATTTGAAGATTTTGCATTTAATGAGAAATTAAGAGAAAAAAATTATATCTTTTCTTCTGCAAATTCTATAAATATAGGGCGTTTGATTCCCCAAATCGTATATTATTTTTATGCTTATTTAAATATGTTAAACGAAAAAGAAATTGAAAAAGGCGAGAAAATTAATATAGTAGTCCCTACAGGTAATTTCGGAAATATATTAGCAGCTTATTATGTCGGAGAGATGGGTTTGCCGGTGAACAAACTTATCTGCGCCTCCAACGAGAATAAAGTGCTTACCGATTTTTTTAAGGATGGGGTATATGACCGGAGAAGGGAATTAATGATGACCATTTCTCCCTCAATGGATATTTTAGTATCAAGCAATTTGGAAAGATTATTATTTACCATAAATCAAGGGAAAACAGCAAAGGTAAAAAAGATGATAAATCTATTGCAAGAAAAAGGATTTTATCGAATAACCTCAGCTATGAAAAAAAGATTAAGCGATTTTTATGGAGAGTATGCTCTTCAGAGGGAAGCTTGTCAAAGCATAAGAGAAATTTTTGATAAGACAAGATATTTAATAGACCCGCATACTGCCGTAGGTTATGCTGTTTATAAGAAATATTCTGAAAAAACTAAAGATAACACTAAAACGATTATTGTTTCCACTGCCAGTCCTTTTAAATTTACCAAAAGTGTGATGGGGGCACTGGATGAAAAATATAGAGAATTTGATGATTTTGAATTAATAGAAAAGATGGCTAATTTATGTCTGTTGCCCGTTCCCGAAGGGGTAAGAGGTATCAAAGGAAGGCCAATTTTACATAAAAGGATTTGCAATAAAGAGAAAATAAGGGAAGAGATAGCCGAAATATTAAATTTATAAGTAAGAAATTTATAAAAATGTAAAATAAATAAAAAAATAAAATGATACAAATCTTTTAATTTAAATCTGATCTGAATTTAAATATTTTTTGTTGAAACAATAATTATTTTTTTAAAATGAAAGGAAGACCAATATGAAAATATCTTTTTTAGGAGCTGCTAAATTAGTTACGGGTTCAAATTATTTAATCGAGACTGAAAATTGTAAATTTGTAATGGAATGCGGCATGTTTCAAGGAAGTAAAACTATTAGTAGATTAAATTATCAACCCTTTGCATATAACCCCGGGGATATAGATTTTATGCTTCTTTCCCATGCCCATATAGACCATAGCGGAAGGATTCCCAAACTAGTAAAAGATGGATTTAAAGGAAAAATATATTGCACAAAGGCTACAGCAGATCTCTGTTCAATTATGCTTCCGGACAGCGGGCATATCCAGGAGATGGAGACAAAGTGGGATAACAGGAAGAGAAAAAGATCGGGTGGAAAACTGAGAAAACCGCTTTATACCGTGGAAGAAGCAAAAAGAAGTCTGGAGCTTTTTAACCCCGTTTTATACAATCAAATTATAAAAATAAATGATGAAATAACGGTAAGATTTAAAGATGCCGGGCATATATTAGGCTCTGCAGTGATTGAGTTATGGGTAAACGAAGGCGGTAAAGAGATTAAATTGGTCTTTTCGGGAGATTTAGGGAGAAGGAATAGACCTATTTTGAGAGATTTATCTCTTATCGGAGAAGCTGATTATGTAATTGTAGAATCAACTTATGGAAATAAAAAACACCATCCTTCGGAAGATGATGCAAGAAAGCTGATTTCAATTATTAACAGTACTGTAAAAAGGGGAGGAAATGTGGTAATTCCTTCTTTTGCGGTGGAAAGAGCTCAGGATATAATCTATGAATTAAATAAATACTATGATGAATTTGTTAAAACTGAGGATAATGATTTTTTAAATGTACCGGTTTATATTGACAGTCCTTTAACTGTTTCGGCAACAGAAATATTTAGAAGGAATCCGGATTGTTTTGATGAAAAGACTTTAGAATTTATAAGAAAAGGAGACAATCCCTTGGATTTTCATAACTTAATATTTACCCGCAATGTAGGGGAATCCAAACAGATAAATATTTCCCGGGGAAGCAAAGTGATAATTTCGGCTAGCGGAATGTGTACTGCGGGAAGGATCAAACATCATCTAAAACATAATCTTTGGAGGAGTGAATCCAGCATTGTATTTGTCGGTTATCAGGCAAACGGCACTCTGGGGAGAAGGTTAAAGGAAGGAGAAAAATCAGTTAAATTATTTGGAGAAGAAATCCAGGTAAATGCAAAAATATGTTCTTTGGATGGCTTTTCAGGACATGCGGACAAAGAGGGGATAATGTGGTGGCTGAAAGGTTTTAATAAGAAACCAAAAAAAATATTTATAGTCCACGGAGAAGAAGAAGCAACAAGAGAGATGTCTAAAAAGATAGAAGAGGAATTAAATATCGAGACTTATGTTCCGGAATTAGGAGAGACTTTAATGGTTGAAGGTGAAGTAATTATTTCAGGAGAAAAAATTTCTTTGGAAGAAAGAAGTAAACAATATAACGAGATAGAAGAAAGTTTAGAGAAATTAAAATCCTCGCTCTATCCCGCATTGCAGAAACTTGAACAGAAAAGTGAAAATGGCAAAGAAAATGGAGATTTAGTTAAAATTAAAAATAAATTAATTCAATTGCAAAAAGAATCTGCCGACTTGAACATGTTATTAACTGATAAATTAAAAGAGAATGGATAAGATTAGTTAGCAAACAAGTCATAGAGGTAAGACTCTGTGCTTGCCCTTATTTGGTAAAGATGTGTAATAGGTAATCAAGAAAAGATGCAGGTTAACAGGTCTATAGTAAAGAAAAAATCAAAAAGATACAATATTTTTTCGTTAGCCAATTAAAAAAATTAAAAGCGAGCTCGAAGAAATTCTTCGAGCTCGCTTTTAATTAAATATATCAAGGGAGCGAATTTTACAAACAGTATTTACGCTAGTTTTATTTCTATCTCCTTGGGTTTACTTTCCTTTGCTTTAGGAAGGACGATTTCCAGTACACCGTTTTTAAAGGAAGATGTTATTTTTTCTCTATCGATATCTACCGGTAGTGCAATGGTACGGGAATAGCTTCCTTGTACCCTTTCACAACAGTAAAAATTTTCTTTTTTGGTTTCTTGTTCTTCTTTTCTTTCTCCTCGAATCGTCAAAATATTATCACTAAAAGTGATCTTTATATCTTCCTTGTTGACTCCTGGAAGCTCAGCCTTTGCAACTATTTTATCTTTTTTGTCAATTATGTCCACAGGCGGAGACCATTCTCCTCCTTCCAGCCATCTTTTTCTTAAAACTCGACTTTGGGGCATAAACCCAAAGTCAAAGAGATCATCAAAAATATCTCTTGCATTTTTTACTTCTCTAGGTTCCCGTTGTATTAAAGCCATGATAATCACCTCCAATAATTATTAATTTTCGCTCCCTTGACCTGGATAAATTATTATTAAAGAATCGCATCAACCTTTTTCTGGATAATTGGTTTAGGTGTGACGCCTACGATACGGTCGACTTCTTGTCCATCTTTAAAAAATAACAGAGTAGGTATCCCCTGGATGCCATATTGGGCTGCAATATTTTGGTTCTCATCAGTATTTAACTTACAAACTTTCAGTTTACCCTGATTATCATTTCCTAATTCTTCGACAATAGGTGTGATCATTCGGCAAGGCATACACCAGGGTGCCCAAAGATCTACTATAACCGGTATCGAAGATTCCAAAACTTCTTCCTTAAAATTATTACTATTTACCTCTATGCTTTTTACGTCTTCCATTTACTTTTCTCCTTTTCTATTTTTTGGTTTTTTACTCAAAAATATTGCTAACTAAATCTAATGCCTTTTTTATCATTTCAACTTGGTCTTTAGAGAATTTTTTTCTTATTCTTGCTTCACAACCACTCCTTTCTTGCTCGATGCGTTTTCTGATTTTTAATCCGTTAGAAGAAAGAGATATTACAAATGATCTTCTATCTTCCGGGTTAGTTGTTCTTAAAAAATAACCTCTTCTAACTAAACTATCAATTATTCGGCTTCCACGGGATGGAGATAACCCCATCTTTTGGGATAAAGTATTACAAGTAACCCTTTTTTCAATATCAATTTGGGTGATGCCTTTATATTCCGCCAGGGAAATATTACAAACAGTACGGATGTGTTCCTCATCTTCCGTACATCCCCTTTTTAGTTCAATTATTAGATCTAACAGACTTTTTTCCATTATGCTACCGCATTTATTGTTATTAGCATTAATTGCTATTAGCAAGTATATAAAATAAAAAATCATTTGTCAAGTAATTTTTTAAAATTTTTTTAAAAAAATTATACTGAAGAAAAAAACGATGAATTATAAGGAATCATAAGGAAGGATATAGATTATTTATTCTCCCAGGAAGCTATTTCTTTTAGGCGCTCTATTATATTAAGATGCTGGGTGCATACCTCTTCGCATTGTCCGCACTCGGTACATTCATTTGCTTTTGCACCCTGGTTTTTTGTTAGTCCCCATAGATAACTTTTATTTTTCATCTCTTTATTGCTACTGCCAAATATCTGTTTTTCGTTATAAAGTTGCATATAAGAAGGCACTGGGATACCCTGAGGGCAATGGTCACAATAATCGCAACCGGTACATGCCGAATTCATGTTATCTCCTATTTCTTTTCTAATTCTTTTTAAATCTGCATCAGTAAAAGGCAGAGCTTTATCGGCAACACGGCAGGCCATATCAATATGTTCCCGGATGGTGAAGCCATTTAAAACTACTGATATTTGGGGACAGGATATTAGAAATCGTAAAGCTGCTTCTGTGGGAGTTTCTCCCTCTGAAGCCAAAAAGGAAAGTTCCTTTTCGTGTGTAGGTATAGCTCCCCCAAACAATGGATTCATGGCAGCTACACCATAACCTTTTTGGTAAGCAGCTGCAACTCCGTCCCAGCGATAAGGGAAATTAAGGATATTAATTCCTAAAAGTACGCCTTCCACTCTACCATCTTCCAGGATATCTTTGATTTCATGTCCCGGCTGATGTGATGAAAAAACTATATGGCCAATAAGCCCTTCTTCTTTACATTGTAGGAGACCTTCGTATTGTCCGCCCGGTTTCATGGCTAATTTGTAATCTTCCATTTTAAGAAGGCACCAGATATGATAAAAATTGATTTTAGAAATCCCCAGCCGGTCTAAGGATTTTTTAACTGCATTTTTTGCCTTTTCAGCGGTAGAAAATTCATTAGGGTTTCCTTTGGTAGATACATAAAAATTTGCAGGCATATTTTTAAAGGCAATACCAAAAATGTCTTCACTCTGGTCATTACAGTAATAAGGAGCTGTATCAAAATAATTGATGCCCTTGGCATTTGCATAACGGAGAAGTTCAGCATTTTCTTCTTTGCTCTTGGAAGTATCAAACCGCATTCCACCGAAACCTACTGCAGAAACTTTTTCCCCGGTTTTTCCATATTCTTTGTAAATCATATTATTATTTTTCCTTCTTTATTATCTAGAAAAATTTTAACACTTTTTAGGGGCAATTTAAAATAATATTTTTATGCAAAAAATTATTTTACCATAGGTTAAACAATATTTACTATTACTCATTACTGATTTTTATATGCTTCATGCTAAAAAACGAGATATGATTCGCGGCATATAAGATACGAATTGAAATATTGAATAAATTTGAAAATATTCTTAAAAGCATTTATTCTAATAAAAGGAAAAACGTTACTTGATAATTTGCGAAAAATCATCTCGAAAAATATTTTTATTTCACAAGGTGATATAATATATAAATAATATTTACAGGAGAAAAAATGAAAAAAATACCGATAAAAATCGAGGAAAGTTATGAAGTCATGATTAACAATTTTTCTCATCAGGGAGAAGGAATAGGCAGGGTGGAGAATTTTGCTATTTTTATACCTGGTTCAATACCAAAAGAAAAAGTAAAGGTAAAAATCAAAGAGATTAAAAATAATTTTGCCCGGGGTGAGTTAGAAGAAGTGATTCATCCTTCTTCTCATCGAGTGGAACCCCCATGTCCGGTTTTTAGTCTTTGTGGAGGTTGCCGCTTACAGCACATAAATTATAAAAAACAGTTGAAAATGAAAAAAGAAATTGTAGAAAATGCTTTAAGCAGGATAGGGAATCAAAATATAGAAGTTTTGCCAACTATAGATATGAAAATCCCCTGGCGTTATCGAAATAAAGGGCATTTTCATCTTAGCAGGGAAGACGGAAAAGTAAAATTAGGATTTTACCAATCAAAAAGCCATACACTTATTTCAGTTTCCCAGTGCCTTTTATTTAGTGACAAGATTAATGAGCTGGTTAAATACTTAGAAAAAATATTAACTCTTCAGAAAGTCATCATTTACAACTATAAAACAGATAGAGGAAATTTAAGAGGGATCATATTAAGGGAAAGCACACATACCGGCGAAATAATGATTATTTTTGTTACCAGGGAAGAAAAATTAGGAGTGGATAAAATATTTTTAGATAACTTGACAAAAGCTTTTCCTAAAACTGTTTCTATTTATCAAAATATAAATAAAAATACAAAAATGGTAATATTGGGAAAGAATTTTAAACTTCTAAAAGGCAAAAAAAACATTGAAGACCGCATTGGTCCCTATAAATTCAAGATATCTCCTGCATCTTTTTTCCAGGTGAATATTTCTCAAACTGAAGCACTGTATAAAAAAATATTAGAGTATTCAAGTCTAAGAGGGGAAGAGACCGTAATTGATTCCTATTGCGGAACAGGGGCTATTTCGATATATCTTGCCGGAAAAGCTAAAAAGGTATATGGATTGGAATTAGAAAAAGGAGCAGTCAAGGATGCCTGGACCAATCTGGAACTTAATAATCTCTCCAATCTAAAATTTTTTACCGGTAAAGCAGAGAAATGGCTTTATAAATGGATTCAAAGCGGAGAAAAAGCAGAGATTATAATTATCGATCCGCCGCGCAGGGGCTGTTCCCGGGAAGTTCTTAAAAACGTAATTAAAATAAAGCCGGGACAAATCTTATATATTTCCTGTAACCCGGCAACCCTGGCACGTGATGTAAAATATCTTACCCAAAACGGGTATGGCTTGGAAAAAGTTCAACCTTTCGATATGTTTCCCCAGACAAGTCATATTGAATGTCTGGCTCATTTGAAAGAAATAGAAAACTGGAAAAGTTAGAATAGAGACGGATAAATAGATTGTATTATGGTATCACGGTTTTGATATGGCGCACAAGAAAATTATAAATATATTTACAATTTGAAAGGTTAAAACTTATTATAAATTAATTTACTACATAGCATAACAATGTAGATCAATTGGAATTTTAAAATTAAGGATTTGAGATGACAAAAGAAAAAAAAGATGATGGGCTAAATTTAAAAATAGAATCAAAAGATATAGACCCCGGAGCTTTGTTTATAATTAAAAAATTGAATGATTTTGGATTTGAAGCTTTTACAGTTGGGGGCTGTATTAGGAATTTGGTGATGGAGAAAAAGGTTAATGATTGGGATATTGTTACTCAGGCAGCTCCCAGGGAAATTGCTGAAATCTTTTCTAATTTTAAGGTAGTGCCGATAGGAGAAAAATATGGGACTATCATGGTAGTAATTGATCCGATTAACTATCAGATATCTACTTATAAATCAAAATCCGGAACCCTTCCCGGCTTGCAGAATGATTTAAGGTGCAGGGACTTTACTGTTAATGGTTTGGCATGGAATGAAAAAAAAGGCATTATTGATTGCTCAAATGGGCTAGAAGATATTAAACAAAAGATAATCAGATTTACAGGAGATGCTCAAGACAGAATAAAAGAAGACCCTCTGAGAATGCTAAGAGCGGTAAGGCTGGCCTGTGAATTTGATTTTACAATCGAAGAAGCTACCATAAAAGCTATTAATAATAATTGTGAAATGCTTCGGAAGATTAGCCGGGAGAGAATTAGAGATGAATTTGTAAAAATATTACTTAGCAATTATCCCAGAAGAGGAATTAAATTATTATATCGGTTGGAGTTATTAGGATTTGTCATGCCTGAACTGCAAGGATGTGTAGGAATCAAAAAAGAACATCTTCAAAATAACGAAGATTTATTTGAATACACCCTAAATTTATTGGAAAATTTACCTTCAAATATTATCTTACGCTTATGCATGATATTATATTTTATAAAAAGTATATCCAAATTAGAAGATAGAGAAGAAATAACAACTAAAATATTAAAACGAATAAGATTTAAAAATACAATAATAAAAAAAGTGAATATAATGACTCAGGAAAATTGGGAAACTATTCATTTTTCCGAAAAAGGGAAGATTAGGCAACTTGCTTCCAGAATAGGAATGGAAAGTTTAGAAGATTTTTGGGAATTAAAAAAAGCCTTTATTAAGGAAAGCCAGAGTCTTGAAAAAACTAAATCAATTAAAATTGAAATAGCAGAAAATAATATAAGAGAAATTCTACAGGAGAGACCACCTGTGTCCTTAAAAGATTTAGCCGTAAATGGTAAGGATTTAATTAGATTAGGATATAAAGAAGGAGAAGAAGTAGGACAGATGCTAAAAAAAATATTAAAATTGGTAGTGGAGAAACCGGCTTTAAACCAAAAAAGGATATTGTTAAATCAGGTAAATAGAAAAAATATTCCTTTTGACCATTAGGCAGGATAGGCATTTTAATATAAGGAGCCAAACAAGATGAAGTTCAATTTTGCGGTATTGATAATGAATCCCTTTGTCCTCATGATGATAACTGTTTTTCTGGGGATGTTACTTGGTAAGATAAAATTTGGCAAATTTACCTTTGGTGTATCCGGCTGCCTTTTTGTAGGTTTGGTTATAGGATGGTGGATTTATAAATTTGCCAATACTTTTTTAAAAATCGAGCCGGGACATAAAGAAGCCTTGCAATTAATCAAGAATGGAGTAATCAATAAAGGTTTTTTTACCCTTTTTTTAATCCTTTTTATAGCTGCGGTGGGATTGCTTGCCGCTAAAGATATAGGGATAATTATAAAAAAATATGGCACAAAATTTATTATTCTGGGATTTTTAATTACTTTTATCGGAGCCGTGTCAACCTATGGCATGACTTTTGTTTTGCCGGGACTTAATTCTTATGAAGTAACAGGAGTATACACCGGAGCGTTAACCAGTTCTCCCGGTTTGGCAGCTGCACTGGAATCTGCACAGGAACACGCTACTCAGTTAACAGAAAATTATAATTTTTTATCCGAAAGCAGAAAACAGGAAATACTACACCCTCTTAATATATCTAAAAAAACAGAAACTACTGGTTCCTTAACCGAGGAACAAAAAAGAAAATATATAAAAAGTGCCGAAACAGGAATTGGTATAGGACATTCTGTAGGCTATCCTTTTGGAGTGTTGATTGTAATCCTTGCTGTGAATTTTTTACCGATAATATTTAAAATAGATATTAAAAAAGAGCAGGAAATATTTTCCCGGGAAATAAGTGAAAACAGAACGAGTGGCTCGATTAATGGAAACCAGAGTACTGTCCGTTTTGATCTGATCGCTTTTGTAGTAGCTTGTTTTTTAGGTTACACTTTCGGGAGATTAAAATTTAATTTAGGACCACTTGGCTATGTAGGATTTGGCTCAACAGGAGGGGTCTTATTGGCCTCATTAATTTTAGGATATATCGGTAAAATCGGTATCCTTAATTTCAGAATGGATGATAAAATATTAGGAGTTATTCGGGAGATTTCTCTGGCTTTCTTTTTAGCTATTGTTGGCTTAAGATATGGTTTTTATGCATTTACGGCTCTTTCCGGATCCGGCATTTACCTGGTGGTGACTTCCCTGGTAGTTGGTTTCTTGGCAATCACCATCGGTTACCTGGTTGGGAGATACGTATTTAAAATCAATTGGATATTGTTATCAGGAGCCCTCTGCGGCGGTATGACATCCACTCCCGGATTAGGGGCGGCTATAGAAGCAGTGGGAAGTGACGAACCAGCTGTCGGGTACGGAGCTATTTATCCTTTTGCTTTATTGGGAATGGTCATTTTTTCCATCATTCTACATAATTTACCTATGTAAGGAAAACTATTATATACAAATTTTTAGTGAATTAATTATTTTATGTTTGTAATAGTTAGTAGAATAATATCTAAGGTAATTTATGAAAAAAGGAGGAAAAATCATGAGTTGCGGCTATACAGGAAATATTTTGCATGTAAATTTATCCACTAAAGAAACTTGGGAAGAACATCCATCCGAGACCTTTTACCGCACCTACTGGGGAGGAAGAGCCTTAGCCCTCTATTACATGTTAAAAGAAATGAAACCTAAAACTGATCCTTTATCTCCTGATAACTTGCTCATCTTTGCCCCCAGTGTCTTAACCGGCACCCCTGCTCCGGCCATGCCCCGATATACTGTTTGTGCCAAATCCCCTTTAACCGGAGCCCAGGGTGAATCCGAGGCCGGAGGTTGGTGGGGACCGGAACTAAAAAAAGCTGGCTTTGATGCCATTATTATAAAAGGCGTCTCTACTGCTCCGGTATATTTATGGATTAAAGATGGTAAAGTCGAGATTAAAGATGCTGCTAACCTCTGGGGGAAAGAGACAGCTATTGCCCAACAATTGATTAGAGAAGAACTAAAAGATAATCGAATAAGAGTTGCTCAAATTGGTCCTGCCGGAGAAAATCTGGTGCGTTTTGCTAATATTGTTAATGAATTAAAACATTTCAACGGAAGAAACGGCTTGGGAGCAGTTATGGGTTCCAAAAAACTAAAAGCGATTGCTGTAAGAGGGACTAAGCCTATAAGTTTATACAATAAAGAAAAAGTAAAAGAGATCACCAAACAGATCACTTCCAGAATTATGGATAATCCTCTAAGCCGTAATCTTCGAGAATTTGGTACGGTTGCCGGAATAGCCTCAATTTATAAAACTGGTTGGTTACCAAATAATAATTGGTTGACTAATGATTTTAAAAAAGGAGAAAATCTTATTGCGGAAACCTATAATAAGACTATCTTAAAAGGGACCGAAGGGTGTTATGCCTGTCCTATACGCTGTAAGCGGGTAGTAGAAGTGAATGAACCTTCTATCAAAGTAGAGCCCACCTATGGAGGACCTGAATACGAGGCAGTAGTAGCTTTTGGTTCTCTCTGTGGTGTTTCTGACCTGAAATATGTTGCCAAAGCCAATGAACTTTGTAATAAATATACTATGGATGTTATCTCTGCGGCGACAACCATTGCCTTTGCCATGCAGTGTTATCAAGAAGGTATATTATCTAAAGAAGATACAGAAGGCTTGGAGTTAAACTTTGGCAATAAAGAAGCAATGCTAAAGATAGTGGAAATGATTGCTCATCGAAAAGGATTAGGAAACCTCTTAGCTGATGGTTCCTATCGAGCTGCCCAGAAGATAGGTAAAGGGGCAGGTAAATTTATTCATCAGGTAAAAGGTCAGGAGATTCCTATGCATGATCCTCGAGTTAAAACCGGGGTGGGCATGCAATATGCACTCTCGGATTACGGAGCTGACCATATGAAAGCTGCCCATGATTCCTATTTTAAAGATCAAGACTCTTGGGCGGTAAAACAGATGAAGGGATTAGGGGTATTAGAATCGGTATCTCCGACTGATATAGGGCAAAAAAAGGTCAACTTATTTAAAATATTAGATATCTACTGGTCTTTACTTGATACCTTGGGAGTATGTGATTTTGGTTATGTTCCCCGTAGTGTTGGCACTTTAGATGAGTTATTAGAAATTATTTGTTCAACCACTGGCTGGAGAACAACCTGGTATGAATTGATGAAATTGGGAGAGCGTTCTATAAATATGGCTCGTGTCTTTAATTATCGGGAGGGGTTTTCCTCTAAAGATGATACTTTACCTGAAGTCTTTTTCCATAACTTTAAAGGTGGTCCTTTGGATGGGAAAGGAGCTATAAATAAAGAAGATTTCCAAAAAGCTATAAGATTGCGCTATGAACTGATGGGTTGGAATGTTAATACCGGGATTCCTACTCCTGCGAAACTAATTGAGTTAGATTTGGATTGGTTAGTTAGGGAAGTTAAATAGTAAATAAAAAAGAGCAAGAAGGAGGATTTGAAGAAAATATTCTTTCTTGCTCTTTGTATTAAATTATAATCTCAAAATTAATTATTTGATTAAAAAATTGCCTCAATATTGCGGAGACAAATTTCTTCCCGGGTAATAAATGCTTCGCCGAATTTAGTTCCGATAAAATTTCCCAAGTGGTAGTTATTGTTTGAAATTAATTCAAAGATTTGATGATTTTCCGCAGAAGGACCAAATTGAGATTCGTATGCTTTTATAGCCTCCATCTTCATCTCCATCTCTTCACTTATATCTATTATAAAAGAAGGATTAAAGTTTAGTTTTGAGCGAGAGGCACTATAATAGTATGCTTTTTTAATGTAAAAAGGCTTTCCTTTTATCTCTGTATTGGTAAGTTTTCCCAAGAATCGGGCAGAATCACATAGTTTTGAAGCAGCAATATGGTCAGGGTTGGCATCCACCCAGTAAGGAGCGAAGATAATATCCGGTCGGATATTTCTGATAATTTTAGCTAATTCCTCACGGGATTCTATTTCATCCTGAAGATAGTTATTCGGAAAATCCAAAGTGATTCTTTCTTCAATTCCTAATATTCTGCTCGATTTTATACTCTCTTTTTTCCTGGTTTTGGAATCTCCTTGAGAGGCTGATTCTCCGTCAGATAAATCAAGAATAGTAATCTGATGACCAACATTTGTAAATTTTAAAATAGAACCACCCATTCCCAATTCTACATCATCAGGATGTGGACTGATAGCTAATATATTAAGCATTTTTTCACCTCGAGTTTAAGAGAAGACTCTTTTTTATTTTTTTGTTTTATATGAAAATTACAAATTGCCCAGTACCGCTCGCGCAATAGAGAAGGCATGGTCATTTATTCTTTTTAAAATATTGATTAAATCCAAATGGACACCGCTGGTTTTTTGAGAGAGTTTTATACCTACATTTAAACGGTTAATATGAGTTTTGCGCAATTCTATTTCCAGGGAATCAATATGCCTTTTTTGGTCAATTACCTTTTGTGCCATTCTTTGGTCTTGTAGAGCAAAAGCTCCCATCGCATTTAAAAGGTTGTTATATACTTTTTGATGCATATCTTTGATTTCTTCTATTCCTTTATCAGAAAAGATAAGGTTTTGATCTATCTTTTTTTCTATTAAGGGGATTAGGTTTTTATCAACTAAATCTCCTATATGTTCAAGGTCATCAACTACATATAATAATTTAAATATTTCTTGTGAATTTTCTTTAGAGAGAGTTTCAAAATTTATTTTAGTTAGATATTTAGTTATTTCCCGGGAGAGATTATCTATAATCATATCCTGTTGAGCTACCTTATCTAATAATTTTTCATCATTATTTACAAAGATCTCAATTGTACTAAACACCATCTCTTCAACAGTGCTGGCAATTCGAACCATTTCCTTGCTGGCAAGATAAAAAGCAATATCAGGCGTTTTAAGGGCACCGGTATCTAGATATTTTGGTTTTTGCATAGATTCAACTTCTTCTGTAACAGGAATTATTTTCTCTAAAAGTTTGGCAAATCTTTCAGTAAAGGGGAGAAAAATTAAAGCATTACCGATAATAATCAAGGCATGGGCGTTAGCAATTTGCCGTGGGAGGTTAACAGAGGTCTTCTGTATCAAGGAAATTACCGATGAAGAAAGCAGAAAAAATACTATCACCCCTCCTGATTTGAATAGAAAATTAGCCCAGGCAACTCTCTTAGCGCTTTTTGTAGCTCCAATTCCGGCGAAAAGAACAGTAGAACAAGAGCCTAAATGTGAGCCTAATATTATAGGTACTGCCAGGTTTAAAGAGATTAATCCTTGCATAGCAAGAGAAATAGTCAAACCCATAGTAGCTGTACTGCTCTGAATTAGAGCAGTAAAGAGAGCAGAGGCGAGCAGGGCCAATAAAGGCAGATGTTCTAAATTAGACAATACATCACCAAAAGAAACGTTATTTTTAAGAGGAGAAACAGAATCTGTCATTACTTTCATTCCTAGAAAAATGAAACCTACGCCCAATAGAATGTTACCGATAAATCTTTGCTTTCTCTTTTTCCCTAAAAGTTTTAATCCGAATCCAATTATAATTATTAAAAGAGCATAATCTGAAACTCTAAAAGCAATTAACTGAGAAGTAAGGGTTGTACCTACGCTGGTTCCCAGTAAAATACCGAGAGTTTGGCTTAGAGTCATAATTCCGGTATTAACCAGACTCACCAACAAAGTAGAGGCGGCAGTACTGCTTTGAATGGTAAAAGTGAGAATAATCCCTGTAGATAAGGCGATCAATTTATTTTTTGATAAAGTGCTTAATATCTTTTTTAGCTTGCCGCTAAAAGTATCTTTTAAGCCCTCACTGGTCATTTGCATTCCGTATAAGAATAAAGATAATCCACCAACTATTCCAATTACCACAAAAAACATACATTAATCCTTTCTGTATTTCTTAACAATTTGACATTATTTTACTCTAAAGAGGGAAATTTGTAAATAATTTGCTTTCAGATAGTTTTTATATTGAAATAAGGGGAAATGGAATAGGAAATGGAAAGAGAGTTGAGAAGAAAAACAATAAATATATATTAAAAGCAGTATAATGCAGATTTATATAAAATTATAGACCTTTCCATTTGACATAAAAGTATGTTAAATAGCATAATATACGAAATATAGGATTTTTTAAAAATGCATTCAATTACAATTGGAGGGTTGAATTATAAAAATTAAAAGATAAAATATTTAAAAAGGGGGGAAAGATATGAAACTATTGATGATTTACACGGATAAATTTGCTTATAAAACGAATAGGAAAACTTTAGAGATGGTAGAAGAATACGAAGAAAATAAACAAATAGAAGATATCCTGGTAGGATTTATTCAAGTAGAAAAAGAAGATGAAGAAAAATTGGATAAAGTTGAAACCAAACTGATTAAAAATTTAAAATGGGCTGCTAAGAAGAATAAGACAAATAATATTATGTTACATTCTTTTGCTCATTTATCTTTAAGTAAGGCCGAACCGGAGATTACAAAAAAAATATTTAATAATGCAGAAAAGAGATTAGAAAATTCAGGTTATAAAACATGGCAAACTCCTTTTGGTTATTTTTTAGATTTGAATTTAAAAGCACCCGGAAAATCTTTGGCCAGAGTCTTTAAGGAATTTTAGATAAAATTAAAAAATCTGTAGGACAGAAATAGTTCTTTTTCGGGAAAGGATTACTAAAGAAATACGGAAAATACTTTTCATGTGTACCATTTTTGCTATTTGAGGATTTTTTATAGTTTCTCTTCAGAGGAGGATATTAAAAATGCAAGAGATTGATTTCCATATGAAGAGAGGGAGGCCGGTTTTTCATTTGAAAGCTTAAGGTCTAATCACAATTAAATCTTTTTTATCAAAACCAAAATGAATGGGCATATCTTTTTCCAGATTTAATTCAAAAAAGCGGTTAAGGGTTAAATAAGAAATGTAACTTCTTTTCGAATTCTTGGTATCAGTAGTGATTAATTCAATTTCCATATATATGCCATTATTTTTAAGGCTATTTATTTTTCCCCGGTATTGATAATAGGCAGTTAAAGGCTGGTGGCGGATGTAAATATTTTCCGGCCGAATTCCTATATAAGCCGGTTGTTTCAATCCAAATGATTTTAATTCTTCATCTTTACTTAACCGGAATATATTTTTAAATCCGGTAAATTGAGCGGCAAAGATTGATTGAGGGTGTTTAAAAATATTCTCAATAGTACCTTGCTGAACCACCTGACCATCATGAACCAGTGCAACTTTATCAGCCAGATAATTAGCTTCTGTAAAATCATGGGTAACCATAATGATAGTAGTGTGCATGGTCTGATGAATGTTTTTTAACTCTTCTTGAATGGTCCATTTAATGTTGGGGTCTAAAGAAGATAGAGGCTCATCTAAAAGCAATACATCCGGGTTTCCGATAAGACCTCTGGCCAGGGATACCCTCTGTTGTTCTCCTCCGCTCAAATTTAGAGGCAATCGCTCCAGTATTTCCTCCAGTTCCAGGAGCTTTATCAGAGTTTTAAAATTTTTGGCATATTTAGCATGATGTTTATCTTTTTTAAATCTTAAACCATAACAAATATTATCTCGAACCTTCATATGGGGGAATAGATTGTAATCCTGATAGCAAATAGATATATTTCTTTTCTCCGGTTTTAAATAAGTCACATCTTTTCCATTGACAATAATTTTTCCATGAATTATCGGAATCAGTCCGGCAATAGATTCAATAATAACGCTTTTGCCGGCAGCAGAAGGACCAAGTAAAACTAAAAATTCACCTTTAGCTATCTGTAAATTTATGTTTTTAATCTCAAATATTCCCAATTTGATATCTAAATTATGAACGTGAATCATGCTTTTCTTTTCCTCCTAAAGAGACTAATCGTAGAACAATAAAGATAATGATGCTAATAATAATAAGAATGATATTTGCCGGAATAGCATATTTCATTCCATAAGTGGTAAAACGCTCATATATCAGAGTGGGTGCAATCATGGGATGATAAGCTAAAATAATAACTGCACCAAATTCGCTAATCGACCTTGCCCAGGTAATGATCATCCCACTTAAAATTCCCCTCCAGGAAAGAACAAAAGTAATTCCCAAAAAAGTTTGAACTTGATTAGCCCCCAGACTACGGGAAACATTTTCTATTCGGGGTGGAACCCATTTAAAGGCATCTTTTGCCGCATCAATTAAAAGCGGCATGCTAACAAAGAGCATGGCAATAATAATCCCTATTTCAGTTCCCAGAGTTTCAATATGATTTTGTTCCAAGAATCGGCCAACTATGCTCCGGGGACTTAATACGGTTAATAGACAAATACCTGCAACCGTATGGGGAATAACCAGAGGAATATCAATCAGACTTTCTATTAAAGTTTTTAATCGAAATTCATGTCTGGCCAAGTAATAGGCCAAAGGAATCCCTAAAAGAAAAGCGATAATAGTGGTAATGGAAGCACACTTTATACTCAACCAGATACTGGACAGGACTTCCCGGTCAAAAAGGGTTTTAATAAGCGTTTCCGAATCAGTCCAATAAAAGGTATTAATGATGGGGAATATGTTAAAAAACAATATGATAATACCGGTTGCAGCTGCGATAATATAAATAATTTCCGGTTTAAAACGAAACAACAATTTATTTCTCCTTATTTTAACAAATAACTTAATTCAGATGGTAATTGTTCTGCACCGGTAGCGACCTCAATTTCGTGAATGGGTTGACCGGAATCTTGAATAATTTTTAATCCTTGATTTTTATCAAATAAGAACTTTAAAAAGGCAAGAGCATTTTCTCCGTTTTCTCCGTTAAAAGGCATGGTGATTCCGTATACAATCGGTTGGCCTTTTTTGGTAATTGTTTCTCCCGGTTTTGCTCCGGAAAGCTCTACGGTGGCTTTGGCATAATCTTCTATATATTTTAGAGAGCTTAAATCAACAGCTTTTGGCAGTTTGATGTATTTAAATTTATCATCTTTAAGCTGGTGTTGGAGGGCAACTGATTCATATTCAAAAGCATAATCTAAGACACCGGTTTCCAGCAAGGCGATAAGTTCAACAGATTTGGGTCGAACATTTTTCTTTGGACAATGATTTAAGAGTGCCTGATTTAATCCTTCTTGCTGGTAATAATTTTCAGCCAACTGAAATAACAAAACAGAACGATAACCGCAAGGGTCTGCATTGGGTTCACTATGACCATATTCTACTTCTTCTTTTAATAAAATATCATACCAGTTATCAGTATCTATTTTATTAGCATAACGGCTTTGGTCAGTATACATAATGACCATAGAATTTTCAGCAAATAGAATATTCCAACTGGCATGATTGGGGATTAATAAGGTGTCAATAACTGTATAATCTGCTGACATTAAAATATCGGCTTTTTGGCCGGTTTCAGCAACTAAGCGGGCAATCTTTCTACTTCCTCCGGCGGTTGTTTTAATATCTAAATTAGGGTGCAAAATATTGAATTCTTTAACTAAATTGGCTACAGGCACAGTCAGGCTACCTGCATGATATATTACCAATTCTCCTTGTAACTGCTCTTGTCCGAAACCCGAAATGCTTATAACGAACAAGATTGTAAAAATTAGCAAAGTAAAGAAAATCACTTTTAAATTTTTATTTAACATTTAAGTACTCCTTTTTATATTAGAATATTATAATATTTTGTTTTTACTATTTATTATTAATTTTTATGTGAAAAAAATTTTTTACTAGACTATGTATCTTGTTATCACACCCCTTCATTTTCGAATAATTTTTTATACTAAAAGAAAAAAAGAACTTCCCATTAAAGAAGTCCTTTTATTTTCGAAAAAATAAAATTAATTTCTTTCCATAATGGGAGGCATATTCGTTTCCCAATATACCCTATCGTTCCCTGGCCGTAGCTATTAAAACCTTAGACTCGGAGAATCGAAATTAATTCCTATTAAATTTTTAGCACAATTATATTTTACTTAAATATAATTCAGAAGTCAATAAAAATAAATACGTATCGAACATATTGTATCGAGCTAAGAAAGAAAAGAATAGTTTTTGTTTTAATTTTTTTGACAAAAGAGAAATTTTGTTGTAATTTATAAGTACATAGGTAGATAAGTACATAGGTAGAGAGGTGAGTAGTTATGCAAAGCAGTATTGATAAGACCAGCCCAATACCACTTTATGTTCAGCTTGCAGAATGGCTGGAGAATATGATTAAAGAGGAAAGATATCAGTCTGGTACTAAACTTCCCTCCGAAGGGGAGTTGGCTCAGAAATTTCAACTTAATCGAAATACTATTCGCCAGGCTATTTCATTGCTCGTGCAAAAGGGATTTGTCGAGAAACAGAAGGGTGTGGGTACCTTTATTAGAGAGAAAACCCCTTCTTTGGCAATCCATCAACTTAGCAGGATAGTAAGTTTTGCTGATGACTTTAACCTTAGCAAGATAGAGTTGGAGGATAGAATTATTTTAAAGAAGAAGATCATAGCCGGAAAAGAACTGGCTGAAAAGTTGGATATTAAACCTAAAGATTATGCTGTAAAGATAGAGAGAGTGAGAATAGCGAACAAAACCCCAATGATATTTGAAAGGCAGTTCTATTCCTTTAGGGATTTTGGAGACCTTCTTGAAATAGAAATTAAGGGTTCCATGTATCAGATTTTGATTAACCATTTTAATGTTGATCTCGATCATTCCATCCAAACCTTTCGTGCAATAAATGCGGCAAAAGAAATTGCACAACTACTGAAAATAAACAGAAATACCTCTTGCCTTTTCTTAGAGAGCTTGGCCTATAGCTCACAAAATATCTGCATTGAAGTTCTTCAGTCCTTTTATCGAGGGGATAGGTACCGGTTTAAAGTTGAAACCGGACAGTATAGAAGACAAATAAATTTAGATGAAATTGAACGAAAGAAATAATAGAGAGTTATTTTAATAAAAAAGTAATAATTATTAGGAGGAAAAAATATGGCTATTGTAAATGCTAAAGAAATGCTTTTAAAAGCAACTAAAGAAAAGTATTCTATTGGGGCCTTTAATATTACCAATATCATTCAAATGGAAGCTGTAGTCGAAGCGGCTATAGAAAAAAAGGCTCCTTTGATTATACAAATTTCTGTAACGCCATCCAAATTTTTAAAGCCAAAAGTAGTAGCTGCTGTATACCGGACTTTGGCTGATTCTGCTCCTATCCCCATCTGTCTGCATCTGGACCACTGTACAGATGTTGATTTTTGCCGTACCTGTGCTGATGCAGGATATACCAATATTATGATAGATGCCTCTAAACAGGTCTATGAGGAAAATATCAGACAGACAAAAGAGGTTGCCGATTACTGTCACAGAGTGGGGGATATATCTGTTGAAGGTGAATTAGGTACCGTTTCCGGCGTAGAGGATCAGATAAAAGTTGCCGAGAATGAAGCTGCTCTCTGTGATCCGGAAACAGCAGCGAGTTTTGTTGAAGAGACCGGGATAGATATAATGGCTCCGGCTATTGGGACTGCTCATGGAATATACAAAACTGCGAATCCCAAACTGGATTTTGATCGTTTTAAAAAGATTTTTGATCTTTTCAATGGCAAAGAACCAACAGTCCCTTTGGTTATTCACGGTGGAACCGGCCTAAAACCGGAGGTGGTAAAAAAATTGGTAGCTCTGGGAGGGTCAAAATTTAATGTTTCTACTGATCTTAAGCATGCCCTGATTGACTCTACCTTTGAATATGTCTTTGCAAATAGAGAACAATACAATCCCGGCAAGATTGATAAAACTGTAAAAGAGGCAATTATTAAAAGAATTTATTACTGGATTGAACTATTAGGCTGTGCAGGAAAAGCCTGAGCAATCAATTATTATTTTATTTAAAAAGGAGCTTTAATGATGAAGAGAGTTGAAGATTACTTTGTACCTTGGATTAAAGGGATAAATGCGTATGTTTCTCCCCATATAGAATTAGCCTGGAGAAATCAGAAATTGCACCGGATGATGTCAAACGAGAATCCCAATGAACCTTCCGAAAAGATACTGGAAGCTATTAATAAGTACGCAAGGATAACTAACCGATATTCCGATCAAGGTCTGGTGGTACGAGGTAAGATTGCTAAACTAAATGGTATGCATGGTCCGGAAAATATTATGATCGGCAACGGAACCAGTGAAATTTACGATATGATGTGGCGAAGCTTTTTACAGCCTGGAGATGAGGTGATTCAACATACTCCATGTTTCGGTATTTATAAATTACGCTGTAATATTTTGGGGGGGAAGTTGATATCAGTACCCATGATCTACCAGGGGGAGAAATTACTCTTTGATCCGGATGCAATTATTAAAGCAGTAACCCCTAAGACTAAGATTATTGTTATTTGTAATCCCAACAATCCAACCGGTAATTTTATGGACGAAAAGGATTTTAGGAGAATTGCTAACCTGGGCATACCTTTTGTAGTGGACGAAGCCTATATAGAATATTCCGGCTATAAAAAATCAATGGTAAAACTAATTGAAAAATATAAGAATGTTTTAATTACCAGAACCCTTTCCAAGGCTTATGGTCTTGCGGGTTTGAGGTTTGGGTACATGTTAGGCAATAAAGATGTCGTAGCACAGATTTCCGCTACTCTTATTCCCTGGAATGTCGGCACTATACCGATGTGGGCTGCCTTAGCTGCTTTGGAGGATACCGAAGCTTTAGAAAAGCGAATAAAATTTAATAATGCGCAGATTGCGTATATCGAGCGGGAGTTAGGTACTATTCCAGGAATGACCGTTTTCCATTCCCATGGTAATTTTATACTTCTCGATGCCAAAGGGACCGGCAAAACCGGAGATGAGATAGTGGTTTATGCACAAGAAAAGGGTATTATTTTGAGACCGCAGAATAAAATGTACGGTAGTGATGGTTTCTTTAGAATTACTGTTGGGACTGAAGAAGAGAACAAGATTATGGTTGAGGCAGTAAAAGAGTTTTGCGCGAAATAATCATATTTTCGGAGGTAAAAAAATGGCAGAAATAAAGGCTATAATTTTTGACCAGGATGGAGTCATTATTGATACCGAAAGGGACGGTCATCGTGTGGCTTTCAATAAGACCTTTAAGGAATTCGGTTTTGATTTCGAGTGGGATGTAAACTATTATCATGAATTGCTCCAGGTTGCCGGCGGTAAAGAGAGAATGCGGCACCATCTGCATACTAAAGGATTCGGTAGAGAGGTAAAACCTGAAGAAGAAGATGAGTTAATCAAGGCAATGCATAAGCGGAAAACAGAGATCTTTATTGAGCTTATTAAAGAAGGTGCTTTGCCTTTAAGGCCGGGTATTA
>JAYEGH010000152.1:0-2504 GCA_034659055.1 Candidatus Caldatribacteriota bacterium
GTTGAAGAATGCCCGGTCGATACGATTTCTCTAATAGATGAAAAAGCAGAAATTAATATGGAGAACTGTATTCATTGTGGTATATGCCATAATGTATGTCCTGAAAACGCAGTAAGGCATGATAGTGAAAAAATTTCCGATGAAATAGAAATGAATGTATCAAAAACAAAAAAATTTATGGATGATTGCGCTAGATATTTTGGTAATTCGAAAGAGAAACAAAAATGTCTTAATAGGATGATAAAGCATTTTAATAAGGAAAAAATTGTTATAGAGAAGACATTAGAAAAACTCCAATTACTTTAAAAAAGCTGTAAAATAATTATTGGAGAATCTTCTAAAACTAGTAGGATAAATAATGGATTTAAGCTAAGTGGAGTTGATTATAAAAATGGATGGTAAAAAAGATGATTAAAAGATCAAAAAAAGCAACAGTAATGAGAAAAGTAATAAAATCTATATGGATCTTTAATTGGTTTAATTCTTGTGGATTTGCTGAATTGATACCTGTAGTAGGTTCGAGATGGGATATGGAGAGGTTTGGAATGATTATTGTGGGAACACCTCGACATGCAGATGTGCTTTTTATAGCTGGGTACCAAACACTAAAATCAATAAAAAGAGCACAGATAATATATAAGCAGATGGCAGAACCCAGGGTGGTTCTTGCCTTAGGTGCATGTACCATGACAGGGGGCGTATATTGGGATTCGTATAATACGATTAAGAGATTGGAGGATTATTTACCTGTTACCATGTATATTCCTGGATGCCCACCAAGACCTGAAGCAGTATTTGAAGCTTGTGAGAAGATCTTCCAACATGTGAAGGAGTTGAAATAATATGGAAACGAGAGAGAATAAACTACTTAGCACAATAAAATCAGAATACAAAGTAGATGGCAGAATCCAGAAAAAACAGAGGATATGGGTTTCAGTAGATAAAACTAAGTTGATTGAATTATGTAAATGGCTAAAAAATGACGGATTTGTGCATTTGTCTGCAATATCAGTTACAGATTGGCTAGAAAAAGGACTATACGAGATTACTTATCACTTGTGGTCATATGATGAGAAAATACTTATTACTGTAAAAACAATGATTGATAGAAGTAATCCGCTAATAGAATCTGTTGTACCAATTTGGAAAGAAAATGCTCAGATACATGAACGGGAACTTCATGAACTATTCGGAGTTAAATTTATAGGGAATCCAAATTTATCTCAGCTTTTCCTGGAGGATTGGGATGGACCACCTCCATTTAGAAAAGATTTTAATTGGAGAGAATATTTAAGAAAAGAAGTTTATGATCCAAAAAATGAAAGAGAGCAGGCATATTATGATAAAACAAAATAGAACAAAGAGTAATTTTTTAAGTTCTATACCTGATGTTGACGGATATGACTTTTATTTTGGTCCAACCCATCCCGGCTCGGGGAATTTTGGGGTTAAATTAAAGATAAATGGCGAGAAAATTGAATCCGCAAAAGCAGATCCCGGTTATCTCCATAGAGGATTTGAAAAGCTTATGGAGTATAGACTTCCCATTCAAAATGCTGTGCTTTTAGACAGGTTATGTGTACTTGAACCATTAAATTGGAATTTGGTGCATGCTGAAGCGGTGGATGAATTAATGGGAATTGATGTACCTGAGCGAGCGAAATACATAAGAGTAATCATGGTAGAACTTTCCAGGATTCAATCTCACATTATATGGTATGGTGTGTTTTCTAAAGCTATCGGATTTGATACGGGATTCAAAGTGGCTTTTGGCTATAGAGATTATATATTGGATTTATTTGAATTGATAACTGGTGGAAGAGTATATCCTACAGGCTATCTATGCCCCGGTGGTGTGAGAAGAGATTTTCCTAAAGGCACTGAAGAAAAAATTTTAAAAGTTTTAGATAAAATGGATGAGATGATAAATTTCGAAAAATTGGAAAATCCGGCATTAGCAGCAAGAACGAAAAATATCGGTATACTAAAGTTGGAAGATGCGATAAGATTAGGAGCAACCGGTCCGGTGTTAAGAGCATCAGGTAAGAAGTCTGATGTAAGAAAAGAAGAACCTTACGAAGTTTATGATAAATTTGATTTCAATATTCCCATACAACAAAAAGGAGATGCCTATGCCAGATATCTTCTTGGAATAGATGAGATGATAGAGTCGTCAAAGATTATAAAACAAGCTTTAGATAAATTACCCGAGGGAGAAGTAATAGAATCATCTTTAAAAAAAATTAAAATGTCTATTAAAATACCCGAAGGAGAAGTATATGTGAGAAATGAAATTTCAAGGGGAGAAGCAGCAATCTATATGGTTAGTAACGGAAGTGGAAAACCATACAGAACTAAAGTCAGAGGACCTGATTTTTTACATATGATACCCGTTCTCGAATTTTTATTAAAAGGAGCACATATTGCGGATATACCGGCCATTTATTGGAGTTTAAATGTATGTCCTGCTGATATGGATAGGTGATGTAATGGAATTATCAATT
>JAYEGH010000153.1:0-3376 GCA_034659055.1 Candidatus Caldatribacteriota bacterium
TTTCTCCTTTATACTTAAGAAAATCTGAAGCTGAAATTGCTTGGGAAAAAAAGAATATTAGTATTTAAAAATTAGTAATTAGTGATGGGTAATCAGTCAAAGTTATAGGTACTTAATAGATTCTAATTTAATTTAATTGAAAGGAAAAATGTATGTCAGATTTAATAATGGGAATAGAAACTTCTTGTGATGAAACAGCAGCAGCTATTGTACAAAGAGGTGATAATGTTCTTTCAAATATTATTGCTTCTCAAATTGACATACACAAAAAGTACGGAGGAGTTGTACCTGAAATTGCTTCTCGTAAGCATATAGAGTGTATTATCCCGGTTATTGATGATGCATTAAACAAATCTGGAAAAAAGTTGAGCGATCTATCGGCTGTAGCTGTTACTTATGGTCCGGGATTAATAGGTTCATTATTAATTGGATTGACTTTAGCTAAATCAATAGCTTTTGCTCAGAATATTCCTCTTATTGGAGTTAATCATCTTGAAGCTCACATCTATGCTAATTTTTTAGAACACAAAGAACTAAAACCTCCACTTATTTGCCTAATTGTATCCGGCGGACATACATCCTTAGTATATATAAGATGTTTTGGAAGCTATGAATTATTAGGTCAGACCAAAGATGATGCAGCTGGAGAAATATTTGACAAAATTGCAAAATATTTAAATTTGGGATATCCGGGAGGGCCGGTAATTGAAAAATTAGCAGAAAAGGGGAAGTCTTCAATGATTAAATTTCCCCGTCCCATAATAAATGACCACAGCTATGATTTTAGTTTTAGCGGCTTGAAAACTGCCGTAATTTATCATATAAAGAAACTGAGAGAGGAAGATAAGAATGTTCCCGTAAATGATATTGCGGCATCCTTTCAGCAAGCCGTTGCTGATGTATTAGTAGAAAAAACCGTAAAAGCTGCTTTAAAATACAATGTTAGACAAATTGCCCTGGCAGGAGGAGTAGCGTCAAATAGCTTTCTGCAAAGAGAAGTTAAGAAGCGAGCGGGCAGATCCAATATAAAAGTATTTTATCCTTCGTCTCAACTATGCACTGACAATGCGGTCATGGTAGCATCAGTCGGATATTATAAATTAAAAGAGAATAAAATATCATCTCTCGCTTTAGATGCAGTGTCACGGTTACCATTAGTGAGTAAAAAGGAGTAATTGGTAGAAAAAAGTATATTATGGTATCATAATCGATTGGAGCAATGATAAATCTAAAAGAATAGCTTATAATAAGATTTGCTTTTCTAATGAAGTTTATATAAGATATATAAAGTAATTTTAGCACTCTCATAGTAAGAGTGCTAATTATTTTAATAAATATAAAAATTTAAGAAGGAGGCCATGAGACATGAAAGTGAAAGGACTAAAACCATTAGGAGACCGGGTATTAGTGAAACCCGTACACGAAGAGGAAAAGAGTAAGGGAGGAATACTTTTACCGGATACAGTTTCCAAAGAAAAACCACAAGTCGGAGAAGTATTATCAGCAGGTCCCGGCAGTAAAGATAAAGATGGAAAATTAGTTCCATTGACTGTAAAAAAAGGAGACAAAGTAGTATACGCAAAATATTCAGGAACTGACATTAAGGATGAAAAAGATGAAGAATATCTTATAATCAGCGAAAAAGATATTTTAGCAATTGTAGAATAATAATGTATTAATTTATTAAAATTAAAATTATTCTAAAAATCTGTGAGTATAAAAACAAAGAAAACTATATTAGGAGGATAAAAAAATGGCAAAACAATTTTTATTTAACGAAAATGCAAGAAGAGCCCTTGAAAAGGGAGCAAGTATTTTGGCTGATAGTGTAAGGATTACCTTGGGCCCAAAGGGGAGAAATGTTGTTATAGATAAAAAATTTGGTTCTCCCACTATTACTAATGATGGAGTTACTATTGCTCGAGAGATTGAGGTTGAAGATCCATTCGAAAATATGGGAACACAATTTGTTAAAGAAGTAGCAACTAAAACTAACGATATTGCCGGAGACGGTACTACTACAGCTACTGTATTAGCTAAAGAAATTATGCATGAAGGCTTGCGAAATGTAGCAGCCGGAGCAAACCCAATTATGGTAAAAAGAGGAATAGATAAGGTAGTAGAAAAAGCGGTTGAAGAAATTAAAAAATTAAGCAAAGAAGTAAGTGATAAAGATTCTATAGCTAATGTAGCTTCTATTTCGGCTGCCGATAGGGAAATTGGGAATATTATTGCTGATGCTATGGAAAAAGTAGGTAAAGATGGAGTAATTACAGTTGAAGAATCTAAAACCATGGGTACTACCTTGGAAGTAGTTGAAGGGATGCAATTTGATAAAGGTTACATTTCTCCATATATGGTAACAGATGCAGAAAGAATGGAAGCAGTCCTTGATAATCCTTATATTTTAATTACTGATGGTAAGATCAGTAATATGAAAGGATTATTACCTATTTTAGAGAAAGTCGCTCAAGCCGGTAAACCTTTGATGGTTATTGCTGAAGATGTAGAAGGTGAAGCATTAGCTACTTTAGTGGTAAATAAAATTAGAGGAACTTTAAATTGTGTTTCTGTAAAAGCACCTGGTTTTGGAGATAGAAGAAAAGAAATGTTAGCAGATATAGCTGCAGTTACCGGTGGACAGGTAATATCCGAGGAATTAGGCTTAAAATTGGAAAATACAGAGATTAAAATGTTAGGTTCTGCACATCAGGTAAAAATAAATAAAGAAGAGACTATTATTGTAGATGGAAAAGGAGATGTAGAGGAAATAAAGAAACGTGAAGCTCAAATTCGAACTCAAATCGAAAATACCACTTCTGATTATGATCGTGAAAAATTACAGGAAAGATTAGGCAAAATGTCAGGTGGAGTAGCGGTTATAAAAGTAGGAGCTGCCACTGAAACTGAACTTAAAGAAAAGAAACATAGAGTCGAAGATGCCTTATCTGCTACCAAAGCAGCAGTAGATGAAGGTATTGTAGCCGGTGGTGGAACCATTTTATTAAATGTTATTTCAGCATTAGATGGTTTAAAACTGGAAGGTGAAGAACAAATAGGATTAAAGATTATCAAAAAATCTTTAGAAGCTCCTGCAAAACAGATTGCTAAAAATGCCGGATATGAAGGCTCAATAATTGTAGAAAAATTAAAAGGAAAAGAAAATGGCATTGGTTTTGATGTTTTATCCGGAGAATTTACTGATATGATAAAAGCCGGTATTGTAGATCCAACCAAGGTTACTCGTTCAGCTCTGCAGAATGCTGCCAGTATCGGAGGAATGATTCTAACTACTGAATGTTTGGTTACCGATAAGCCGGAGGAAAAGAAAGATGCTCCTGCTATGCCTCCAGGAGGCGGAATGCCTGGCGGAATG
>JAYEGH010000153.1:3476-9444 GCA_034659055.1 Candidatus Caldatribacteriota bacterium
GGCGGAATGCCTGGCGGAATGGGCGGAATGATGTAATAAACGTTAATCCGCGCTAAAATAATTTTATAAATCAAAAGCCCCTATACTTATTTCTAAGTATAGGGGCTTTTGATTTATTTTGTAAATTCAACAATTAGCCGATTAAGATAGTATATAATACCCTAACCCTCTCTCGCCAAGTGGAGAGAGAATAAAGATGAGACAATTTCTTCATTATCCATCCAAGAGTAGGATTTATCCGAAAGGAAACGGGTTTGATGAATCGAACCCCTACCTTAATAAGCGAGACATCTGTTGCGATTATCAAATAACCGATTTCTTTAGTTGATCTTTTTACCAGTTATATTTGCTATCGTATAGCGTGCATCGTTTAGCGTATAGCTTTGGGCTACAAGTGTAAGCAAAAAAATAATACAAGTTTTCAGTTCAGATTTCACAGTTCTGACTACTTCTGGATTACCGTCTATGAGGGCGTATTGCAATACGCCCTCTACTTTCTTCTTTGCTAATCACTTGTTACTGCATTTTATTCTGGCTCCAGGCTACTGGCTCCTGAATTTTTCTTCTATTAACTAACGACTAATCTATCTTTTATTAAATGGTTTAAGAAAAGGAATTTCTCTGACTTCTGCCTTAATTTTACGATTTCTTATCATTATTTCCACTATGTTACCGTTTTCAGTGTAAGGTAAATCGATAATAGCCAGGGCGTTTACCTTTTTCAAGGAAGGACAGTAATTGCCGGAAGTAATATATCCAATTTTTTTATCATCTTTATATACTTCCATTTTATTTCTGGGAATACCACCATGAGGAATGCTTAATCCAACCATTTTTCGGGTAATGCCTTTATCCTTTATTTTGAGAAGAGCATCTTTTCCGATAAAATTATCTTTGCTGAATTTTACAGTCCATCCTTGACCACTTTCCAGAGGATTAACGGTTTCATCGATGTCATTACCATAAAGCCAATAACAGACTTCAAATCGAGTAGTATCTCTAGCTCCTAATCCGCATGGTTTTATGCCGTATTTTTCTCCTTTTTTCAATAAACCCCTCCAGATGTCAATAATATCTTCTGATTTAAAGGTATAGATTTCAAATCCATCTTCTCCTGTGTATCCGGTACGGGAAATCAGAATCTTCTTTCCGAATAATTCTGCAAATATAAATCTGAATCGTTTTAGTTCAGTAAGTGCAATTTCTCCTTTTACCAGAGGGCTTAAAAGCTTTATGGTATCCGGACCTTGAACTGCTACTTCACCGTAGTCTCTACTTTTATTGGTAATATCTACTTTAAAATTACCCTTATTTTTTACAATCCATTCATAATCTTTAATTGAGAAGTTGGGTGAAGCGTTTACTACTAAAAGTACAAAATCATCTTTTACCTTATAAACAAAGAGGTCATCAACCTGACCGCCGTGAGGATAGCATAGTGGAGAATATTTTATTTTTCCATCTTGCATTTTCATTAAAGAATTGGTTAATAGATGTTCGGCAAAGGGAAGGGCATCTTCACCCTTTATTTCAATTTCACCCATATGTGAAACATCAAAGATGCCGACTTTTTTCCTTACAGCATTATGCTCATCAATGATTCCGCTATACTGAACCGGCATATCAAAACCATCAAAAGGGATCATTCGAGCCTTTAATTTTACATGTTCCTCATGGAGAGGAGTTAATAATAAATTTTCTTCTTGCATCATTCTTCCTCCTAATTGGAAAATAATATATTTTATTTTACTTTAATTATTTTTTGATTTTAATTCATCATCATATGTTAAAATAGGTTTTTTTACTGCCAGTACATCATCTGTTCTCCTGATAGGTGTATTGTGGGGAGCACTGGTTAATAATTCAGGATTATTTTTTGCTTCCTCGGAAATTTTGAACATAATCTCTATAAAATTATCCAATGTTTCTCTGCTTTCCGATTCTGTCGGTTCAACCATTAATGTCTCTTCGGCATAAGGTTCGAAATGAGGGAAATAGATGGTAGGTGGATGCATACCATAATCCATTATTCTTTTGGAAATATCCAGGGTTTTTATGCCATATTTTTTATATTCTCTTCCGGTAACAGTACACTCATGTCCGCAATAACGGTTATAGGCCGGTTTATAATATTTTTTAAGATTAGCCAACAGATAATTAGCATTTATTATACTTGTTTCTGAAACATTATAGAGGCCATCAGGACCCATGGAAAGAATCCAGGCGTAAGTTTTAAGCAATACAGCAAAATTAGACCAGAATGACCTTACCATGCCAATACTATTTTTACCTATATCCTTTAAGTAATATTTTTTCTTATCAGCATCAAAGGCAACAATGGGAGTAGGGAGGAAGGGAATAAGGTTTTTCTTTACTCCGATAACACCGGAACCCGGTCCGCCGCCTCCATGAGGAGTAGAAAAGGTTTTATGAAGATTAAGATGTACTAGGTCAAAACCAGCATCCCCGGGTCTAATGATGCCCAAAGAGGCATTAAGGTTGGCTCCATCATAATAGAGGAGACCACCTTTGCCATGGATAATCTTTTCAATTTCCTCTATACCTTCGTCATATATCCCCACCGTGTTAGGATTAGTTAACATCAATCCTACGGTTTCTTCGTCCATAAGTTCGGCTAATTCTTTTAAGTCAACCGTACCTCTTTCGTTTGATTTTACTTCTGTTACTTTAAAAGCCGCCATAGCAGCAGAGGCCGGGTTGGTACCGTGGGCGGAATCAGGAATAAGCATTTTCGTCCTTTTTTCATTGTGATTTAAAAAATACTGGCGCATAAGGAGATTTCCGGTTAATTCTCCGTGTGCACCTGCAGCAGGAGCCATGGTAAACTCATCCATTCCGGTTATTTCACATAATAAATTTTTTAGATCATACATAATTTCCAAACAACCCTGTACTGTTTCTTCGGGGGCCAAAGGATGGGCATAAATAAAATTATCCAGAGAAGCCAATTTTTCATTAATTCTAGGGTTGTATTTCATCGTACATGATCCTAAAGGGTAAAAACCATCATCAAGTCCATAATTCATTTTGGAAAGCCTGGTAAAATGACGGATAACGTCTACTTCCGATACCTCTACCAGATTTTTTTTATCTTTTGCGATGGCATACTCAGGTAAACATTTTTCAACTTTTATTTCCTCAAATAAATCTTGAGACAGAGAATAGCCTTCTCTATCTTTAATGTTTTTTTCAAATATTAATTTCATATATATTTCTCCTTATTCCGAAAGAATTTTAGCAGCCTTATCCAAGTCATCCCGGTTTAGTACTTCGGTTACTGCAAAGAGTAAGACATTTTTTAAATTATCTGTTTGGTAAAATTCATGTATTTCAAGTGGTGGAATAAAATCATTTTTCAATAGTTTATTTTTTAAAATTGATATATCTGTTTTACTCTTTAATAAAAACTCATTATAGTAGGGGTAATCAAATACTCTCTCAAATTTTCTGGATTTTACCAGTAAATTTTCTAAATAATGAGCAGATTTAATGTTCAGCAGAGAAGTTTGATACAGACCTTCAGTACCCATTAGAGAAAGAAAAATATTGGCAGCTGTAACATTTAAATTATGATTAGTGCAAATATTAGAGGTTGCTTTTTCCCTCCTAATATCTTGTTCCCGAGCGCGCATGGTCATAACAAAGGCACGCTTTCCATCTACATCCACCGTTTCTCCCGCCATTCTTCCCGGGAGTTGTCTGATATATTGTTTTTTAGCAGCTAAAAATCCATTATAAGGACCACCATAATTTAAATCCATTCCGAAGGATTGAGCATTTCCGACCGCGATATCTGCTCCGATATCTCCGGGGGCTTTTAAAGTAGCCAGAGACATGCTTTCTGCAGTTACACATATTAACAGGCATTTTTTAGAATGAACTAATTCGGAAATTTCAGCTAATTTTTCTATCCCTCCAAAGAAATTGGGATTTTGGATGATAACTGCAGCCACTCCTTCATCAAGTAAAGATTTTAATCTCTCTATATCTGTTAGTCCTTCCGTGTAGGGTAAATCGATAATTTCCGGTTCATGAGGAGCTAAATAAGTTTTAACTGTTTCCCGGTAATGAGGATGGAGCAAGGTTGATACAATTACTTTGTTTTTATGGGTTAGCCTTAAAGACATTAAGGCTGCCTCAGCTGTTGCCGAAGCACCATCATAGATGGAAGGGATTACTATTTCCATTTTGGTAAGCCGGGAGAGGTAGCTTTGGTATTCAAATATAGATTGCAAGGTGCCCTGGCTTAACTCAGGTTGATAAGGGGTATAGCAGGTCCATAATTCTTCTCTTTGCAGGAGAGATTTTTCAGCTGCCGGGATAAAGTGGCGGTAGGCACCTGCACCTATCAAAGGCTTCATTGAGTAAAAGTTTTTATTCTTTTGTGCAATATGGTAGATTTTTTCTTCTAATTCGCTTTCTGAAATCGCTTCGGGAATATTTAATTTCCCTTTTAGCCTGACCCCCTCCGGAACATTTTCAATTAATTTTTCAAAAGAAGAAACCCCTATAGATTTTAGCATATCCTTCTTTTGTTTTTCAGTATTCGGAATATATCTCATTTATATTTCACCTCTATTCCTTCCTATATTCGGAATATTTTTGGGCATTCATGAGAGTTTTTATTTCTTCCTGGTCAGTTATTTTAATTTTAGCAAACCAGCCTTCACCGTAAGGATCTTTGTTAATTATTGAAGAATCTTCTTCTATTTTTTCGTTCACTTCGATTATTTCACCTGTTACAGGAGAGTTCATATCAGATACAGCTTTAACTGATTCGATAGTAGTAAGAGTTTCGCCTTTTTTTATACTCTTTCCCTTATCAATACTTTCCAGATAAACAATATCACCTAATTGATCCTGAGCATAATCGGTAATACCTATTGTTCCAATATTTTCTTCTATTTTTAACCATTCATCACTTTTGGTATAATATAAATTTTCCATGATTTTATTAGACATTAATATTTTCCTCCATTTTATTAATTTAAAATTTTAGTGATAAAGTAAGAACAGGTTATAGTTCTTTTTATAATCATCTCCTTTCTCAATTCATTAAAATCTTTTTTTATATCAATAATAAAAAAAGACAGAAAAGGAATGTATTTTAATATTCCTACTCTGTCTTTATACCTGAGAGATTTTTTTCATCAATAATGATGGAAATTTGCCCCTTCGGTGTTTATCAAAAAACTTTCCAGAGTTCTGTCCAATAAGAGTCCTTTTGCCTGAGAGTTTAAATGTATTATACATCGTACACCTTCGGCATCTTTTCAGTAAAAGAAAAGATTTCTCCTCCTATTTTCACACAGACTTCAATATTAAATTAGTAGATTTTTTTATATTATTATGTATTTATTATTTTTATTGCCCTTTTTTATAGTAATTTAATTTTTAATAGTGATATACTATCTATAAATTTAAAAATACTTTTTTTGTGAAAAAAATAATAAATTTAGACTATTATGGTTGATATAAAGAGATATGGCTATAATAGTTATTGTGAATAACTTATTTGTATAAGGATTTCCTTTTTACTTACCCTGATCATTATATAGTAAATAAGAAAAAAGCGCAAAATATAAAAGATAGTATTGGGTATATAGTATAGAGTATCGAGTAAAAACAAAGAAAAATATCATAGGAAAAAGAAAACAGAAAAAAATAACAAAAATAATTATTCTTATCTTTCTCAAAGTAACCCGCTAAAATTTAACCTAATTACTATAGCGCAAAATAAAATTCTAATGTGTTGTTATATGCCCGTTGTTATCTATTGAGTTTTAACGTTCTTATCTGGTATACTATATAGCAAAAATGAAAAGAATCATAAACTAAAACTTAAAATATTATTGACAAAAAGTTTTAATTTTTTATTAATTAACATTATGGTTATTTTCCAAAAAGCTAAAAATATTTTCAACAGATTATATATGGCAAATTATAA
>JAYEGH010000153.1:9544-12353 GCA_034659055.1 Candidatus Caldatribacteriota bacterium
CAAATTATAATTTTTTAATTATAATTTTTGTAGTACAATGAATTGTGTACCTTGCCCTTTTATTACTTAATTTCTACGTGGGCACGATACATCGTGCATTAGTTTTTGTGTACTTATTAGATTACAATCACATTATACAATAAAATATTAACTTAGAATAAATTAAATTAAGGTAAGAGGATCATTATCATTAATATTTTACAAGGTATATTTTAAAAATCGAAGGATGAAAAGTGGAGGGATTTATTTGAAAAAAGTAAAAAAAGAATGGGTTGCTATTTTAGATTTTGGTTCACAATATACCCAATTAATTGCCAGACGGGTGAGGGAAGCAAAAGTTTATTCAGAAATAGTCCCTTATAATGAAGAATTAGATAAATTTATTAAAAATCCCCCTAAAGGGATTATATTATCCGGGGGTCCATCGAGCGTATATGAAGATAATGCTCCGGCATGTAATAAAAAAATATTCGATTTAGGTATTCCCGTACTGGGTATCTGTTATGGAACGCAGGTTATTGCGCAATCATTAGGAGGAAGGGTTACCGCATCTTCTCAGGCAGAATATGGGAAGATAAATATTGATTTGGATAATAAGGAGGATATTTTTTTAGATTTTCCTGAAAATATTTCCTGTTGGATGAGCCATCAGGACCTGATAGAAAAAATTCCCGCCGGCTTTAAAATAATTGCTCATAGCAGAAATACAAAGGCTGTAGCCATAAAAAATGAGAAAAAATTGATATATGGAATTCAATTTCATCCGGAAGTTACACATACTCCAATGGGAAAAAAATTATTCAAAAATTTCCTTTATAAAATATGTAATTGCCGGACTGAATGGAGCCTTGAATCATTTATCGAGCGATCAATCAGTGAGATTAAAGATAAAGTAGGGAAAGGAAAAGTAATTGCAGGAGTGAGTGGGGGAATAGATTCGTTGGTAGCTGCTTTATTGACTAACAGGGCTATTGGTAATCAACTTCATTGTATCTTCATTAATAATGGATTACTAAGAAAAAATGAAGAAGAAGAAGTTCAAAAAGTGTTTCAAAAAAACTTTAAGATAAAACTTAATTATATCGATGCATCCAAGCAATTTTTAGATAATTTAAAAGGGGTAACAGACCCTGAACAGAAAAGAAAAATTATTGGAAAAGAATTTATTAAAGTCTTTGAAAAAAAAGCTGAAAGCATAAGGGGGGTAAAATATCTATTACAGGGAACCCTTTATCCTGATGTAATTGAAAGTATTTCTATAAAGGGTCCTTCTTCTACAATTAAATCTCATCATAATGTAGGCGGTTTACCCGAAGAGATGAATTTAAAGGTATTGGAACCACTAAGATATCTATTTAAAGATGAAGTGAGAAAGATAGCAGAAAAATTAGAATTTCCCAGGAATATAGTTTGGAGGCAGCCCTTCCCAGGACCGGGATTGTCTATTAGAATTATCGGGCCTATAGATAAAGAAAAATTAGATCTCTTGAGAGAAGCGGATGAGATAATAAAACAGGAGATAATTAATAGTAACTGGTATAAAAGAGTTTGGCAGTCTTTCGGGATACTTCTTCCCATTAAAACAGTAGGAGTAATGGGAGATATTCGTACTTATGGTTTTACTCTTGCATTAAGGATAGTGACGAGTGATGATGGGATGACTGCTGATTGGGTAAAAATGCCTTATAAGATATTGGGAGAAATATCTAATAGAATTATTAATGAGGTTAAAGGGATAAATCGGGTGGTATATGACATAAGTTCAAAACCCCCGGCAACGATTGAATGGGAATGAAAATAGCGTATAGCGCATAGGTATGGGCAGGAATGGTTTATCTTAAAAGTTTTGAATTTTAAATTATGATTTTGCGTTTTTCGCTTTAAGTTTTTCGCTTGATATGGAAAGAAGCTCAAATAATGAATAAATTAGAACATCTAAAAATTATGAAAGGATGGGTAATTAAAAGCAAATGTCAACATTAGTAGTTGTCGGCTCTCAATGGGGAGATGAAGGAAAAGGAAAAATAACTGATCTGCTTTCAGAAGAAAGTAATATGGTGGTCAGATACCAGGGAGGCTGTAATGCCGGTCATACAGTAGTAAAAGGAAACAAACAATACATTTTTCATCTAGTACCATCAGGTATTTTACATAGTGAAAATAAATGTTTTATCGGTAGCGGAGTAGTAATAGATCCCGAATCTTTGCTACAGGAAATAGCAGGCTTGGAAAAACAGGGAATACAAATTACAGGGAAATTATTTATAGATTCAAAAGCACATGTTGTATTTCCATATCACAAAACTTTAGACGAGATAAAAGAAAAGAGAAGAGGAAAAAACAAAATAGGTACCACCAAGAGAGGAATAGGACCGGCTTACATTGATAAAAATGCACGGAGTGGAATAAGAATGTCTGAATTAATCAATGAAACTACTTTAGCAAAAAGATTAAAAAATAATATTAAAGAAAAAAATGAATTCTTTGAGAAGTTATATGGAATTGAAATATCTGAGAAGGAACAGGAAGATCTGATCTTAAGATATATAGGATATGGTCAATTATTAAAAAAGTATGTTCGGGATGTTTCTGTTCTGGTAGACCGGGCAATAAATGAAGATAAAAAAATGCTGTTTGAAGGAGCCCAGGGGACTTTATTGGATATTGACCACGGGACATATCCATATGTAACATCCTCTTCTCCGATAGCTGGTGGAGCTTGTACAGGAATTGGTCTCGGACCTACCAAGATAGATAAAGTTTTAGGAATAACAAAGGCTTATACCACACGAGTAGGAGCAGGTCCTTT
>JAYEGH010000154.1:0-2499 GCA_034659055.1 Candidatus Caldatribacteriota bacterium
TCATTAGTATTCCACAACCAAGAATCTCATCTCCACTATAAGTAGATATAACTAACTCCATCTAATTACTTTCCTCATTTCTTCCCAAAACTTTATTGGAGCTTGTTTTAATTCCTTTCTTAAGAATTTCTCATCCTCCCAATCCCAATCCCAAGAAGCATGACCAACATTCTCATTCATAATTACTTTACATCCACATAAAACTGCTTCAAATACTATCCTTTCCCCAGCCCAAAAGGTATCCGGTAAATGGACTAGATATTCCGCTCCATTATATGATCTAGGAAGATATCCATTCTTAACAGGTTTGTTTAATTTAACTCTCTCGTTGTTGGCAAACATCTGTTTAACCAATTTATTCTCACTAGTATAAAATACAAATTCTTTATCAGGATGACTGTCAACAAATGTCTTCATGTTCATTAACCCTTTACTATGTAGTTTTCCACATGTGTTTACTACTCTATTTTTTATTCTTTTAATCTTGTTTGGCTTCCATCTATCAACATCTATTGCTAGTGGTAGTACCAAGGATCTTGGAATCTCCATTTTATCCAAATGTTTAGTTAAATGCATTGGACTTATAAACACATCCATCACAGCATGTTTGAAAAGGGGCAAGGAGAAGCCTAGTCTTGAGAGTTCCCGCATGTCATGTTCATATTTAACATATGGGATTTTGTCTTCAAAAAGACATTCAAGGATACTTTCCATCTGCCCCACACCAAAATACCAGATGTTATTTAATATGATTAATTTTGCTTTTCTCAATAATTCTCTTGAGAAATTATAAGGAGTCATTTCTACAATATTAAATCCTTCTTTTCTACCCTCATCAACCACTACTTTATTAGAAAGTTCCGCCCCTCCTAGTTTCTCCATATCCTGAATCCATACAATCAACTTATCTTCAGAAATGTCTTCTATTTTATTCATTTCAATCTTTAAGTTGGAATCTTTTCTCCCAGGGACTTCAACTAAACCAGGGAGAACCTTCAACTTATTCCCCTTCTTAGAAGTAGAAGTTGGAATTATCCCTTCAACAAGAACCGCTTTTCCTTGTCGAATCAATTTTCTCTTAACTTCATCTCTAAAGTTAGGGTCAGCTCTGTATCTACGAAGCAAAACTTTGTCAGTAATTCTAATTTTCATTTGCTTCCTCAATCAAAGGAGCCCTAACTAAAGGGCCCCTTTAGTTTATTCTTCAGCTTATGAAGAAACTGTTCCCAAAATAACAAAAGCATCAGGAATAGCTGCCTGGCCATCTAGCCTTCCAACTACTCGTAAAGCTGTCTTATTGTTTTGAAACAAATAATGTTTAGAAACATCCATACTGAACTTTTTCCGATCACCAACATAATATTGAGATCTATTACCAAGAATCAAATCCCCTGTAGTGCCTTTGCTGGATACCTTACCATCAGCCAGCAAGAAGGGATAACCCAATAGTCTAGTTTCCGCTCCTTTACCAAACTGCTGATATGACTCTGTCAGGATCAATGCCCCGTTATCATCTTTTTGTCCCCTTAAAGCCGCTCGCACTGATTTACTTCCCAACCAAACAGCACCAGGATCAAAAACAGAACTCAAAGCTGCTTCCATATTGAGAACATCTGTTACAGTAACAGTACCAGCAGTTGATCTGTTCACAGTTATTACACTATCATCTTTAACTATCCCAAGGGGCTGGCTAGAACCGGATCCCTGAATAAATGATTTATCAGTTGTCCAATACCATGCTTTACCAAACAGATTAGTGAGGAAGTTCATAAGATTTACAGCACTATCATCAAGAAGAGTATCTGTAAGAGCTGTGTATCCGGAAAGCTCATATGCAGTTAGCGTGATAAAATCAAATACCGGTTGAGTAGCTGTTTTCTCACCACCTTCACTTGTCCATGTAAATGATACTCCAGAGAAGAAGCTGTTATCTTCAATATCCTGGACTAATTTAGGAATACCAAGAACTTGTCCCTTCATAGGCCATACAGTAGCACCTGGCCACATCACAAGACCAGGCATATCAGACATAACTACCATTGCCCTGAACTCGTCAGGTACTAAATACCCACCTGCACTGTCAGTCCCTTCTGTCATATCCTTTGACACGAGTTTTTCTGAAGCTACTCCAGTCTTATACAGCTGAACAAATGCCTTAGCCCATTCTTTAGTAGTTTCTCCTACACGAACCCAAGGGGCCTGAGGATTATTCAGATTCAATATAGAACCTTCCTTAGTTTGCACATAACCATGTCCAATATCCTGCGGAACATAATCAAAAACATCTTTAACATCCGTAGATTTTCCCAAAGTAGGTTTCCCGCCAGCTAGCTCATTGGAAAGTTTTTCCATTTCAGCTTTAACTATCCCAGCAATAGCCGTCTTATTATCATCAGCAGTAATCGTGGTCGTTATTAATTGTTTTAATTCTTCTGTGGTCATTATATTTTCTCCTTTCTTTTTATTTTTTTAATCTAACTGTTTTTACTCTAATTTACC
>JAYEGH010000155.1:0-2496 GCA_034659055.1 Candidatus Caldatribacteriota bacterium
ATAATAAACTTTTTATAATCACTATTTTTCTTTATGATTAGAGAAGCTTTTTTAAGAAACTCTTTAAAAGGTAATTGATTTTTATACACTTTTTCAACAGGTTCTTTTACAGAGCCTAAGGCAATGTAAGAGATGCTAAAAAAAATAAAGGCCAAGAAAAAAAGTAAAGCAAAATTATATGGAAAATCCATGGTATTATTCCCTAAAATATTCTTTACAATTAATCCGGAGCCAATAGCTAAAATACCTCCCCATAATTGGCGATATCCAAAAAATCTTCCTCTTAAATTGGAGGGTAATGATTTACCCCAGATATCATAGAAAGGTATGGCCGCAATCCCTCCCATAAATGTATGCAGAATTAGCGTAATAAACAGAAAAAGAATAGTTAGATTTGGATATGTATTATTAAATATATAGGTTGTAAAAGCTAGAAGTCCCCAGCTTAATGCGCGTATAGTGATAGCAAATTTTAAGAGAGGTTTTTTGTGAGTTTTGCTTTCAATTCTATTGGCTACCAACAATTGAGGAAATACAGACATTATACCACCAAGCCTACCAATCAAAGTAGACGACAACCCTATAAGCATTTTAGATTTACTAAAATGATCGAGAAAGATGGGAAGTACGGTATCAGGATTGTAAAAAGCCTCTCCACCAAGATATAATATGCCATGAATGAGACCCATGGCAAAATTCCATTTTACAGTACTATTATTAATATTATTTTTTTTCAATACAAACTATCCTTTTATTTTTTACTTTTTCCTATAATCATTTTTGGTATTTCTTGAATATCAGAAATGATCGGAAAAGTAATAATTACATTTTCGCTTAGTAGATTAATTGTTCGGTTGTAAAATCAGCTTATTAATATCCCAACATGTAAAACGTTAGCCCAACAACAATACCAAAAATTAAATTAAACAATTTCACAAACAAGGAATCCTTTATAGTATATGAAAGCAAAGGGAGCATACCATGTCCGTCTTGCACTATTGAACTGGCCAACAGAATGGAAAATGGAATAATTCCTTGAGCATAAAGCATTACAAAAATCATATGAGGTCCGGATTCGGGAATGAGCGCCATCAAAACAGCAATTAATCCAATCCATTCCATATGTTGTTGTGCAAAATCCCCTATACTCCAGTATTTAAATCCGACTTCAACTATCATCATGGCAGAAAAAGACCATAAAAAAACACTTAGAAGATGCTTTTTAACAATATGTTCCCAAATATGTTCCCGTAAAAAATGCTCTGGAACTGTAGCAATAATTCCCAATGAAATAACAAATAAAACAGTAAACGTAATTCGCTTCCAGCCCCAGGAAGAAGGTCCAAACATACCGAAAATCACTGCAATTAAAACAATAATAGCCCCAACTAATAAAAAAATGCGGATAGGTGATAATTTAAAATAATTTTGGATTATTGTCTGCTTATCAAAACATTTACATTCTTTAATGGAATGCACTTTATACAATTTACATTCTTCACATGTTTTTAATTTTAATGCTATAGCTATTTTGTCAGAAAGCCAACCCAAAATAACACCGAATATAAAAAGTAAAACAAATAACAGTAATGCTTGCTTTGGGAAGAGAGAAAGCATAACAAAAGCCTCGTCACCTGATGTAGCTATCATACCCCCCACCAGGGCTCCAAAACTAATTAGACCATGGACATAAAAAGATACATTCAAAAAAGCTCCCAGGCATCCCGGAGTGGAACCAAGAAATGAAGAGATTAGATATTGTCGTCCCTTTCGTCTTTTAATGATATTATTTATATTTCCCTTGGTAAAAACGTTGAAATAATCTAAAATCACCATCATAGCAAAAACAAAAAAACTTATAGTTAAAGATTGTTGCAAAATTTTAAAGATCAGTAACATATTCTATCACCTTACCGATAATCAAATAACTAGTTCTGTTCCATCTCCCCCTAGTATATCTTTTATCTCTTTTCTGTTTTATTTTTTTTGAAAATACAATCCCATAATGGTAATCATTTTCAATAAAGTACATTAAAAAACTATCTATTTTTCTTTACCTGAACATTTACTACACAGTCCATAAAACTGAACTGTATGATTTTTTATTTTAAAATTATATTTTTTAGAAAGTTCCTTTTCTGTCTTTCTAAATAGTTCTGATTCTTCCTCTATAAAATCTGTATAATTTATTATCCTACCGCACTTTGTGCATATTAAATGGTGATGATTAATCGGTTCCTTAGGTCCATGAGATAATTCATATCTAGCTCGTCCGTCGCCAAAATCGAATCTAAAGACCAAGCCCATATTTACTAATAAATCTAACGTCCGATAAACAGTAGTAAGCCCGATAGCCGAATAAATATTGTGTACTTTTAAATATATATCTTCTGCACTAAGGTGTTCTTTAGATTCATCTAAGACCTGTAAAATTATTTGTCGCGGGACAGTAATTCTATAACCACAGCCCCTAAATTCACCATACCACCATTTTTG
>JAYEGH010000156.1:0-2496 GCA_034659055.1 Candidatus Caldatribacteriota bacterium
TCACTACTCACTAACGACTATATTAATCGGCTAATTGACAAATTATTTTTTCTTGCATTTTGTATTTTCTTTTTTACGGGCAGACACAAGGTCTGCCCCTACATAAGACTAAAAATTATAAACTGATAACTGAAAACTGTTTTTACATCTTGTATTTTTTAACTTGTAACTCGAAACTCGCAACTTGAAACTTTTTATATCTTTTTCCTGCCTGCCTCATTATTGTTCCCCACGCCTATACGCTACCCGCTGTACGCTGTACGCTAATTTAATCCTTTATTATCCACTCCGGCATCTGCAAATGTAGCCATTTGGGTCAATATCTTAATTCCTGCTTCGATAAAACTGATTCCTAAAGTCGCACCCGTTCCTTCACCTAACCGCATTTTAAGATCAAACATAGGACTTTTCCCGATATATTTTAAGGCAATTTCATGTCCTTTTTCTACTGAATTATGACTTGCAAATATGTAATCTTTTGCCAAAGGAGCTAACTTAATCGCAATTAAGGCACTCGCGCAAGAAATAAATCCATCAATTACAATGGGAACTCGATGAGAAGCTGCAGCTAAAATACAACCCGTTAACCCCCCGATTTCAAAACCACCTATTTTAGACAAAACATCAAGACCATCCTCCGGATCAGGATAATTAACTTCTATCGCTTGTTTGATCACTCTTATTTTATTTTTAAGTTGGTCTTCGTCTATTCCGGTCCCTGAACCTGTAACTTCTTCCACATCCGTTTCAGTTAAACAGGCAACTATAGCACTAGTGGAAGTCGTATTGGCAATTCCCATCTCTCCTAATCCAATTATATCAATTTTCTTTTTATTGAATTCATCTTCAAACACTTCGATTCCGGCAATTATTGCTTTTTCCGCTTCATCTCTACTCATAGCCGGCCCTTTAGTTATATTATTTGTTCCATGAGCTACTTTTTTTATAATTAATCCTTTTTCAAGAGGGAAATCTTTAGCTACTCCTATATCCACCACCTTGACTTCAGCTCCAATATGTTTTGCCAATACATTAATAGCCGCTCCTTCACGGATAAAATTATATACCATTTGAAAAGTAACTTCCTGGGGAAAAGCACTTACTCTTTCTTCAACAACTCCGTGATCCCCTGCCATAACAAAAATAACCTTCCTCTTGATGACAGGATTAAGTGACCCGGAAATTCCCACTATTTTTTTAGCAAAATCCTCCAATTTCCCCAAACTTCCCTGAGGTTTGGTAAGTTTATCCAATTTATCTTGAGCTTTTTCCATTAATTTAAAATTAATCGGCTTAATATTTTGGATAATTGCTTCTATCTTTTTATTCATCATTTTTTCCCTTGTTTAATCCTTCTTCCCACCAACCTTCAAGATGAGAGGTATCATTTATGAGAGTAGCATATGCCTGATGATTATAATAATCTAATATACTTAAAGCCGTTGAATATTGTTTTATACTCCACATATTTTTCAATCCTATCTTTAGAGCATTGCTTAGGATAACCCGAATTGTACCACCATGACAGACCAGTGCAATAGTTTTTTCTCTATCTGCTTTTTCGTGTTCTTTTAATACTTTGTCCAATTCAGGTATAACCCGGTCATGCAAATTTATTAAACTTTCCCCCTGAGGTATAGCAGCTTCCGGCTTAATATTTTCAATTAAATAATTAAACTCATCTCCATATCCAAATTTCTCTTTAATCTCCTCAAAAGTATAACCTTCCCATGCTCCAAAATTCATCTCCCTGAACTTAGGATTTGTAAAAATATCTATTCCCCGAGATTTAAATATAATTTCGGCAGTGTGACGAGCTCTCTTTAAATCACTGCAATAAACCGCATCTACCGGTACATTTTTTAATCGATATGCCAATCTTCCTGCTTGCCATATTCCTTTTTCGGTTAAATCCACATCCTGAAAACCGGAAAATTTCCCTTGAACATTACTATTACTCTCTCCATGACGAATTAAGATTAATTTTATTGGCATATAACTATAGTTCTCCCTTTTATTAATAATGGAAAAATTTAAAAATAAAAAACACCATCCTCTTTTTCCGCGAAGAGGTGATTTTATATCTATAAACAGGTAGGTCTTCTGGCTCAGGAATTACGCTATTAGCTGTATCTTCCATCCATCTCTAAAGTAAAATATTTTTAACGATGGCTCTTACAGTTTTCACACCCATTACAGTAGCGGGACTGCGGTGGATTTTCACCACTCTTCCCTCATCTCTGCTTATTTTAAGAAATATTTTTTTATTTAACACTTAGATTATAATTTATTAAAGGAGAAAATGCAATTTATTGAAAGAGAAGAAAGGATGAAATAATGCGAACACCGTCAAGAAATATCATAAAATTATTTTGATAGAAAAATTTTAATCTGTTTCTCGGGATAGCGGATCATAATTAGAATTCCTATAAGGGCTACTATACTTCCCAATACAGGAGCTAATCTTACTCCCAGAGGATTACTGATATCTTTCCC
>JAYEGH010000157.1:0-2494 GCA_034659055.1 Candidatus Caldatribacteriota bacterium
AGCCTAAAATTTTACAAGCTTGATAAAAATTAGGCCAAATTTCTTACATAATAGTAAAATATTAGTACCTTACTTCTAATATTTAGACTTCGTAACAAAAATAATAAACTATTTGTAAAACTGGACATTTTTCACTTAGTCTGCACGTCAAAAAGTATTCTCTTGCCATTATCCAGTTTGGCGCCCATTTCATTTAATTTTCTGCAAAATTGAATTTGTGCTTGTCTGAACTTAGGTCTTTCCAATGGTTCAAGTTTTACAATTACAGTATCTTTAGTACTTTTTATAATTCCCCTGCATTTTGTAATAGCCTCTAATACAGGGATTAAATCTCTTTCATCCGGTAGATATTCTTTAAGGATAGCAATTAGCTTCTTTCGGGTATTCCAAAAAATAACTTCAGCAAAATCCCATATCCTTTTTCCCTCTGTTTCAATAACTTTATATTTTTTATAAGCCTGTTGTTGCATTATGTTCATTTTTTCAGGACAGGCTTTATATTCTGATTTTGTTTTCTCTATCTCAATTAGTAATTGGTCACGTTTTAATTGCAAATCATCACGTGCGCTATTCTTACGTAAACTGCCATCCATATTGATTTTTAGTTCTTTCTTCCCAAGTCCACGTTCCGTTTTATCCAACTCTTTTTTGAGATGTTGTAGCTTTTTTTGCAATTTATAATATAAGGGATTGGTAATTTGTTGGTTTTCGCTTAGTTTTTCTATTTCGATTAAAGGATTATAATGCATGTTCGTCCTGTCGCCCAAATGTTTAAACCCATTTTCACTTTTCCCCCACCTGTTTAGCATGGCAAAAGATAACGAAATCGAATCTTCATAACTATCATTGCTTACTGCCACACTTCTTGTGCAATTCTGATGATTCCATATTACAAGCCGACGTAGACAGATGCTTTTGCCATGTATGTTTTTATAGTTTTTTTCTGTTTCATAAACCTGATATACAATATCATTAACCGTGAAAGGACAGGAAAAAACGCTATCCGGCAATTTATTTATTTCTTCCTTGTCTGTATTTTTTTCCCATGTTACAAACCGACAATCTGATAGCAACAGAAATTTTTCAACACCCCATATTTCCTTATCCGCTATGAACAATGGAGTTATATTGCCTATATACGGGGCATATTCTTTACTCTTCTCAATAATCATACTCAGCATATCACCCTTACCTTCCTGTATGTCAAAATATACAATCCGGCCTTCAATGTCATGGATAAACAGTTCGTTCTGCCCTGTCTCCATTTCTCCGGTTTGAGTATGAAAATTCTTGTGGACTTTTTCTTTGCCTGTATAGGGTATAAAATGACCATCAATAAATAAATACCATAAGCTGACTAAGCCCTTATATATTTGATTTTTAAAGTAATTACCAATTACTGTTTTCGAAATATTTACAGATACAATTTCGTGAAGAAATGATCTTATTGCTGGGAGATTGGGCAATTTTTTAAGTCCAATAAGCCGGCCAAATTCTGTTTTAAATATGGTTTTAAGTTGTTCTATCGAACCTATTTTATTCACATGCATCATTATAAACAAGTAGAATATAGTAGAATATTTACCATAACTTGTGTATATTAAACTCATAATGTCATCGGTAGCTTGTGAAACTCCCCAGTAAATAAAACTTCCTGCAAAGCGGTTATCTTCTTCAAATTCATCATTAAAGTGTTCTGTGTCTTTGTTTACACGCGGTTTTTCATTATTGAGATTGATTGCTAACTGATATTTTTTCAGTTCTATCCTTTTTTCTTTTTCTTCGTTTTTACGTTCTTCTTTATGTTTTTCAGCCCAGTCATGTTTATCCCCCTCTGGCCTGATTATTTTCTTCTCCAGGCGATTTCCTTTCCTTCTGCCAACCCCGCTCTTCGTACTGTTGATTAAGGCTTTCTGGCCTTCAAAGCGGTATAGCTCTAACCATACATCAACACTTGTGCGTGAAATATTTAATACATGTGCAAGTTTACTTTTAGTAACACTATACCTTTCGATTAAATCAATTACAAATAAGCGCTTATCAAATTGGTCATATATGTTTACCTCTTTTAGGAACCTACCCGCCTGATATACAGCAACATTGTATCCAGATAGGAAAACAAGCGAATAGTTATTGCCAATTGGCTTATGCATTGTATCTTTGCTTTCATTAAAAAGAGTGTCCATATTTTTGTTTTTTAGTCACTGTAAAAATACAGAAAAAATAATATTATGGCATTCTTTTTATTTATTTATTTTAATATTAGCTATTTTCAGTGTTGAAATGTTCAGATATATTGCAGATACTTGATATTCAAACAGATGCTAAATATCAAATAATTGCGTTTTTTGCTTTCTTACGAAGTCTAATAGTTTATTAAATAAACTAAAAAACATCAAAATTATTATCATTCTACAGTAACTGATTTAGCAAGGTTTCTTGGTTGGTCAACATTGCATCCACGCATAATAGCAATATAATAAGAGAACAATTG
>JAYEGH010000158.1:0-2490 GCA_034659055.1 Candidatus Caldatribacteriota bacterium
AGGAGAATGAAAATATGAAAGATAAAATCAAATTTGAACATCTTGGTCTTTCGCAAAGGGTCCTGGATGCTGTTTATAAGAAAGGTTTTGAAGAACCATCCAGTATTCAAGCCTTAACAATCCCCGTAATGTTGCGGGACGATACCGATATAATAGCTCAGGCTCAGACAGGTACAGGAAAAACAGCTGCCTTCGGACTGCCTTTAATAGAAATGATAAACCCCGGCAAGAGAAGTGTACAGGCACTCATCATTACCCCTACAAGAGAGCTTGCCATACAGGTTTCCGAGGAGATTCGTTCTTTAAAGGGCGATTCCGGCATTCTGGTCATTCCAATCTATGGAGGGCAATCAATCGATCAGCAGCTAAGGCGCCTTAAAAAAGGAGTACATATTGTTGTAGGTACCCCTGGGAGAATCATTGATCACCTCAAAAGAAAAACACTTAATCTCAAAGATATCGAACATCTGATACTTGATGAGGCTGACGAAATGCTTAATATGGGATTTATTGAGGATATGGAAGAGATAATGAAATATACCAATCCCGAAAAAAGGACTCTTTTGTTTTCAGCTACCATGCCACCAAAGATCAAAGCACTTGCAAGCAAATATATGGCGGATTATAAATTTATTACGGTAAAAAAACAGACGATTACTGTCAGTCTTACAGAACAGATATATTATGAAGTAAAAGCTTCTGACAAATTTGAAGCATTATGCAGGATTATTGATATTGAAGAAGATTTTTACGGTCTTGTTTTCTGCCGGACAAAGAATGATGTTGATAGTGTTGTCAGTCATCTTATTGACAGAGGGTATGACGCGGATGCCATCCACGGTGATATTTCACAGGCTCAAAGAGAAAAGACCCTGGGTAAGTTCAAGAAAAAACAGATTAATGTATTGATAGCAACAGATGTAGCTGCACGTGGCATAGATATTGTAAATATGACTCATGTAATCAATTATTCTCTTCCACATGACCCCGAAGCATATGTGCATAGAATTGGCCGTACCGGAAGAGCAGGTAAAGGGGGAACAGCCATAACCTTTATTACACCGAGCGAATATAATAAACTGATGTTTATTAAGCGTAAAGCAAAGACCGATATAAAAAAATCAAAAGTGCCAAATGTTAGAGATATCATTAAATCAAAGAAAAAGAAAATAGACGAAGATATAACAGCTATTAACAGTGAAGAGGTAGGAAATACCTACTATAATTGGGCTAAAAAACTCCTTACTAATACTAACCCGACTGAGGCTCTTGCAAAATTACTAAGTTATAGTTTTGATGATAAACTCAACCCCGGCCTGTATAACGAAATAAAGGATTTGTCAGCTAGAAACAGAAAAATAGAGATGGAAGGCAGAACAAGGCTGTTTGTGGCATTGGGTAAGAGAGATAATAAAAGTCCCAGCAAACTGGTAAAGTTTATTATCCAAAATACAGGGGTTAAGAATTCTGCTATTGACCAGGTGGAAGTCTACAATAACTTCTCTTTCATAACTGTACCTTTTAAAGAAGCAGAGATTATTTTAGGTGTATTTCAAAAAAAATCCGGAAAAAGAAAAAAATCATTGGTAGTTAAAGCCAGAAAAAAGGCAAAATAGGAAAACAGGGGGATTGTCAGTAGAACCGTTATACTAGATCAATAATTTGGTAACTTTTAGCGGAAAACTTATAGGAATTATTATGGCTTGCGAAGTTTCTTAACCGGATGGTTTAAACACTAGGGAAAATTAAACCACTTGATATGCCTGTCGAAATTGAAATTGCCGTTGAGTTGAAGGATTGATATTTGAAAAATTAAAATAGATTGGGAGTGAAGTCTGCAGTTGGATCGAGGAATTTTAATGGCGTAATAATATCGGAACATTGGGATGACTGAGCATATGTTGATAAGGTGCGTGAGTCATTGGCTGAAATGATCAATGTAGAAGAAAAGGAAGTTTTTTAGGATAAGGACTGCTCAGATATGATCAATGTTTTTGTCAGTAAAGTAGATATTCCAGCAAATGCGAATGTTGTTATTCCCGATATCTCATTTCCATCGATGCGCAATTCCTGGTTGAATCGTGTACTAGATGGCCTGGAATTGCGTTACGTAAAAAATAAAAATGGAATCGTAACTACAAAGTAAATTATTGAGGCCATGGATGAACAGAAGCTGGCAGTTTCTGTTTGCTCGTTTGAACCCAGTAGCGGCTTCAGATGTGACCTTCATAAATTGGGGGAAGTCTGTAAGGAAAGGAATGTCAATTTCGCGATAGACACAACTCAAAGTTTAGGCGCCATGGAACTGGGTGTTCGTGAGATGAATATTGATGTGATGGTGGCATCATCCTATAAGTGGATAAACCTTGATAAAACTAAATAAGGAAAAAATAATATGAAATATGATTTTGATTTAATTTGCATTGGATTAGGTCCAGCCGGAATGGCTGTTTCTGCCATGGGAGCGGAAATGGGTTTGAAAGTCTGTGG
>JAYEGH010000159.1:0-2479 GCA_034659055.1 Candidatus Caldatribacteriota bacterium
TTTTGCCCGAAAGCTTGGTCCATTAATCTTGATGATCGCAGAATAATGCACCACACGATCCAGTATGGCTGAAGCTAAGATATTATCGGTAAAGATATCTCCCCATTGTTCAAAGGTTTTATTGGTAGTAATAATAACCGATCCCTTTTCATACCTTTTAGAGATGATTTCAAAGAAATCATCAGCACTGTATCCGGGCAGTTTCTTAAAGCCTAGTTCATCCAGGATCAAAAGATCAGGCTTTAAGTAATAGTCTATCTTCTGATAATAGGTATTATCTGCCTTGGCAGCATTTAGATTATGTAACATCTCTGATACCGGGGTAAACAATACCTTGTATCCCTTCATTAGAGCCTTAATGGCAATAGAGATGGAAAGGTGAGACTTCCCGGTACCAGGGTTACCGATAAAGACGATGTTTCTCTTCTCAGTAATAAAATTACAGGTAAGGCAATCATTAATAATACGTTTATCGATAGAAGGCTGAAAGGAAAAATCAAAGTCCTCGATGTTTTTATGGGCCGGCAACTTGGCTCTGGAATACCTCTTTTTGTAGCTGTTAGTCCTCCGGTTGTTCTCTTCATCTTCTAAGAGGAGTTCTAGAAATTCAGGATAGGATAAAGACTTTTCTTTAGCATAATTTATTCTTTCCTCTAAATTATTGTAAATTCCGGAGAGCTTGAAGTTTCTTAATCTTGTCTTAAGCAGTTGCATAGGTGCCCTCCTTATCAAATTCTACCGGTAGATGGTAACTGCCGTTATGGCAGATATTCTTGATAACAGAATATCTGGTTACCCCAAAGGACAGTGCCCGCCTGCAGGCTGCTTCGATCACTTTATCCGGATAAGTCTTTTTTAATGAGAGTATCCCCTGTACGGCTCTGCTCCAATCCCGGGGGTGCTCTTTTATGACCAGAAAAAATAGCTGCTCAGTATATCTTCCGATTTGAGCCATCTTGGCTTGATACTTCTCCTGATATTCGGTATCAGAGTATCTCTTGTAGGCAGGATAGTGACTGTTGTTGGTGCGAAATTTTCCTCTGCCGGAAAGACGGGGATGAACGGTAATTTCTTTCCCTTGATAATAAACTTTTAATAAATTTTTAGACAGTTCTATCTCTACCTCCTTACCTACATATTCGAAAGGGACTGAATAATAATTATAGTCGACATAGATATGACAATCATGATAGACTTTACGGGTACCTACCTTCACTAATTTAAATTCTTCTTGAGGGAGGGGAATAAGTTTGGCCTTCTCTTCTTTTTCGAATACCCCTTGAGGGACCTTTCTGGTGGTACCGTGTATCCGGTGGTTAGCCCTGGTATACCATTTAAATAATCTTTCTTTCAGGTCTTTTTCACCGCTAAATTTACGGCCCAAAAAGAAATTATTCTTCACGTATTTTATCCCTGATTCTACTTTCCCTTTATCATTAGGCCTCCTTACCCGGCAGGGCAGAGGGTGAAAGCCATAGTGAGAGGCAAAGTTTTTATACAGCTCCTGGTAGATGGGTTCATAAAAGTTGGCCTTTAAAATAGCTGCCTTTAGATTATCTATCTTTATGTACTGGGGTATTCCACCAAAATAATTAAAGGCATTGATATGACATTGGATAAAGGTCTCTACCCTCTGGTCATAGACTATCTCGTAATAATCTAAGCGAGAGTAAGAGAGGCGCATATTAAAGACCCAGGTCTTCCTCTTTTTACCCTGGTACAGGGTGTAGCCGAGATAGCCGAAATCAACCTGGGCTTCCTCTCCCGGGAGGGTATGCATACGGATAAAGATATTTTCTCTTTTCTTGATTTTACAAATATAATCCTTTACCGTAGAGTATCCCACCTTTATCCCTTTTTCTTGCATCTTTTCGTGTATCCTTACTCCGGAGAGATTGTCTTCTAACCATTTCATAATCTGTTCCTGGTAAGAATCCAGTATCTGTGGATGGGGTTTCTTGGCAATATATTCTTTTCCTTCTTCTATTTCTTTTATTCTTTTAGCTACTGTCTTCCAATCATGACCGGTAAGTCTCGCTATTAATGATTTATTCTTGTGTCTTTCCCAAAGTGATTTTATAGTTATATACATCGCTACTCCTATCATTTTTCTACCTCCCTTAAGTATTAAATTATAACCTAAGGGAGGTATTATTTTATAGATATAACTATGGAATTTTCTCTGGCGTTACCTATGGAATTTATTATAGCTTTGAGGAGGAGGCGATATCATCGGCCAATCCTGCTTTTAGGGGATTTTGGTGGATGTATCTCAATACAGTCAAAAAATAGGCATCATCTTCCACCGGTTCACTTCTGTATCTATCTTGGAAGAGATGACCTTTCCGGTTATACTGCCAGTTGTACCAGGAGACATAGCTGGTGCCTATTCTCTTCATGGTATTGGAGAGAGTTTCTCTTCCTTCTTTGATTAATAAGTGAATATGGTTGCTCATTAAGCAGTAGGCATAGATTTCAT
>JAYEGH010000160.1:0-2472 GCA_034659055.1 Candidatus Caldatribacteriota bacterium
AATGCTTTTTAACTTCTCTATATTTATCTGTATTTTTTTATCTTCAGCAACATCCCACATATTAAGTGCCAATAGAACTGGATAACCCCTCTCTATTATTTCTAAAGCAAAATAAAGTCCTCGCTCTATCTTAGAAGCATCGATTACACAAATTACTAAAGCCTCTTTTTCTTCTTCTAACATCTTTACAGCTACTTCTTCGGCTTTGTCTTTTGGTTCTAAAGAGAATGTACCGGGAACATCAATAATTTCAAAATCTTTACTATCCCCCTTTATATACCCTTTAGTATAATCAACGGTGGTACCCGGATAATTAGATTCAATAACATTTGCTCCAGTTAGTCGATTAAAAAATACACTTTTCCCAACATTAGGATTTCCCATTAATAATATTTTTTTCATCTTTTTACCTCCATAATAATTCTATCAGCTACGCTTAGTGCCAAAGATGTGTGAGCTCCATCGACTTCTATCACCATCGGACCTTTCATAGGATGTTTAGTAATCATTTTAAGATTCTTGCCAACCCTTATACCCATACCAGCTACCTTATTTTTTAAATCCTGCTCAATACTTTCTACCCTGCCTTCTTCTTCATAATTCATTTCAGACAGTTTCCTTTTCATATTCTCACCTCCCTTTCAATATCCTAATTTTTCGAGCCATACCTCTGCCTAAGGCAATTATACTTCTATTAACTTCTATCACTATTGGGCCCTGTTTTGAAGATACCACACGAATAGTATCTCCTTCTTTTATCCCTTTTAAATATAATCTCTGTCTGAAGCCCCGTCCTCCTTCAATGTTAATAATCCTTGCACATTCTCCTGGTTGTAATTCATAAAGAAATTTAGGATTCAAATTTTTACCTCCATTTCGTTTATTAATATATAATGAGATGCGTTCTCAATAACAACTTAAAAAAAAATTACTTTTTTTCTTCTTTTATCTTTTTATAACAATCTTCGCAATACCCTTTAATTCCTAATCGGTGTTCTATAGGTACAAAATTATGTTGCCTACAAACTTCTTCCTGTAGTTTTTCTATTTTTTCATTATAAAATTCTATAATCTTTCCACATTTAACACATAGTAAATGGTCATGATGTTTTTTATTAAAAATATTTTCATAACTTATCTTATCTTGACAGCGGAGGGCTTCGCTAATCAAACCACTTTTAAGCAATAAAGGAATTGCCCTATAGATAGTTGCTCGGGATATATGATTGCCTTGTTTACGCAATTTTTCAAAAACTTCCTCTACATTAAAGTGTTTATGAAATGAAAGTATTGTTTTTACAATAAGCTTTCTTTCAGAAGTATATTTTAATTCTTTTATTTTTAAAAATTCTTCGAATTTCTGTTCTGCAGTAATCAATTCAATATCCTCATTTCTTTTTGCAATTGCGTCTCAATGCTATTCTATAATATTTATTTTTATTTGTCAAATAATTGCGCAATAAATTTTTCTATCAATTATCATTATGGTTTTAGGGTCAATTTTTTCATCCTTTCAAAAAACTCTTTTTTTTCAAAATGCCTTCCCTAATTTACCGACAATTGTTTTAAAATCTTCAAATATTTTTATTGCCAATACGTAAGCGATTTCTGATTTTCTGTTAATATCTATAACTTATTTTTGTCTGCCCATAAAACCATATCTCCAATATTACAGCCAATATGTTTTGCTATTACCGGGCATTTTGCTCTAAACATAAAAAAGATAGGTCTGTCTTCTTCGGAAAGGGATTCGTAATTCCCCTGTCCCTTGCTTATGATTAACTCTGCATTTTGATATAATTCAACCATTTCATTTGAACAATCTTTCAGTATGCTTCCGGGAGCATTTGAGCCATTTGAAATAATATGGGCAGTTTTGTTTATCCCACAATAAATAGCATCTTCTATTAAGGCATCATTAATAACGGGTTTGTCTTTCACTACATAGATTATATCTTTATCTAATTCTTCTACTAACTCTTCAATCAACAACCTGTCAAAAACTACCTCCCCGGCATTATCAGCTAAATAAATTATATTATTAATCCCTTTTAAATCTTCTTTAAATTCTTTATATTTAAAAATGACTGGGTTATTTTCATTATTAGTTGTAAAATTTCCCTGAAAAAGATGATTTATTTCTTCTTCCACATTCAATGAATTTTTCGCTCCATAATCGATAATATTACCGATAATAGATAATTTTACAGCTGTTAAAAGTCTATCTTCCGAATTTTTAATCTCCTCTTTTAATTTAGGATAAAGTTTTAAGGCCAACTTATTACTGTTTCTTTTAATCTCTTTATAAGGATCTTTTACACCGGATATTTTTCCTATCAAACTGTATATTTTTCTTCCCATTTCAGGTGGACTGGCAGTTAAGGGAAAATCCGGAATTAATTTAGACAATTCATCTATAATTTCTTTTTGTTTAACTTCATCAGCACCGCTAAGTACGGCTGTTTCCAGGGC
>JAYEGH010000161.1:0-2457 GCA_034659055.1 Candidatus Caldatribacteriota bacterium
AATGATTAGCTACAATAATGAACGGACCATCCTGGGGTATATTTTCTTGACCGGTTACTTTAAGCCTAAAGAAAAATTTAAAAATGATTAAAAAAATAAATTTGGCAATAATATAAAACAAAATAATCTACCCTTTTACTTATTCTGGACTTGTTCTAAAATCCAATCGCCTATTATTTTTAAAGCCACTGGTGAAATTGTTTCTTCAATTTTAACATATTCTGAAGGTACCCCGGTCTTAGAAGTCTGAAAAAGATGATTAAGGCCGGGCAATTCTTTGATAGTATAATTTTGATTACCACCAGCTTTGAGGGTTTTTTCAATAGCACTAAGATTTTCTTTAGGAGGCACCTGGAGGTCTTTTTCTCCATTTATAGACAGTATCGGACATTTGACCTTACTTAAAGTTGGTTTAGGATCATAAGTCAGGAAAAACTTAAGCCAGGGAGACAGTAAGCTCTGAAGCTGAGCTTCAAGGAATACTTCCGGGTTACCTATTTGTTCTTTTTCCTCGTCGCTCATTTTTCCCCAATCTTCCTTAAACATCTGTCGAAGTCGTTCTTCAACAATTTCACTATCCTCTTCTTCTTTTAAAACAGAAAATATCTTTTCATTGAACTGGCGCTTCTTGATAATATCTTCTTCACTAACCCCCATTGCCCTGGAAATCAAAGCACCCTGTAAATATAGAATCTCTTCTCCGGTTAATCCTGTCCCTGCCATTAATATTATAAAAGCTACATCCGGTGATTTTACCGCTGCCATCGGGGCAATGATACCTCCTTCACTATGACCGATAAGACCTATCTGGTTTGGATTAATTTCTTTCCGAGTCTTGAGATATTCTATTCCTGCTAATACATCAGCGGCAAAATCTTCACTGGTAGCCTGAGAAAAGTCTCCGGTAGATTCTCCCACTCCCCTATCATCTACTCTAAGAACAGCAATCCCCTGGCGAGTCAGATAATCTGCCAATACCAGGAAAGGGCGATGATTGTATATGGTTTCATCACGGTCCTGCGGTCCGGAGCCGGTAATTAATAGTACTGCCGGAAATACGCCTTTGTCAGAAGGTAAAGTCAGCGTGCCGGCAAGTTTTACCTCTACCTTTAAGTTTGTATATGCTACTTCTTCTTCTATATAAGGATAAGGTTTTTGGGGTACTTGGGGTCTTAGGATTTCTACTGCTTTATCTACCCGATTAACCGTAAAGGGGAAAGCCCCTCCGGATTGTTTCCACTCTCCTTCAATGACTAAAAAATCTTCACTGATCTTACCTTCAAAAACACCTCCCACTGATTTTACTTCCAGGCGTAAAGTGTTACCATTAAAAATAACTTCTTCTATGGGAATACCGGTTACTCCCTGGTCAGGGCTATCTAAAGTTGCGGTTAAATCTTCATCCTGATTCTTAGAAATTTTAAAAACAAGTGTAAGCTCTGTCCCCGGAACTTTTAACTTGCCTTCCCAGATACCCTCAATACCTGAAGCAGAAGTAATTTGCTCTTGAGCTGAAACTATAAAAAATTCACTACCTATAATTATTAAAATAAAACAAATCAAAATACTAAATAAAATTTTATAAATCCTTTTCATAACATCTTTATTCCTTATTCCTTTTTTTATATCTAAGAAATTATTTATTAAATAATTAGCTTTTCTATTCTTATTTTTTCTCCTTACCAACTATAAGCTAAATGCCACATCAAGTACCATCATTACCGTAAAGCCTACCATTGCGCCTAAAGTGGCTAAATCCGTATTTTTGCCGCGTTGAGACTCGGGAATTAGCTCCTCAACTACTACAAAAATCATCGCCCCTGCAGCAAAAGACAGAGCATAGGGTAAGATAGGTGTTGCCATAATTACTGCAGCTGCTCCAATAACACTGGCAATTGGTTCTACTATTCCGGATAATTGCCCATACCAGAAACTTTTAAACCGTGACATTCCTTCACCTCGAAGAGGTATGGAGATAACCAAGCCTTCCGGAAAATTTTGAATCCCTATACCTATCGCCAGAGCTATTGCTACCGGCAAAGTTGCAGAAGGGAAACCTGCAGTAACAGCCCCAAAAGCCACCCCCACAGCCAGACCCTCAGGAATATTATGCAAAGTTACAGCAAGAATAAGTAAAGTACTACGCCGAAAGGATGTTTTAATTCCTTCAGCTTCTTCTATCGGAAAGCCGAGATGGAGATGAGGAAGTATTTTATCAATCCCCCCTAAAAAAATACCTCCCAGGAGGAAACCCACCATTGGTGGAAACCATACTGGAACACTTAAATTTTCAGACATCTCAATAGCCGGAGCTAATAGTGACCAATAACTCGCAGCAATCATAACCCCTGCCGCAAAGCCCAACATAGTATCAAGGATTTTTCTATCTATCTCTTTAGTCATAAATACCGTGGCAGCTCCCAATGCAGTCAGTGTCCAGGTAAAAAGTCCTGCCAG
>JAYEGH010000162.1:0-2451 GCA_034659055.1 Candidatus Caldatribacteriota bacterium
CTAAAAGAGACATTGTATTAGTTCCAATTAGTGATGCTAAAGCAGATGAATTATGTGCCGCTATTCCTTATTACGGAGCTACAAGTATTCCAGCCGGCATATATCAAGGTGTAGACGAACCCGTTTTAGCCCTTGCAACACCTGCTTTATGGATATGTGATGCTAAACTTTCACCAACCTTAGTTTACAAAATGACTAAAGCTTTATGGGAACATAGAGATGTCTTGGAAAAAGTTCATTCTCAAGGTAAAAATATTACCTTGGAAACCGCAATTGATGGAATCGGAGTTCCTTTACATCCAGGCGCAGAATTATATTATAAAGAAGTTGGTTTAGTTAAATAAAATTTAGGAGAAAAATCGGGTGTTATGTAAAATTAATATTTATATAGCACCCGTAATTATTATATGCAAAAGAAAAAATATTTTTTTATTATATCGGGAATAGTTTTAACAATAAGTGTTATTATTATAATTATATTTTCTCTATCAGCGTATACTTTAGAGCTTAGAACTTTTGAGGAAAATAAATTAGTTTTTAAACAGAAAATACAGCCTGGGGATAGATTTACCTTAAAATATACTCATTCTGTTGCCAAAACTCCCGTATGGGAGATGTTTCTAATTGATAAGAATTACCAAATTAAATTGGTAGAAACTGATTTTCTTGACCATGGAGCTGGTCTACCTTATGCTGCCTTTGGTGAAGAAATATTTATTGAAGAAGATGAAAGATTTAAAATAAAAAATATGAATAGGATTATACATACTCCAATTTATTATAGAATTGGTGCAATAAGGGAAAATATTTTTTATTTTGAAGATAAGATAATTAATTTATCTTCATTGATAGGGGATAAATTATTAACTATTAAAATATGTAAGAAAAATTTATTTAAATATTTTTTAGGAGGAAGGTTCTAAATGGTTGAAAATGCTAAAACTGAAAATAATGAAATTGATGTTCAAAAACTTATGGAACAATATGATTCTGAATCAAGAATAAGAAGACCATTGGGTATTATGGCGATAATTATATCGATTGTTGCCATATCTTTTTCGGCTTTCCAATTTTATACCGGAGGATTTGGTTTGCTTTTGGCCTTAAAACAAAGGGCAGTTCATTTGGCTTTTACTATATCTTTAATATTCCTTATTTATCCCAGATCAGCTAAAGTGTTTGAAGAGGATAAAACCAAAATACCTTTTTATGATATAATTTTAGCTTTAATGGGAGCAGGAGTATGTTTATACCTGGTAGTATTTTATAATGAAATGGTAATACGCTCCGGATTGCCTACCAGATTAGATTTAATAGTGGGTGGTTTGGCTATTTTGCTGGTTTTAGAGGGAACTAGAAGAGCAATAGGTTCCGCACTTCCCATTGTAGTGTCCTGCTTTATCTTATATTCTTATTTTGGACAGATAATGCCCGGATTTTTTGCACACAGAGGATACACTATTGAAAGAATAATTGATCATCTATATTCAGGAACGGAAGGGATATTCGGCATACCTTTAGGAGTATCTGCATCTTTTGTTTTCCTTTTTATTTTGTTTGGTGCAGTACTAAATAAGACTGGAATGGGGAAATTCTTTATAGATGTTGCTATGGCTCTTGCCGGACATACAACAGGAGGACCCGCAAAGGTTGCGGTTATTGCCAGTGGTTTTATGGGTTCCATAAACGGAAGTTCGGTTGCCAATACAGTTACTACAGGTAGTTTTACCATTCCTTTAATGAAAAGCATAGGTTATAGAAAAGATTTTGCCGGAGCTGTAGAAGCTGCTGCTTCTACCGGAGGACAAATATTGCCCCCCGTTATGGGTGCAGCTGCCTTTGTAATGGCTGAATTTTTAGGAATTCCCTATATAAAGATTGCCATAGCGGCAGCTATTCCTGCTGTAATTTATTTTGTGGCCGTAGGTACTATGGTCCATCTGGAAGCTTGCAGATATGGATTAAAGGGTCTACCCAAAGAAAGACTTCCTAAGATAGGTAGAGTGCTAAGGGAAAGAGGACATTTGATTGTTCCAATACTTGGTTTGGTATATTTATTAGTAAGAGGGTACACTCCTTTATTTTCTGCTTTTTGGGCAATTGTAATGTCTATGGCAATTAGTATGATTAAATCTGAAACAAGATTAGATCTGAAAAAACTGGGTGAAGCTTTTGAAGATGGAGCCAAAAGTGCATTGGGAGTTGCAGCAGCATGTGCCTGTGCCGGAATGGTAGTGGGATGTGTGACCCTTACCGGTTTAGGATTAAAGATTGCTAATGGTCTGGTGATGTTGGGACATGGAAATCTTATGCTAACCCTATTTTTTACCATGATAGCATCAATTTTATTGGGAATGGGACTTCCTACTACTGCAAAATATATAATATTGTCTATAATGGCAGCACCTGCTTTAGTTGAGCTGGGAGTAGAGCCTTTGGCTGCTCATCTAT
>JAYEGH010000163.1:0-12130 GCA_034659055.1 Candidatus Caldatribacteriota bacterium
CACGAGAATAACATAAAATGACGCAGTAATCTCAGTTAACTAGTTAACCAGCTTTAACCAATTAACCATTAAGGAGCAAGAGGTGCATAGAATTATCCAGAGGGCTCAAAAAGAAAAAAGGTCTTTGCTGGAAACAGAAGCAAAAGAATTTCTAAAAGGATATAATATTCCTGTTCCCGATTTTAAATTAATAAAGAGCGAAGATGAGATCGCTGGACTGGCTAAAGAAATAAATTTTCCTGTGGTAATGAAAATCGTCTCTCCTGATATCATACATAAATCAGATGCAGGAGGAGTAAAAGTAGGGATTAAAAATGAAAAAGAAGCCAGGGCAGCTTATCAGGAGATTATTTCTAAGGCAAGAAAATATAATAAGAAGGCAGATATTTATGGCGTAATAGTTTACGAGATGATTCCTCAAACAACAGAGATTATAGTAGGGATGATGAAAGACCCTCACTTCGGTCCGGTGATTATGTTTGGATTGGGAGGAATTTTTGTAGAAGTGTTAAAGGATGTTTCTTTCCGTATATTACCCATAGAAGAAAAAGATGCTCGGGAGTTGATTACTGAAATTAAAGGTTATAAAATATTAAAGGGAACAAGAGGAGAAGCCCCCAAAGATATTGAGGCAATAAAGAAGCTTTTAATAAAAATTTCTCAAATGTCTATGGAAAATCCAGAAATAAAAGAAATAGATTTAAATCCTGTATTTGTTTTTGAAAAGGGCATTCAAGTTATAGATGCCCGAATGATTTTATAAAAGGAGGTGTTCCTGTTGGCAGAAAAAAAATTTGATGTAATAGGCAAAAGGTATGATATTAAAAATATTGGTAAAGTAACTGGTGAAGAAGTTTATTCTTGTGATGTAAATATTCCCGGTCAATTATATGCAGCCGTTCTACGCAGTCCTTATTCCCATGCTGAAATTAAAAAAATTGATTATACCGAAGCAGAGAAAATGGGAGTTATCTGTATTGGCCCTGATGATATACCAGATATTTTATATAATGAGCGGATTGTCAGTATTCCCGATAAGACCTATCGCGACCGAACGGTTTTACCTAAAGACAAAGTTCGTCATGTAGGGGAAGCCATTGCTGCTTGTGCAGCAGAAACAGAAGAAAAGGCTTTTGCCGCTTTGAAAAAGATAAAAGTAGAATGGGGTAAAAAATGGAAACCTTTAGTAACCCTCAATGATACTATGGATCCACAAGCCCCCGCGATACATGATCACGTATATTTAGGAGAAGAAAGAGTAGATGTAAAAAATAATCTTGCCTGTGAGCGAAATATTGATGTAGGTGATATAGAACAAGGGTTTAAAGAAGCGGATATAATTGTAGATGAAACCTTTAACATAAAGAGGATTTATCATATGCAGTTAGAAACCAAATCTGCAGTATGTAAACCGGAAGCAAACGGAGGAATAACTCTTTGGACTACTACTCAAGGGATTCATAATGTACGAATACTCCTGGGACATATATTTGATATTCCGCTTAGTAAGATTAATGTTAAGAGAATTACTTTAGGAGGATCCTTTGGTTCAAGTATTCAAATGAATTCAGTGACCCCTATTTGTGTCGCTTTAGCTTTAAAAGCAAGAAGACCGGTGAAATTAGTAACTTCCCGGGAAGAAGACATGTATGACCATTCTAGTTATCCTTTAAAGACTCGTCTAAAAGTAGGAGTAAAAAAAGATGGAACTTTAACTGCAGCTCATTGTCAGGTATGGGTAGAGATTGGTGGACATAATATTCAAGCTTATCCTTATCTTGGTTGTGTAGCCGGTTGGTTTGCTTCCCTTTACAAGTGGAAAAATATAAAATATGAAGGAAAGGCATTTTATAGTAATAAAGCTCCTTCTTGTGCTCGAAGAGGATATGGCAGTCCACAAATAAATTTTCCGGTAGAAAATACTATGGATATCCTATCCGAAAAATTAGGGATAAATCCGGTACACTTCAGATTGCAAAATTATGTGGGAAGAGGAGATGAATTTTGGGGACAGGGACCTACTATTAAATCAATTATTAGAAGCTGCGGCGTAGAAGAGATGTTAGTTAAGGGTGGTGAACTTATTAACTGGGACAAAAGGGGTAATCCTGATAAAAAATCTGGAGTTATCAGAAAGGGTATTGGAGTAGCCAGAGGATTTCATACTTCTGGTACTGGTGGACCTCATCCTGGTGAAGTTATAGATTATTCTGGAGCAACCGTTAAGATTAATGAAGATGGATCTGTAGATGTAATCACTGCTCTTATGGACCATGGTTGTGGTACCTGGGATGCTGGGGCAAAGGTGGCAGCCGAAGTTTTAAAGATACCTTTTGAAAAAGTAAGTATCGATAATGGGGTGGATACTCGTACTACGGTTTTTGATGTTAATACTCATGCTACCAGAGGAGTGTATTGCGGGTGTGGTGCCATAAAATTTGTGGCAGAAAAAGTTAAGGAAATCTTGTTGAATTATGCGGCTACCCTTTTTAATGACAGACCAGAGAATCTAACTTTAGCCTTAAATGAAGAGCTTAACCAAGGAGTAGTATATCCTAAAGGGTTACCGGAAAATTACAAAACCATTGGTGAAATAGCAGAATATGCTCATACGACAAGCTGGGGAACTATTGCTTATACCTCCACTCTTAGACAAAAAAATTGTCCTCCTTGTTTTATTACCTACTTTACAGAAGTTGAAGTTGATACCAGAACTGGGGAAATTACCGTACCAAGAGTAGTTATGATGGGTGATTCGGGGACTATTATCAATCCTGAGCTATGGAAAGGACAGATATTAGGTGCTTATGCTTTAGGCTTAGGTGTAGGAAAATTAGAATCGATACCTTATGATAAAATTACGGGTAGATTAAAATGTAATGGTTTTATTACTGATTTTAAAATTCCCACCACCATTGATATGCCTGATATTAATAACATTATTGTAGAGCATGCTCATACTTATGAACCGACTGGTCCTTTTGGAGCAAAGGGAATAGGTGAAGCAGCCTTAAGTGCAGTAGCATCATCTTTTGGAAATGCAGTCTATAATGCGGTGGGTATTAGATTTCATGAACTTCCCATAACACCGGAAATAATGCTTAAGACTTTAAAAGAAAAAAGAAATAGGAGGGAAAACTAAAAATGCAGACTGATACAAAAATATTAGCTCAAGAATTCGAATACTTAGCTCCTAAAACATTAGATAAAGCTCTGGATTTACTTAGCGAATATAAGGATAAAAATATTAAGATACTATCAGGAGGGACTGATCTCTTGGTTAAAATGAAAACCATTAATTTAGAAGTCGATTATCTAATGAATATAAAAGATATTTCCAAAATTAATTTTATTGATATTAATCAAGGATTAGTAATTGGAGCAGTTACTCCTCTATCTCATATTGCAAGGGAAGAGAAAATCAAAGTTAAATATACTGCTTTATATGAGGGGATTAAAGCTATGGCTGCTCCCTCTATTAGAAATATGGGGACTATAGCCGGTAATATCTGTAATGCTTCTCCGGCAGCAGATACCGTGCCTCCTTTAATTGTCTATGGGACAGAACTAAAATTACAAAGTAAAAGAGGAGAACGTACTGTTTTATTAGAAGATTTTATTACCGGAGTAGGAGAAACGATTTTAAAGACGGATGAGCTGATTACTGAAATAATTATTCCCGAAATAAATAAAAATACAGGGAGTGCTTTTTTAAAGAAAAGTAGGGTAAAAGCTGATCTTTCTAAAATTAATTTAGCAGTTTATTTAGAAAGAGAAGGAGATGTTTGTAAAAATTGTAAAATAGTTTTTGGTTCAGTTGATATAAAAGCTTTACGAGCAGAAGAAACAGAAAATCTCCTTAAGGGGAAGACAGTAAATTCCGAATTAATAAACAAAGCAGCATGGGAAGTGTCTCGAGAAATTAAACCTATAGATGATATTCGTTCAACTGCCGATTACAGAATTACCATGTCTAAAGAAATGTTAAAAGATGGTCTGGAATTATCCTGGGAAAGAGCAGGAGATTAGTTTCAAGTAAAGTTTAAGGAAGAGGTGAATGTTAAAGTGGAAAAAATTCCTATTGAATTTTCTATCAATGGTCAGAAAAGAGAAGTTTACGTCAAACCAAATGACCTTTTGATAAATATACTAAGAGACGAATTATATCTAACCGGAACTAAATATGGTTGTGGTATCGGAGAATGTGGGGCTTGTACTGTCTTTTTAGATGATGAACCGGTTTTATCCTGTTTAACTTTAGCGGCTGCAGTTGATGGAAAAAAAATTACTACTATAGAAGGGTTGGCAAAAGGAAATGAACTGCATCCCATGCAAATAGCATTTTTAAAAAATGCAGCAGTACAATGTGGCTTTTGCACTCCGGGGATGATACTTACTGCAGTTGCCCTTTTAAAAGAAAATCCAAATCCCACAGAAGAAGAGATTAAAGATTATATGAGAGGAAATCTTTGTAGATGTACCGGATATGTGCAAATAGTAAAAGCAATTAAAGCCTGTGCAACTGAAGAAAAAACAATTGACCAATTAGCCAATTAACCGATTGACCAATTAATAGAAGGAAATAATTAAACGATTTACCAGCTAACCAAGTAACTAATTAACCAACCAGTTAACCAACAAAATTGGGGAGGAGAGGGAAAATGAATCAATTTGAATATATTTTTCCAAAAACAAAAGAAGAAGTATTAAAAATATTAAAACAGGAAAAATCCAAAGCTTGCATAGTAGCAGGTTGCAGTAATATATTACCTTATATAAAAGACAAGATAATATCAGAAAAACTATTACTGGATATTTCAGGAATTGAAGAATTAAATTATATTAAAAAAAGTGAAAGTGAAATTTTCATTGGAGCAAATACCACTATTTCTGATTTAATAAATTCCAGGATTATCCGGGAAGAATGCAATGTATTATATCAGGCAGCAGAAGAGTTTGCTGATCCGACAGTAAGAAACAGGGCTACCATTGGGGGAAATTTGGCTGATGCATCACCGGCTGCTGATACTGCTCCACCTTTATTGATTTTAGATGCAGTTTTAGAGGCAGAAAGCATGAATAAGAAGAGGGAGATTCCCTTAAAAGATTTTTTTGTCGGTCCGAGAAAAACAGTTTTACATGATGATGAAATGATCATCAACATAAAGATTAAGAATAATTCCATAAATAAAAATGGAACTTTTATTAAATTAGGCTTAAGACAAGCAATGGCTATTTCTCTTGCTACAATTGCTCTAAGCTTAGAAATGGAAAAAGATAAAGTTACAGATGTGCGTATTGCAATGGGTTCGATTGCCCCGATTCCTCTTAGGTTATTTAATACAGAAGAATTTTTAAAAAATAAAGGAATAAATGATGGGTTAATCGATAAAATAATGCAAAAAATAAGGGAAGAAGTGAAGCCTATTGGGGATGTGAGAGCTTCTGCAGAATATCGCCGATACGTTTCTGGAATCTTATTCAGACGTGCTTTTAATAAATTGACCAATTCACCAATTATCCAATTGGCCAATTAATAGAAGTGAAAGTAATTAATAAATTAACTAATTTACTTATTACTCATCTCTCATTACTTGTCACTTGTTACCCATTACTTATCAAAAAGGAGGATTTAGATGGAAGAATATAAAATAGAATTAATCGTAAATAATGAAAAAATAAGTGCTATCACCAAAGCCGAAGAATCTCTATTAAAATTCTTACGCCGAAACGGTTTTACAGAAGTAAAATGTGGATGTGAAAAAGGAGACTGCGGTACTTGTACAGTTATCATGAATGGAAAAACAATTAAATCTTGTATAACTTTAGCTATGCAAGCTAATGGGAAAGAAATATTAACAGCTAAAGGTTTAGAAAAAATAGAAATTGGTCGAAGATTACAAGAAAGTTTTGTAAAATATGGTGCTGTGCAATGTGGTTTTTGCACTGCTGGTATGCTAATGGCAGCCAAAAGTTACATCGATAAAGATCTTGAACCAGATAAAACAGAGATTAGAAAGGCGATATCAGGTAACCTGTGTAGGTGTACCGGATATAAAAAGATTGTAGAAGCTATTTACGATGTTGCAGTAAAGAGTCATGGATTGGAAGGTGATACAAATGTCTAAATTTAAAGTTGTAGGTAAACCAATCCCTAGACATGATGCTTGGGCAAAAGTAAGAGGAGAACTAACATATGCAGATGATTTTTCTTTGCCTGGTATGTTATATGCTAAAGTTTTTCGTAGTAAATACCCGGCAGCAAAACTAGTATCAGTTAATACAAGTAAGGCAAAATTATTAAAAGGGGTAAAGGCAGTTTTGACTGCCTGCGATGTTCCTCACAACGAAACAGTAACTAAATTTGGTCAATCTACAAATATTAAAGGAGGTTTCGAAGGTCTGTATAGAGTTTTGGCAGTAGAAGGTAAGAAGATTAGATTTACCGGAGAACCAATTGCCCTGGTAGCTGCAGAAACCGAAACGATAGCAGAAAAAGCTTGTGAGCTAATTGAAGCCAAATATGAAGAGCTTCCCGGAGTTTTTGATCCAGAAGAAGCCATGAAACCGAATGCCTATTTGGTCGGAGAAAGAGATAGCAATATAGTTAACGAATTCGGTTGTCATAATGGAGACGTAGAAAAAGGTTTTGGCGAATCGGAGGTGATTGTGGAAGATAGATTTGAAATCCCTTTTATTGACCATTCTTACTTGGAACCGGAAGCTGGTATTTCCTGGTTAGATGATTATGGAACCATTAATATCAGAGTATCCAGCCAGGTTATAGAACATTTTAGAGATGTAGCAGAAGTGCTTAATATTCCTCATAATAAAGTTCGTTATATCGGAACAATGATGGGAGGAGCATTTGGGGGAAAAGAGGATATTACCGTAGAAGCTTTTATTGCTTTGCTTACTTCAAAGACTAAAAAGCCGGTACGGTTGGTTTATACCAGGGAAGAGTCTCTGATGGCTCATTCTAAAAAACACGCCTTTATTGAAAAATATAAAATTGGAGCAAAAAAGAACGGAAAAATTGTGGCTTTAGAGGCATACTATATCGGAAATGCCGGAGCTTATACCTACTTAACCCCCTGGGTTGGGTTGTACGCCACAGTTAGTGCTACCGGTCCATACAAAATTCCCAATGTCAAGATAAAGACCCAAATGGTTTTAACTAATAATGTCTTTGCAAGTGCTTATAGAGGTTTTGGTTCTAATCAAGCTAATATTGGCTATGAAAGCATAATAGATGAATTAGCGAGAAAGTTAAATATGAATCCTTTGGAAATTAGAAGGATAAATTGTATGCATACCGGAGATGCTCTCTCTACTACAAAGCAAGTGATAAAAACTTATGTAGCTTTACCGGAAGCTATGGAAAAAGCCTGGGCGGGTTTAGAAGAACCTACTATTTCCAAAAGAAAGGATATTAAAATTGGCCGGGGCATAGCCATGGGGTTGATGAGTTACGGGAGAATGACATTTCTTCATGATTCTTCCCGTTGTTATGTGAAATTAGAAAACGATGGTAGTTTGGTAGTAAGAAGTGGAATACCTGATTTAGGCGGAGGACAGGCTTCTCTTCTATCTCAAATTGCGGCAAATGAGTTGGGAGTTCCCATGAAAAAAGTAAAGGTCTATAATACAGATTCCATGCTTACCCCTTTAGCTGGTACTACTACAGCTACCAGACAAACTTATATGTCGGGAAATGCCGCACTTAAAGCAGCAAGAGAAGTAAGAAACCGAATTTTAAATAAAGCAGCCGAGGTTTTAAATGTCAATCCCGATAAATTGGATATTGTTTCTGAAAAAATAATAGTAAAATATGATAAATCAGAATATTTACCTTTGACGGAAGCCATACAAGCCTGTAATGCAGAGGGAATAGAGTTATATTCGGAAGCCCAATTTAATGCACCTTTTACCGGGATACCTGATTTAACCGATATGAAGGGGATGACTTTTCCTGATTTTGCCTTTGGAGCCCAAGCAGTAGAAGTAGCAGTAGATATAGAGACAGGTCAGGTGAAAGTTTTAAAAATTGTCAGTTGTTATGATGTAGGAAAAGCACTTAATCCAGCCTCTGTAGAAGGGCAGATGGAGGGTGGATCCATACAGGGAATAGGCTATGCTCTATCTGAAGATTATGCTTTAAAAAAGGGAATTCCCCAAACTCTTTCATTGGCGGAATATATTATTCCCACTGCAGTAGATTCTCCGGATGTTAAGACTATTATGATTGAATCAGGTGGTGGTTTGGGACCTTATGGAGCTAAAGGAATAGGAGAACCTTCTTATAATAATATTGTTCCTGCAATATTAAATGCTATATACGATGCTACAGGAGTAAGAATCAGACGGTTGCCAGCTACGGCAGAGAGAATTATCAGAGGTTTAAAAAAAGATTATTTTAAAAAATAATAAATTGTATAAAGTGATTACAGTATAAAGAAATATAAAATATTAATCTGAATATTGAGTATAATATACACAATTCTTTTGTAGTGGCGGACCTTGTGTCTGCCCACAAAAAGCGAATGATTTATAAAATTATAACTTATTACAGATAGCCTGCTTTTAAATATTTTTTAGATTTTTAAATTACTATCATATAATTAAGGATTAAACCGATGTTGATAACTGAAGCTTTAGACTTTAAAAAAAGAGCTTTTATATCTCTGGTTGGAGCAGGAGGTAAAAGTACCCTATTTGCTCTTTTGGCTCACGAATTAAACAAGAAGAAAAAAAAGATTATTTTGACTACCACTACTCATATGCTTACTCGACAATTAACTCCTTTTATCACCACGAAAAATTTAATCGAAACCGATGATGAAAAAACCATGGAAAATAATATTAAAAAAAAGTTACATCAAAATATAAATAGAAAAATAGTACTTATTCATCATCGTATAAAGGAAGAAGAAGGAGAAAAAGTTTCTGGTCCTTCTCCTAATTATTTAGATAAATGGTGGAAAGAGGAATTAGCAGATTATTTTTTAGTAGAAGCCGACGGAGCACGGGGAAGACCGGTAAAAGCCCCTGCTTCTCATGAGCCGGTAATCCCCTTATCGACCACGGATTTAATCGGAGTGGTTGGTATAGATGCTTTAAACCTTCCTTTGCAGGAAGAGAATGTTTTTCGTTCTGAAATATTTTTCCAGATAACTGGATTAAATTTTAGAGAAAAGATAGGAATAGAAGCCTTATCTCTTTTAATTTGCCATCCCGAAGGTTTATTTAAAGGAGTCCCTCAAGATTGTCGCTGCCATCTTTTTATTAATAAAGTAGACGATTCTAAAGGGCTGAAAATGGCTGAAGAATTGGCTTTTCAAGTTTTAAAAATTTGTCATCAAAAAATTAGTGATATAACTATAGGAGCTGCTTGTCAGGAAGATAATCCGGTAAACGAAGTAATAAGGGGAATAAAATAAGAATGATTGTAGGTATAATATTAGGAGCCGGGGAAGGAAAAAGGATAGGTAAACCAAAGTTAAAACTTCCTTTAGGGTCGAAAAAAGTAATAGAATGGGTATTAGAAGCGGCAGAATCATCTTCTTTAGATAAAACAATTCTAGCGATTCGTCCCGAGGATGAAGAAATATCTAAAATAGCTAAAAAATGGGGAGTGAAGATTGTTCTTAATCCTGATTTTTATAAAGGAATAAGCACCACAATTCAAAAAGCACTACTAGAAATTGATTCTCAAGAAGTAAAAGGATTTTTTCTTATTTTAGGGGATCAACCTTTAATCAGTTCTACAATTATAAATGAATTAATAAAATATTTTTCTCCCGGTAAAAGGGAAATAGTTGTTCCTTATTATAAGGGTAGGCGGGGGAATCCGGTTCTTTTTGATATCTATTGGAAAAAAGAATTAATGACTATAAGCGGTGATGTAGGTGGCAGGGTATTAATTAAATCCTATCCCGAGAAAGTAAAAAGGGTAAATATTTTAGATGAGGCAATTTTATTCGATATTGATAACGAAGATGACTATTTAAGAGCTAAAACATATTTGAAATTATTGCAAAATAGAAAGGAAAATAAAAATTGAATAAGATATTAGCAGTGATTCGCGGAGGAGGAGACTTGGCCACCGGAGTAGCTGTACGACTTTTTCGAGCAGGTTTTAAAATTATAATTTTAGAGATAGAAAAACCTACAGTTATTCGCTTGCCGGTTTCTTTTGCCCGATCTGTTTATGAGAATAAAGTGGAGATTGAAGATATAGAAGCAGTCTTGGTTTCTTCCGGGGAAGAGGCTGAAGATATTACCAATCAGAGGAAAATAGCGGTTTTAATAGACCCGAAAGGATACTATATTAACAAACTTCACCCCACTGTTTTAGTAGATGCTATTTTAGCTAAACGTAATTTAGGAACCAGGAAAGGCCAAGCACCTTTAGTGCTTGGGTTGGGTCCCGGGTTTACGGTAGGCAAAGATGTTGATGTAGTTGTAGAGACGAAGAGGGGACATTATCTGGGAAGAGTTATTTATAAAGGGAAAGCCGAATCAGATAGCGGTATTCCCGGGGAAATAAAAGGAGAATCTGTAAGGCGGTTATTAAGGGCACCGGCTGAAGGAAATATTATATCATTACATAAAATTGGAGATTTGGTAAAATCAGGAGAAGTAATTGCAAAAATAGCCGGAGTTCCCTTAAAAGCAGAAATATCCGGTGCATTGCGTGGTCTAATTTATCCTAAAATCTGGGTAAGCGAAGGGATGAAAGTAGGAGATATTGACCCGAGAGGAATAAGGGATTATTGTTTTACTGTTTCCGATAAAGCCCGTTCCATAGGCGGAGCAGTATTAGAGGCAATCTGTACCTATTTAAGTAAAATAAATTATTGGAAAGTAAATCAAAGGAGAAAACTAAAGTGACTAAAATTATGGAAGAAGTTTTAAAAAGAGTCAATAATGGAGAAACAGTTGCTTTAGTTACTATTGTAGAGGCAAAGGGTTCTATTCCGGGAGAAGTTGGCTCAAAGATGGTAATAAATAATAGTGGCCTGATAGCCGGAACAATTGGAGGAGGAATAATAGAGGCAAAAGTAATCGAAAAGGCAAAAGAGGCTATAGAAAGTGGAGAAAATCAATCATTGAACTATCATTTGACCAAAGAAGAAGCCAAATTGGATAAAGGGATTATTTGTGGAGGTGAATTAAAGATATTTATAGATATTCTTAAACCAAAAGAAGAAGTTGTAATTTTTGGTGCCGGCCATATTGGTCTTTGTCTTTCTAAATTGGCAAAAATAGTAGGATTTGAAGTAATAATAATAGACGAACGAAAGGAATTTGCAAACCAGGAGAGATTTTCCGAAGCTAAACAAATAATTAATAAAAAACCAGGTAAAGCCTTAAATAATATTAAAATTACTCCTTTCACTTATGTTGTTATAGTAACTAAAGGACATTTAGAGGACGAAGAAGCATTGTTTTCTGTTATTAATTTGAATGTTGGATATATCGGTATGATTGGAAGCAGTAAAAAAAATGAAGTAATCTTCCAACATTTAAAAGAAAAAGGGATATCAGAAGAAAAGATTAAAAAAGTATATACACCTATTGGAGTAGATATAGGTGCTCAAACTCCGGAAGAAATCGCAATAAGCATTATGGCGGAAATTATTCGGGTTAAAAGAAAAAAGAGTAGTAAACAGCGATAAGGATACTCCTTATATTTGCCCCAAAACTCTGCAGCCCTTTGATTGTAAGTGTTTTAGTATTATTATATAATGTAAATTTCCTGTCACCCAGAATCCTTTATTCGTAAGGCTTTCAGAGCCCCTGCGAGAATGCCCTTTAAACGCACAAAAAGTGCCTTTTTAGAGGCCTCAATTTTCGAAAAATCGGCAATTAACTACCCTCTTTTTAGCCTATTTTTATCTCTCCAAAACTCTGTAACCCTTATAAATAGCCATTTTCAAATTTTGAGATGGTGAAATATTAGCTAAAAAAGAGCCGTTTTTGAGGGGTAAAACCACCTATTTAAGAAAATTATGCGAATAAGGGCACTTTTCGTGACGATTCGCTAAAATCCTTATTATATAAGGATTTCAAGAGTGTATTTTTCCACAGGTTTTTCACAATTAACTTAATTATAAGTAAATATTAT
>JAYEGH010000164.1:0-2431 GCA_034659055.1 Candidatus Caldatribacteriota bacterium
TTTAGCCTTAGATGGTGCTTTTATTTTTATAAATGTGGTTTCCAGTTATAGTAAGGGTTTAGGAAAGAAAATATCTACTCGTTATGCCTGGGAAAGATTGAATAAATTTTATGCCCAAGTATTTTCTCGCTATGTTGTCTTTGTTAATGCAGTAGGTGCTGACGGCGAAAATAGTTTTTGGGGAGGGTCTACTGTCATTAAACCGGGAGGTAGAATGTTAGTAAAGCCTGATTATTCCAAAGAACAATTGGCCACAGCTTACATAGATTTAAAAAGAGTACGATATTATAAAAATGTTTTACCAGAATTTAAAGAGGAGAAGATTGATTTAGCTATAAGAGAACTCAAAAGAATAAAGAAAGACAAACTCAAGGATGTCCCTTTTAAATATATTAATAAAACATTCAAAAAGAAAACTCTGAAAAAAAAAGCTTATCTCCCATAACTCTATTTATAATATAAAGCGCAATTAAAATAAAACAATCGGAAAATAGATTTTTTTCTATTGTTCTATTTTTTCTCTCTACATAATTCCCTTAAGCGTATTTTTTCAAAAAAAAGCAAGATTTTACCTAATAATGCAATTATATCTATAGTATTAATATTTTTTATTTTATAAAATTATATTAAATTTTAATAAATAACAGGAGGTAATGTTATGGTAGATTTAGATAAGGTATCTGAATCTTTACAAAGAGGAGACGCGGAAAAAGTAGAAGAACTTGTTAAACAAGCTTTAGAGGAGAATTTATTACCCAAGGATATTTTAGAAGATGGTTTAATTAAAGGAATGGATATTATTGGGGGGAAATTTAAAAGAAATGAGGTATATGTTCCGGAAGTTTTAATTGCTGCTCGAGCAATGCATGCAGGAATGAGTGTACTTCGACCTAAGTTAGTTGAAACCGGAGTAAAAAATATCGGCAAAGTAGCAATAGGCACAGTAAAGGGAGATTTGCATGATATTGGGAAAAATTTAGTAAAGATGATGTTAGAGGGCGGAGGTTTTGAAGTAATAGATTTAGGAACAGATACGTCTGTAGATGAATTTGTAGAAGCAGTAAAAATGCATCAACCAAATATAGTAGGTATGTCTGCTCTTTTGACTACTACGATGGTGAATATGCCAGAAGTTATAAAAGCACTGAAAGCTGCCGGTCTTAGAGATAAAGTAAAGATAATGATCGGGGGAGCACCTATAACTCAAAATTATGCTGATCAAATAGGAGCAGATTGCTATTCTCCTGATGCTGCTTCTGCAGTAGATAATGCAAAATCTTTTGTAGCTTAAGTATCAAATTACTTATACACAACAACCATTAATTTTTAATTTGATATAAGCATTAATTAGAAGATGTGTTTTTTGAGGGGGGGGAAATAATTTTGCCTAATTCATCTGTTTTAGTTATTGGCGCGGGTATTGCCGGAATTACGGTAGCTCAGAGACTCGTAGAAAATAATATTAAAGTATATTTAATAGAAAAAGAATCTTATATAGGCGGACAAGCACTTTCTTATGGTTGTAAAGGCGTAGAGAGTTGTAATGAATGTTCAGTATGTTTATTGCAGAGGAAAGTAAAAGATGCAGAAGGGTATTTTTCTAATATATTTTTTAGGGCTAATTCTGAAATAGAAGAAGTGAAGAGAGAAGGGGAAAATTTTGAAGTTACTTTAAAAAAAGAAATACCATTTATAGACCCTGATAAATGCCAGGGGTGTGGTCTTTGTGAAAAATTGTGTCCTTCCTCGGCAATATCTGTTTCTCATCCTCAATCTATACCACGTGCTTACATTATTAATAAAGAAAATTGTCTAAATTTTAAAAATGAAGAGTGTCATGTCTGTATAGATGGTTGTCCTTTTGAAGCGATAAATTTTAATCATAAGGTTGAAAAAGAAACATTATCTAATATTTCTGCTATTGTTATTGCAACTGGGTTTGAACCCTGGAATCCCAAAGAAAAGATTGAATACGGATATGGAATAAATGAGAATGTCATAACTGCTACAGAATTGGAAAATCAGATTTATACTAAGGGTTATGTTTTTCGGCCTTCGGATAAAAAAATAGCGAAAAAAGTTGCGATTATACAATGTATTGGAAGCAGGGATAGAAGTATTAATAATCCGAATTGTTCCCGAATCTGTTGCGGTTATGGAATGAAAATGGCTCGCGTTATAAAAGAAAAGGATGCGGAAGCTGAAGTTTCAATATTTTATATGGATATTCAGCCTTTCGGCAAAGAATTTACCAAATTTTTTACCGAATGCAAAGAAGAATATAATATTAAATACCTTCGCTCAATTCCTTCTCAGATTTCCCAAAGAAAAGATGGCAAAATAATAATTAAATACGAAGATCCCCGCGAGAAAGAAATTATTGAAAATATTTTTGATTTAGCTGTTTTGTCAACTGCCATGAAACCTGAAA
>JAYEGH010000165.1:0-12049 GCA_034659055.1 Candidatus Caldatribacteriota bacterium
GGACTAAAACAACATACTTCCTCCCCCTTGAGGGGGGAGGATTAAGGTGGGGGTGAATTTTCTTTTCCCTCCCCCTTGTAAAAATATTTTCTCCAAAAAGAAGGACATTTAAAATAAATATAGTATAGTATTAAATGGGATTACATCTAAATATGAAAAAAATATTTTTCAGAGACGAATTTACAGAAAACAGCTACAAGAGACGGGTTATTGATGGCAAGGGTTTTGTGTATGCAGAAAATGTCCCTGAAATTCAAAGGATAATTATTGTAGATATGAAAAAGAATAACAAAATTACTTATAATGAATTAACTGAAATTATTGGCAAAAACCGAAAAACAATTTTATGGCATATCTCAGTTTTAAAAGAGAGAGGAATTATTAAAAGACTATGACCCACAAAAGGCGGACACTGGGAGGTAAAATAAAAAAGAGCAAACTATAAGCAACTCACAGCGGATTTACAGCTCCTACATTTCCCCAAGTTATTTGGAAAATAATTACTATTAAAAGAAAAACTGAGTGGAGGATTCAAAGAACCAAAAGAGCTTCCCAGACTACCGGAACTAACCAATCTTGATTGAATAGAATGCGAAGAAAAGGAAATAACGGTTCTCAATTTAAAGAAAATAAGCCATTTTTCCAAAAATAAAGGATTTTATGAATATTTTGATGTAAGATAAAATGACAACACAACCTAGGTCTTCCATTTAAAATATATTTAAAAGGGATTAAATATTATGCCAAAAGAAGCAAAAGCGCGTATACGAATAAATAAACTTCTCGAAGAAGCAGGATGGAGATTTTTCGATACCCCTGAAGGAAAAGCAAATATATGCCTTGAAACTAATGTAAAAATTACTGAACAAAAATTAAACGAACTTGGAGAAGATTTTGAAAAGATTAAAAGTGGCTATATTGATTTTTTACTATTAGACGAACAAGGTTTTCCAATGGTCGTTTTAGAAGCAAAAAAAGAAGGCAAAGATCCGTTAGACGGAAAAGAGCAAGCTCGTAAATATGCCAGGGCTCTTAACGTTCGATTTATAATCCTGTCAAATGGCAACCTCCATTATTTTTGGGATATTGAATTAGGCAATCCACACATTATTACAACATTCCCCACAAGCAGTTCTATAAAATACAAAAAATCCTTTAAACCAAATCCAAATAATTTAGTTAATGAACATATTGAAGCAGATTATATTGTTATTTCCCAGAAACCTGATTATAGAAGTGATCCCAGCTGGATATACAAACAAACTAGAAGTGCTTTTATTGAGGAAAACAAGCTTAAATTTTTACGAGATTATCAAATAAGAGCCATTTCATCCTTACAAGATGCAGTAAAAGATGGTAAAAGCAGATTTTTATTCGAAATGGCAACCGGCACCGGGAAAACATTAATAGCTGCAGGTGTGATTAAACTTTTCCTAAGAACAGGCAATGCTAAAAGAATTCTTTTCCTTGTGGATAGGTTAGAATTAGAAGACCAGGCACAAAAAAACTTTGTAAGATATTTAAAGAATGATTATAAGAGTGTAATTTATAAAGAAAACAGAGATGACTGGACAAAAGCAGAAATCGTAGTTACAACAGTCCAATCTCTCCTTTTTAATAATAAATATAAAGATCTATTTTCCCCTACAGATTTTGATCTGGTAATATCAGATGAAGCACACAGGTCCATAAATGGTAACAGCCGTGCTGTATTTGAATATTTTACCGGATATAAATTAGGTCTTACTGCAACACCCAAAGATTATTTGAAAAAAATTGATAAAGAAAAATTGGCAGAAAAAGATCCTCGCAAATTAGAAAGACGCCAGTTGCTGGATACCTATGAAACGTTTGGATGCAAATCGACTAACCCAACATACAGATATACTCTATTAGATGGTGTAAGAGACGGTTATCTGGTAAATCCCATTGTTTTAGATGCAAGAACAGATATCACTACAGAACTATTATCAGAAAAAGGTTATTCTATTCTTGTAGAAAATGAAGAAGGAGAAGAAGAGGAAAAGACCTACTTCCAAAGGGATTTCGAGAGAAAATTTTACTCGGAGAAAACAAATATTACCTTATGCAAAACCTTCTTTGAAAATGCATTAAAAGATCCTTTAACCGGAGAGATTGGTAAGAGTATTGTTTTTTGTGTCAGTCAGAAGCACGCCTCTAAAGTAACGCAAATTTTAAATAAATTTGCCCATAAATTATATCCGGGTAAATATAACTCTGATTTTGCTGTTCAGATTACCTCCAATGTTGCTGATGCTCAGCAAATGACCATCAATTTTGCAAATAATAATCTTAATGGTCATACCTCTTTTAAAGAAGGTTATAAATCCAGTAAAACGAGGGTATGTGTTACTGTCGGGATGATGACCACTGGGTATGATTGTGAAGATATTTTAAATTTATGTTTGATGAGACCTATTTTTTCGCCTTCATACTTTGTTCAAATGAAAGGCAGGGGTACACGTAAATATAATTTCATACATAAAGAGAAAGATGAATTAGGCCGTACAGAAAAATATACAGAACCAAAGAAAAATTTTAAACTTTTTGATTTTTTTGCTGTTTGTGAATACTTTGAAGAGAAATTTAATTATGATGAAGTAATCGAATTACCACCAGAGACAGGAAAAGGTAAAGATGGAGACTTCCCACCTCCCATCCCAAAAGAATATGAAAGTTTTATTCTTGACCCAATAAAAGGCATTGCAGAAACCACTATTGGTCTCGAGGGAATGAAAATTGATAGAAAGCTTTTTGAAAGATTTGAAGAAACAGTTAAAGCCAATGAATACATAAAACAGAAAATGGATGAAGGTAAACTTCACGAGGCCGAAGAACATATAAAGAAAACAATATTCAATAAACCGGAAGATTATTTCAATCTTGACAAATTAAGAAAATCAATAAAACTTGACCGCAGATTAAGCTTGCAGGAAATTTTAGAGAAAATTTTTGGAAAGATAAAGAAATTTAAAAGCAAAGACGAACTCCTTGAAGAAGAAGTAAGTAAATTTATTTCTATATACCAACCTAAAAATGAATTTATCTATATTATAAGGCAATTTATAAAAGCCTATATTTTAGATTCAGACCTAAGAGAAATCATTGATTCGAAAAAATTTGCAAATCTTGCAACCAATCCAAGATTTAACATAAAAGATTTAAAAGAATTAGATGGCTGGAAAGATCCGATTATTGAATACATTAAGGATTACGTTCCTCTAAATACTTTTGCCGCGTAAAGGAGATTACAATATGTTGGATACTCTTACTAAAAGACGAATTGATACAGCAAGAGACGTTCTTGTCGGAAAATTACCGGATCCCAAATCACAAGTTGAACAGATTACCATTGCCTTGATTTACAAATTTATGGATGATATGGATAAACAATCCGAAGAATTGGGAGGAAAGGCAACCTTCTTTATAGGTGAATATGAAAAATATGCCTGGAGTAGGATTTTTGACCCTCGCGTGAGCGGATATGAACTTGTCGGTTTATACGGAGAAGCCATACAGAAAATGAATCATAATCCAAATATTCCACCACTATTCAGAACTATCTTTAAAAATGCTTATTTGCCTTATAGAGATCCGGAAACTTTAAAAATGTTTTTAAAAGTAATAGGAGATTTTGAATATGATCACAGTGAAAAATTGGGAGATGCTTTTGAATATCTGCTTTCAGTGATGGGTTCTCAGGGGGAAGCCGGTCAATTCAGAACCCCAAGACATATTATTGATTTTATGGTCAAGGTAGTTGACCCTTGTAAAAATGAGACTATCCTTGATCCTGCCTGTGGAACAGCTGGTTTTTTGATTTCTTCCTATAATCATATTCTTGGTAAAAACAAAAAAGATAACAGGTCCTCTCTAACTGCTGATGAAAGAACCCGTTTAATTGCTAATATTTCAGGTTATGATATCTCTCCCGATATGGTGAGATTATCTTTGGTAAATATGTACCTGCACAATTTTCCAGCTCCGAAAATATATGAATATGATACCTTGACTTCAGAAGAAAAATGGAATGAGTTTTATGACATTATCCTGGCGAATCCTCCGTTTATGTCTCCAAAAGGCGGGATTAAACCTCATAAAAGATTTAGTATAAAGGCAAAACGTTCAGAAGTTCTTTTTGTTGATTACATTGCCGAACATCTAAACCCAAACGGCAGGGGTGGTGTGATTGTTCCGGAAGGTATTATTTTTCAATCAGGAATTGCATATAAAAAACTACGTAAGATGTTAATAGAAAATTCACTTTTTGCAGTTGTGTCTTTACCTGCTGGAGTATTTAATCCGTATGCTGGAGTTAAAACCTCAATTTTATTTTTAAATAAAAATTTAGCTAAAAAAACCGATAAAATTCTTTTTGTCAAAGTAAATCATGATGGATTTGGTTTAGGTGTCCAGAGAAGGAAAATTAAGGAAGATAACTTACCACTGGCATTGGAAATCATAAAAAAATATAAACAGAGTATTATTGAAGGTAAAGAAATTGAATTTAATCTGAACGAAAAAAAACTAGCACATGTAGTGAAAAAAGAAAAGATTGCTAAGAGTGGTGATTATAATTTAAGTGGTGATCGATATAAAGAAAAAGTTATATATAATGGTAAGTGGGATTTTGTAGAACTTGGGGAAGTTTGTGAAATTTATCAGCCTAAAACAATTGCACAGAAAGAAATGAAAAAAGATGGCTAGTATTTAGTTTTTGGTGCTAATGGAATTATAGGAAGATTTAATAAGTATAATCATGAAAAGGCAGAAGTTTTAATTACTTGCAGGGGTGCAACTTGCGGTACTGTAAATATGTCTGAACCAAAATCCTGGATTACTGGTAATGCGATGGTTGTAAAACCAAAGGACAATAATTTAAATAAAAAATATTTATTCTATCTTTTGAAACATTCCATTCTAACATCTACAATTTCGGGATCAGCTCAACCTCAAATTACACGACAAGGTTTGTCTCCCTTTAAAATCCCTCTTCCTCCTCTTGAAATACAGAAACAGATTGTTACTGAATTGGACAGCTATCAAAAAATAATAGATGGCGCAAAACAAGTTGTGGAAAATTACAAACCAACTTTCAAAATCGACCCGGAATGGGAAATAGTTGAATTAGGTCGTATATGTAAATTTGTCAGAGGTCCTTTTGGGGGAGCATTAAAGAAGGAAATATTTGTTGAAAAGGGATATAAAGTTTACGAACAAAAACATGCTATTCAGAATAACTTTAAAATCGGAGAATATTATATTACATTTGATAAATTTCAAGAAATGAAACGATTTGAAGTAAAAACAGGTGATTTGATTATAAGCTGTTCCGGAACTATGGGAAAAATAGCAATTGTACCTCAGAATATTGAAAGGGGAATAATCAATCAGGCATTATTAAAATTGACACCAAATTATAACAAAACTAATTCTATGTATATCAAATTAGTTTTAGAAACTCCAAATATTCAAATCAAGTATTTTCAAAACACATCTGGTGCAGCCATAAAAAACGTTTCTTCTGTTAAATATTTACAAACAATAAAAATTCCGTTTCCTTCCATTGAAATTCAACAACAAATCGTAAGTAAAATTGAAGAAGAACAAAAAATTATTGATGCCAATAAAGAATTAATTACGATTTTTGAAAATAAGATAAAAGATAAAATCGCAGAGGTATGGGGCGAATAATGAACGAAGATGCCTTTCAAATATTAGATTGTCTACCTTATTTATATAAAACAATTCAAGAAGAGGAATATATTAATTTTTTGTGGGATGCATTTTATGCAAATTATGAAAAAGAAAAATATCAATTCGCATTTTTGTATATCATACCAGCTAACAAAAAGTAAAACCCAATGAATAAGAAAATCATAAAGATGGAAGAGGTTGATAAATAACTTATAAAATGTCAGGGGGACGGTTCTTCTGACAATAAAAAATGTAAAGTAAAAAAAATACGGAATAATAATAGGGACACCTTGGGTTCAAGTTACAAATGCAACACTTTAAGGAAACAAGGGGACGGTTCTTTGTTTGATAATGAGGTAGGAAAAGGGGTCAGGTCTCAGCATTTGACATTCAATTTTGTTATGTCAAATGTTGAGACCTGACCCCATGAGCCTCCTTAAGAAATAGATTCTATTTTATGTGGGAATGATAACATATGTTATCAAGTCCTCAGGGCGGTTAGAGAACTTCAATATGAAATACCAAAAGACATGGGAGTTTTATCTTTCGATGATTCCAAATGGTTTAAACTGATCAATCCGTCAATCACCGCTATCAGACAACCCACAAATCAGATAGGTAAACTTGCCACTGAAATACTCATTACAGAGATACAAAATAAAATAGAAAATTATTCTCAAAAAGAAAATCATATTCTAAACGCGGAATTAATCATAAGAAAATCCTGTCGAGAAAGTGCTGAATAATTAGTAGAAGTTTTCACTATGGAAAAAATTATCTCATACGATCTATCAGTGTAAATACCATATCGTTTGGTACCCATATTATGATTGATGGGTTTTTAAAATATAGGTAATTAGTTGAGAAATAGAAAAAGATATTAGATTTTAGGAGGGAAAGATATTGAGCTCCCAAAAAGTAAAAGTAGCCTTAGCCCAGATGGATTGTGTAATAAAAGATAAAAAGAGAAATCTTATCCGTTCTATGGAATTTTTGGAAAAAGTAAAAGGAAAGGTTGATATAGTTTGTTTTCCAGAATTTTTTACCACCGGTTATAATTTAGAAGACATCGGATCAGATTTTTACGACCTAGCCGAGACTATCCCAGGAGAAACAACTGAACAATTAAGTAAAAAAGCAAAACAATACGGAATGGCCATACTTGGAAGTATTGTAGAAAAGGATCCTTTATGTCCTGATATTCTATATGATTCAGCTTTTATTATCAACAAAAACGGGGAACTGGTGGGTAAATACAGGAAATATTATCTCTATCCCCTGGAACATGAATACTTTAGAGCGGGGAATAACATTCCAGTGGTTGATCTGGGGATTGCCAGAGTGGGATTAGCCATTTGTTATGATCATGCTTTTCCCGAGTTGTTTCGAGCCCTATCCTTAAAAGGGGCCCAAATTATCTTTATCCTTTCAGCAGTTCCCAATGGGTATGAGTACCTTCTAAATTTGCGAGCCCGGGCGAGGGCTCAGGATAACCAGTTGTTTATTGTCCATGTCAATCGAGTGGGGAAGGATGGAGATATCCAGTTTTGTGGTTTGAGTAAGATGGTTAATCCAAGGGGTGAGGTTATTGCCGAGGCTTCTGCTACTCAAGAAGAAATATTGATTAAGGTATTTGAATTTGATATGATTATGAAAGAGAGAAAACAAGAGAGAGTAGCTAGAAGTCTGAGACCAGAAATTTACGGTTATATTGGCAAACTTTTATAATATTTTTTATAAATTTATACAAATTATACAAAAAATAAATTATTAAAAACAAAATAATCGTAATATTGCACAAAGGAATGAATGGATATAATCGCGAATGTTATTAAAATAGGTGTAAGTAAACAATGAATATAGCAGTAACCCCAGGTTTATTTGAAAAGAAGTTTAACTGCCATAGAAGCACCCAATACGATTGAATCAATTATAGAAGATACTAATCCGGCAATCGATGCTGAGGGGGGGGATAGATAGTCAAAATAGTATAAAACAATGTAACTATAAACATTATAAAGACAGAGGAAAAAGCGAAGAAGAGATAAAGAAATAAAGGAGGGATGAATTAGAAAAAAAATTTATTTAAAAGAATATTAAAAAATTTAAAGGAGAAAAAAAATGAAAAGGAGTATCGTATTATTTTTAGTTTTAGTTATGGTGATTAGTGTGAGTGTTTTCGCTTCTGCGGAAAAAGAGGCTACAATTAAAATAATAAGTGGAGCAGTTGGGCAGGAGTATGAAATGGCTCAGGAAATTGCTTCACGGTATATGAAAGAAAATCCTAATGTAAAGATAGAAGTTTTTGATTCACCGGATGCAGTACAGGATAGGTTGGCTGTCTATTTACAGTATTTAAATGCCAAAAGTTCAGAAGTTGATATTTACCAGATTGATGTTATTTGGCCCGGAGATTTAGCCGAACATTTAATAGACTTAAATAAATATGGTTTACAAGAGGCAGCGAAAGATCATTTCCCCAGAATAGTGCAAAACAATACTGTTGATGGAGCTTTGTTGGCAATGCCCTTTTTTACTGATGCAGGACTGTTGTATTATAGAACAGACTTATTAGAAAAATATGGTTTTAATCCTCCAAAAACTTGGGACGAATTGGAAGAGGCAGCCGCCGCAATTCAAAAAGGCGAAAGAGCAGCAGGTAATGCTGACCTTGTAGGATTTGTATGGCAGGGTAATGCATATGAAGGTTTGACCTGTGATGCCCTTGAGTGGATAGATTCAAGTTATGGTGGAACAGTAATTAGTCCTGATAAAGTTATCACAATTAATAATAAAAATGCTATTGCAGCAGTTGATAAAGCAGCAGGCTGGGTAGGGACTATTTCTCCTAAAGGGGTAACAGCATTCCAAGAAGAAGATGCTCGTAATATATGGCAAGGTGGGAATGCAGTATTTATGAGAAACTGGCCTTACGCTTATTCTTTGGGTAATGCTGAAGATAGTGCTGTCGCAGGTAAGTTTGATGTTTGTCCATTGCCGTCAAGTGATGGAAAAGGTGGCGCAGCAGCTTTAGGTGGATGGCAGTTAGCAGTATCTAAATACTCAAAAAATCCAGAGGTGGCAGCAGATGTTGTAGAATTCTTTACCAACTACGAATCTCAAAAATATAGAGCAATAATAGGTTCTTTAAACCCGACAATTATGCCTCTTTATAAAGACAAAGAGGTGTTGGATGCTTCGCCGTTTTTTGGTTCATTGTATGATGTATTTATAAATGCAACTCCAAGACCATCTACTGCAACGGCACCAAATTATAATGCAGTATCAGTAGCATTTTTCCAGGCGGTTCATTCTGTGCTAACTGGCGGAACAGATGCAGCAGATGCATTTGAATCATTGGAATTAGAATTAAAAGACATAACTGGATTTGATATTGAATAATTAAATTTCTGGGTCGATGTTAGGAATACATATTCGCTGGGAGCTAATTAGCTCACAGCGAATATGTATTATATAATAATGTAAATTTTTAATTTTTTTGATAAGATTTTTATATGAGAAGTAGAAAGGTGATTTAAAGTTGCCAAAATTAAAATTAGCGATCAGAGAAGAAAAAACTGCGTATAAGTTGTTATTGCCAGCTTTTATTGTCTTAATTATCGTTGCAATTTATCCTCTCGGAACTGTCTTTTATACAAGCTTGACCGACAAGGGTTTTGCAAGCACTAAAGAAACAAGCTTTGTTGGTTTTGAAAATTATAAAAAGCTGTTAAGTTTAACGATTAAAGAACTACCCCCAAGAATGACTTGGGGCTCGCTTCTGGACGAAGAAGTTGCAAAACAAGAAGTAGATCTCAAAACAGAAGAACCAGTTTATGAAAAAAGCATTAAAATACTTCCAAGAGAACCAATCAGGTATAAAGAATTGGCCCAATTTAGTTTGTTTGAAAAGCGATATGTGATTGGAGCAACAGATCCAGCTTTTATCCAAGCAATTGGCAATACCCTTCAATTTACCTTAATATCAGTTCTTCTTGAAACAATATTAGGCTTGGGGATTGCATTGGTAGTAAATAGCAATTTTAAAGGGAGAGGTATAATGCGTGCTGCTATGTTAGTTCCCTGGGCAGTGATAACTGTTGTTTCTGCAAAAATATGGCATTGGATGTTGCAATCATCAAGAGTTGGGTTATTTAATACTATATTAGCTAAATTTGGGATTGGTGCAGGTCAAATTGCTTTCCTAAGTGAAAAAATATGGCAGATTCCTTCTATGATTATGATTGATGTTTGGAAGACAACACCATACATGGCTTTATTGCTGCTGGCAGGGTTACAAATTATACCCATGGAATTATACGAAGCAGCAGCTATAGACGGAGCGGGAAAGATAAAGCAATTTATAAAGATTACCCTGCCATTATTGAAACCTGCCTTAGCTGTAGCTTTGATATTTCGTACCTTAGATGCTTTAAGAGTATTTGATTTATTCCAGGTTGTGTTAGGCAGTAGAGAATATTCTATGGCAACTTACAATTACTACCAATTAGTTGGAAATCGGGCTATGGGCTATTCTTCTGCTGTTGGAGTGATTATATTTGTTATAATTTTTGCTTTTGCAATATTATATATAAAAGCTTTGGGAGGGGTATATTCAAGTGAATAATATTACTACGAAAATTGCGCAAAGGGCTTTATTTTCTTTTGTTCTAGTAATTATTATAATATATTTACTTTTTCCATTTTACTGGGCATTGAATTCATCTTTTAAGACAGAAGCACAATTGCAGATGATGCCAGCAACTTTCGTTCCCAGAGATCCTGTATCAGGAAATATTTCATTTAATTTAATTAACTATAAGTCAATTATACAAAACCAGGAATTTTTGTATGGCTTAATTAATAGTTCCATCGTTGCTATATCAACTACTTTCTTGGCATTGATAGCCGGAGCTTTTGCAGGCTTTGCAATAGGTAAGTTAAGGTTTAGAGGAAAACAGCCATCTATGTATATTATTTTGGCAATGACTATGTTCCCACAAATAACAGTATTAACAGGGCTTTTTGCAATAATTAATACGTTAAAATTAGAACCAAGATTCAGTATGATTTTAACATATATGATATTTACTTTGCCTTTTACGACATGGGTGCTTGCAGCTTTTTTTAAGTCTTTACCAACTGCCATATTGGAATCATCCCAAGTGGATGGTGCAACATTCTTTCAAACCTTTTATAGAATATTATTGCCGCTTACTGCACCAGCATTAGTTACTACTGGACTGCTGGCTTTTATAGCTTCTTGGAATGAGTATTTATTTGCATTAACTTTTACTACTATTAACCCATCAGCAAGGACTGTGCCAGTAGCAATAGCCTTATTTACCGGTTATATTGCGCACCAGGAGCCTTTTGGCGAAATAATGGCTGCGGCTGTAGTGGTAACCGTACCAATAGTTATTTTAGTATTGATATTCCAGAGTCGAATTATTCAGGGACTAACAGCTGGGTCGGTAAAAGGGTAAACTATGCTGATTGTAACAAGATTAAATATCTAAATAAAAGATTTTTTTATTTTGATAAAAATATTTTATCAAATACTTTAAATTAAATACTTTAAGTGTGTGAAGTCCCTCATTTTAATTTACTTAATATATATGCAGGTCTGATATTTCCCTATACTGCCTGGGGAAGGGAGAACCGGATAAGCTACCAATAACTGAAAATCATCCTACAAAACCAACAAATATTTATATTGTAAGTAATTAGACATGTTGTTTGATGTTATTTGTGAAGTTTGGTTATTTTTTTTGGGAATAATCATAATATATCGATATACAAATTTTCTTGAAAACTGAAAACAATACTCTATAATTTTAAAAAACAACCGTAATAAAAAGGAGTATAAAATGAAACGAAAATGGTGGAAAGAAACAGTAGTATATCAGATATATCCCAGAAGTTTTAAGGATAGTAACGGAGATGGCATCGGAGACCTACCGGGAATTATTCAAAAATTAGATTATTTAAAAAACTTAGGGGTAAATGCTATCTGGTTATGCCCGGTCTATAAATCTCCCAATGATGATAATGGCTATGATATCAGTGATTACCAGGATATTATGGATGAATTTGGCGATATGAATGATATGCAAAATCTTTTAAGAGAAACACATAAAAGAGATATGAAATTGATTATGGATTTAGTAGTAAATCACACTTCTGATGAACACCACTGGTTCATAGAATCCCGCTCCTCTTTATATAACCCTTATCGAGATTTTTATATTTGGAGAAAGGCTAAAAATGGTTTACCTCCCAATAATTGGGGCTCTGTTTTTGGCGGCTCTGCCTGGGAATATGACGAAAG
>JAYEGH010000166.1:0-2415 GCA_034659055.1 Candidatus Caldatribacteriota bacterium
CATTGATTAGATTTTAAAGAAGTGTTATAATTTTTTATCGAGATAGTTTGCTTGCTCGATTATAATAAACTTATAAACAAATACTTTTAAATTTAAGGAGAAAAATAAATAAAGTTGCTCAATCTATGGTTATTATTTTTATTATGCGCTGCTATAATTATCTTTACTGGAATTAAACTGACTCGCTATGGAGATATAATTGCCGAAAAAACCGGAGTAGGAAGGTTGTGGATTGGAGCTGCTCTAATCCCTCTGGCTACATCTCTGCCTGAAATTTCTTCAAGTTCAAGTGCTGCCTGGATCAATGCCCCTGATTTAGCAATTGGAAATATTTTTGGAAGTATTATGTTTAATCTGCTGATTATTGCTATAATAGATTTTGCTCATGGTCCGGGTTCGCTCTTTAAAGAAGTAGATACAGGACAAGTGCTAACTGCCATTTTAGGAATATTTCTTTTTGGAATTGCCGCCTTAGCTATATTAATAAAGTTTTCTACTTTAATTTTTGGTGTAGGCATTGATTCGTTAATTTTAATAATCCTATATTTCCTGGGTATTCTAATAATATTCCGCTATAGCAAGAAAAATCGACCAGATGAAATCTTGGGAATTTCACAAGCAAACTATTCTGCTTATTCTCTGGCAATAACTAATATTAAATTTTTTATAGCAGGAATAATAATAATCTTTACAGCCATAGAATTAGCTAAAGTTGCCAATGAGTTAGCTGAACTTACCGGCTGGGGAACAACTTTTATGGGAACCATAATGTTGGCAATCATTACTTCCCTACCCGAATTGGTTACCTCTATAACGGCTATCAGAATAAAAGCTTATGATCTTGCCTTAGGAATTGTTCTGGGAGCAAACATCCTCAATATGACCATACCTTTCTTTTCTGATATATTCTATGCCGGCCCTCCAATCTTAAGCGTAATCTCTCCACAACATATTATCAGTGCCCTAATGGCAATAATTCTCACCAGTATTGCTATTGCTAGTGTGGTCTATAAACCTAAGAAAGCCATATTTCATTTAGGAATTGCAGCCTGGTTAATTTTTTTAGGATATTTCCTGGGAATATATATTATATTTAATGTTGTAATAAAGTTATAATAAAAAATAATATCCATTCTTGATAATCCACAACATCTCATAACAACTTTTTACAGAGCTATTTTTCCGGTTGCACCTCTTAACAAAATTTCCGCAGAAGATAAATTTGTTGCCAAAGGGATATCATGCACATCACAAACTTTCATTAATGCAGCTATATCCGGATCATGAGGTTGTTTGGCTAAAGGATCCCGCAAGAATACCACCAAGTCTATTTCTTCGCTTGCTACCAAACCACCTATTTGCAAATCTCCACCCTCCGGACCAGACATCATTTCTTTCACTTCCAAATCAGTTTTACTATTAATCAGGCGACCGGTCGCTTTTGTAGCTATTAAGCTACACTTTTTTAAAATATCGCAATTTTTCGCTGCAAAAGCAAGTATATCCGCCTTTTTAGTGTCATGAGCTATCAGTGCTACTTTAAATTTACTTTCTTCTTTTTCAATTTCTCTTCTCGCTTTAACCGGAACAACAATGGTTTTAAATGCTTTTCTATTCATTTAAACGTTTTTCTCCTTCTTTTTAGTAAATTTAAAATTTAAATATCCACATACAATTATTAAAGATGCTCCAAGTATGCTAAATATATCAGGGATTTCTTTAAAAAATAATATTCCTAAAAAAGTACTAAAAATAATTTGTAAATATAGATAAAGAGCTACTAATTTTGTAGGAGCCATCTGGTAAGCTTTAGTAAGGGCGAATTGTCCTCCCAATCCGACAAATCCCAGTAAAAATAGAACAAAAAGGCTTAATGCATCAGGAATAATAAAATTTCCTTGCCAAAGCAATACTCCAAGGGCTATCAAACCTATAATATATCCAAAATAATTTACTATTACCAGAGGATGATCGGTAAGTCGCAAATTGCGTAAAGCTACATGTGACCCTGCTGTTGAGATTACTCCCGATAAAGCAATAATTACTGGATACATATCTAAACGAAACCCTGGTTTAACGATAAATAAAGCTCCTAAAAATGCTAAAATAAAAATATTAATTTTCTTATAATTTATTTTTTCTCCTAAAAATATACTTGCCAGAATTAGTATAAAAAATGGGCTCAATTGCTTAATGGTAACTGCATCAGTTAAAATCATAACTGTAATGGTATAAAAATAAGTTATTACAGAAATGGCAGAAAGCAAGCAACGTAATAGTAAAAGAGTTTTATTGTTCCCCCAAAAAGAAATTTTCTTATTCTTTAATATGAAAGGAATAATGAGCATAATAGGTAGATTTCGGAAAAAGACTATTTCCATTACGGGAAGATAGCGTAAATATTTTACCAGTACC
>JAYEGH010000167.1:0-2398 GCA_034659055.1 Candidatus Caldatribacteriota bacterium
ATTCCCGTGGAAACGGGAATCTATCTTTAAATATTATTCTGGATTCCCACTTTCGTGGGAATGACAATAATAGACAGGCGGGTCTGCCCGTACACCTGAATCTTATTTTTTTCACGCGATACGCGATACGCGATACGCAATACGAATTACTATTCACTATAAACTATTTATTTGTCCGATATAAGGTAATTCAAAAACAGATTTCCATCCCTTGCTCATAGGTTCTTTTAAGAATGGTTCCATTTCTTTTGGATCACGCAAGCTTATCTTTTTAACCGGAGGCAGTTTACCCGCCGGATAAGTTTGCATAATTTCATCATGAACCAAGGTTAAATACTTTAGAATAGCGGCAATGGGACGTTTTGCTTTTTCAGCACTCGATCTAGTCGGAAATCCTACTATTCCCTCCGGCACAGCAGATCTTTCAATAGCAGACTGACCTTCTCCTTGTTGCCATCCTTGAGGTCGACGATAAGGATCAACCGAAGTATCAAAATGACCCCCGGGTAACAAGGAATCACCCTCTGTGTCTACAGCATATTCCATGTCTATCATTTCAGGGAAAAGTAATTTAGCAACAGATGCCTCTGCTTCATCGGCATGAATAAAGTTAGTAGTAAGACTATCTTCTCTATCAATAGGGATAAAGAATTCTCTAATGGAGCGATGCCAATCGACTACCCGATAGATGCCGGGCAATTGATAGCGTTTACAGAATTCCTGTATTGCTGATTCTAATACCCATAGTTGTCCGTGATTGTTCACCCACATCTGTTTACGAAAACCATCATTCCACAGTCCATACATTACATTAATCATTGTTTCTCTAACTACATCTTCGGGCATAATTATTGTTCCAGCCATTCCGCAGTGATGATAAGGATGTGCCCCATAATTTAGTGGAGGTAGAGCTAAGCTACAACCTACTCCATCTCTATTTTTTACATAACGGCGTACTCCTTCACATATTTGGGTTGCCATAAAGGTATCTAGTCCGGTATTGGCATAATCACCATGGCATTCGGTACATCCTACGGGAACAAAGACGAAATCGTTTTTACGCCTATTTTCAATAACGTGCATACGGGGAGTCGTCTGAATATAACTTTCTGCTTTTCCTAATTCAGAAGGAGAAGGAATTTCATATTCTTTAAGTATTCCCTCTATCTTGCTCATGGGAGCATCAAACAGTTCTTTTTTTAATCTACCAACCTGGCTATTTTCAAAGACTATCTGAGGATAATCAGTAGTCAGCCATTTTTCATTTTTTTTATTATCAGTCATTTTGTTTCCTCCTTTTTATTAAATTATTAAAATAAACAAGTAATTTTACATTCAGTCCTATTGGTTCGTAATAAAACTATATTTTCCGGAACTTCCTCTAAAGTAATTTTCTTTGTAATTAGTGGAGTCATATCCATTCCTGAAGCCATCGAGCTTATAACTCTGGGGAATGTTCCATGCCCTGAATGTCCTTGAGAACCTACAATGGAAGCCCTTCTTACCTGAAAGACTTCCCCAGTTAACGGAATCTTTTTGTCAGAACGAGCTACAATTACTACTGTACTGTTAATCATCTTACCTTCCCAAATAGATTGCTCAATATCCGGCCAGACTTTATCAGGCAACCCTGTTGCTTCTAAATATAATTTAGCTCCCAAACCATCGGTTATATCTAATACTCTCTCAGTAAATTTTTCTTTTACAGGATTAATTATATGGTCAGCACCCATCAATTTACCTAAATTTGCTCTTGATTCAGATGGTTCAGAAAGAATAACATTGGAGGCTCCTGCTTTTTTCATGATAGCTACTGCAGCTAGGCCAATGGGACCACCGCCTAAAATTACTGCATTGTCTCCGGGTCTTATCCCTCCTCCTCTTTCGATTACTGCATTATAAGCTACTGAAGTAGGTTCGACTATACTACCGGCTAAGAATAAATCATCTCCTTTATAGACTCTCTTTAGTTCTTCCAGACTCCAAATATAGCGGGAATCCACTTTTACGTATTCTGCAAAGGCACCATCACAGCTAAAACCAAGCTCTTGCAATTTTTCACAGTGATTAGGATAACCATCAGCACAGGGTCGGCAAGATGCACACCAAAACATCTCTTCAGCCGTAACCGCTTCTCCTTCTTCAAATTTTTTCCCGGTTCTCTTGTTAATAGACTGTTCACCTGCTTCCACTACAATTCCTGAAAATTCATGTCCTATGGTTGTAGGAAAAGCAGTGAGTCCCGGATACCAGATATAACCATCATCATCAGGTTGAGCCATATGTACATCACTACCACAGATTCCGCAAGCCTTAAGTTTTATCAAAACCTCTGTGGGCCCAATTTTAGGAACATCTTTCTCTACTATCTTAAGTTCCGGGTTTTTCCAAACCTTAC
>JAYEGH010000168.1:0-2386 GCA_034659055.1 Candidatus Caldatribacteriota bacterium
ACAATATTAACCTGCTCGTTACTGGCAAATTCTCCCGGTTGTGATAAATCACGCAATTTAGTCAGTTCATATCCCTTCCTAAACAAAATATCCAAAGACTCTCTGGTTAAATGTACATGATGATTAGAGGTCTCTACCGGAATGGAAAAATCCTTTAATCCCCCTTCTTTGGGTTTTACTTCTTTGTAAATAGCTTTTGAAATTACCTCAATAATATCTTTATAATCCGAAAGACTTGAATCTTCCACTTTCTATCATCCTCTACTTAATTATTCTTTTCTATTTCTACTTCTACTGTTAAGAACTGACAATCTTTACACCTGCGCTTGCGCCTAATCTAGTTGCACCGGATTTAATCATCAATAATGCTTCTTCAAAGCTATGTATACCACCTGCTGCTTTTATTCCCATTTTGGGACCAACTGTTCTGCGCATTAATGCAATATCATGGGCATTCGCACCCGCCTTGGAAAATCCGGTTGATGTCTTAGCAAAATCATAACCTGTTTTCTTCACTAATTGACTGGCGATAATCTTTTCGTCATCGGTTAGCAGGCAGGTTTCAATAATAGCCTTGGTAGTTGTTGTGCTCCTGCAAGCTCTGATAACTGCCCGCAAGTCTTCTTCCACCATTTTTAAATCTCCGTTTCTCAATGCTCCTATATTAATCACCATATCAATTTCATCTGCTCCGTTTTCAATGGCATTACGGGTTTCGTAAGCTTTGGTTCGGCTATCCATTGCCCCTAATGGGAATCCTACAACCGCACAGACTTTGACTCCGCTATCCCTTAATTTCTTTGCACAATATTCCACCCAACTTGAATTGACACATACCGAATAAAAACCATAGTGAACTGCTTCTTCACAAAGTTTCTTAAATTGGTCTTTAGTTGCATCAGGTTTTAGCAAAGTATGGTCGATATAATGGGCAACATCTGCGGGAGTTATCTGATTTGTATTATTGTTATCAGCAGAATCTATAGAAATGGAATCCGTTTTACCCATTTTTTTTAACTTACTTGTTATCTCATCACTAATCTTATTAATCCGCTCTTTTTTATCCATCTCATCCATATCCATAATTTTACACCTCTATTCCTCTAAATTTTAGTAAATCTATATGTAAAAATTCTATAAAATAGAATTTAATTTCCTCTTTCGATGGTCATGATTTTATTCACTCTCTTCCAATGTCTCCCGCCGGCAAATTTGGTTTCCAGCCAGACTTTTACCATTTCGCATAACTCTTCAGGGGTATGTAATGGCCCACCCAGAGTTAAAACATTGGCATTGTTGTGTTCCCGGCTATTGTTAATCGTTTTTAAATCATAGCAAAGGGTAGCTCTGATTCCTTTTACTTTATTGCAAGCCATCGAAGAACCAATACCGGCACCATCGATCATAATTCCTCTTTCGCATTCCCCACTGGCTACTTTTTTTGCCACCTTAAGGGCATAATCAGGATAATCTACACTCTCTTTATTAAAAGTTCCCACATCTGTCACCCGATACCCGATAGTTCGTAAATAATCTCTAATAATTTCCTTGATTTCAAATCCGCCGTGGTCTGCACCGATAACTACGCCATCAATCCTAACTTGCGCTGTATTTGAATCAGGCTGTAGCTTTTCTGGTATTGTGGTAGAATACAGTCCACTAACTACATTTTGAATTATTTTAAAATTAGTTTTATCGCTCATCTTATTTTTTTATCCCTTTTCTTCAAACTCTTTTACTGAATCAACAATTCCTACAATCATAGTTCTAACCGGAGCAGTCGGATTATTTATAATTAAACGCGAGGAATTTCCCTCATCAATCACCAGGACATTATCCCCTACTCCTGCCTGTACTGTATCCAAGGCTAACAACAGTCTTCCCCTGTAACTTTTCTTTAGGGTTCATTGGCTGAACAATTAATATTTTATAACCCTTATAAACGGGCAATTTTATAGTTGAAACTATGTTGCCGATTACTTTTCCTAAAATCATAATTACTCTCCAATATTTACCTGATCAACTATACCCATAATAGTCATATCAGAAGGGTTAAACCAATTTTTAAGTCCCAGAGCAGCTTCTCTGCCGCCACATCACCTCGTATAATTGCAGTATTATATCCCCCGCCAATTTTCTCATAGCCTACCAACTCTACCCTTGCAGCCTTAACCATTGCATCTGATGCTTCTACCATCGCTGCGAAACCTCTAGTTTCAATCATTCCTAATGCGTCACTATAAATGTCCATTTTAAAATCTCCTTAATGTTATTTTTATAACATTTATTTTTATTTAATTAACATTATAACATACTTTTCAGATATGTCAAATTTAAATTAGTCGTTAGTTAAAAAAATAGAAAGAATACAATAAAAAAAATAGTA
>JAYEGH010000169.1:0-2376 GCA_034659055.1 Candidatus Caldatribacteriota bacterium
TGTTCTCTTGACACGATCTAAAAAATCAAAATTAACACTTAATTTATATTATATTATATAATACTATTTAAAAATAATTTAATTTTAATTCCACGGCAAATATTTAATATTTCGTGTATAATAGATTTGTTAATTTACCAATTGACCGATTTGCCAATTTGCCAATTAAATTAGTCGTTACTGGATAGTGAATAGTCGTTAGTAGTAATGCAAGTTTTTAGTTCTTGGTTTTTAGTTTTTATAAACGAAACTATTAATCCATTACTCATTGCTGTATTTCTTATACTCTACACGCTCTATACTAATAATATTCTGGATTCTGGCTCCTGACTTCTGGCTCCTGAATCCTATTTTATTAACCAATTAACGAATTAAAGACAAACAGGAGAAAATATTTATGATTTCCCTTGAAAATATCAGCATCGGATTCCAGGAGAAAGTTCTCTTCGATAATTTGAACTGGAGGATTCCCAGGGGCAGCTGTATTGGCCTGGTGGGTAATAATGGTACCGGAAAGACCACCCTGTTTCGCACCATCGTAGGACTTGCTCACCCCGATAAGGGTAATATTACTTTACCACGAAATCAGCGAATTGGCTACCTGCCCCAGGATTTAATCGAACTTAAAAGCAACATCGACCTTATCTCCTACCTGAAGGAGAAATCAGGCATTGCTAAATTAGAACATTCTCTTAAAGTTTGCGAAGAACATCTGACCTCTCTTTCTGATGAATCAAACAAATATCAAGCAGTTCTTAAAAAATATGAAAAAATAACCAACCTCTTTGAGCACCGGGGAGGTTACACTTTTTCTACCCAGGCTCATAAAGTTCTAAAAGGTTTAGGCTTCCGGGAAAAAGATTTTACCAGGCGATGTACTGACTTCTCCGGCGGATGGAAGATGCGTATAATCCTGGCTTCTATACTGCTTTCTTCGCCGGATATAGTTTTACTTGATGAACCTACCAACCATCTGGATACAGAAAGCTTAGAGTGGCTGGAAGGCTGGCTTCTAAATTTTCCCGGAACTATAATAGTTATCTCTCATGACCGATACTTTATGGACAAACTTATGACCCAAATTGCAGAATTAGCTCATCAAAAATTGACCATCTATCAGGGGAATTTTTCCTATTACCTGAAAGAAAAAATAAAACGCCAAGAACTTTTACAAAAGGAAGCCAAAAATCAACAAGAAAAAATAGATAAGACCCAAGCTTTTATCGAAAGGTTTCGTTATAAAAATACCAAGGCGGTACAGGTGCAAAGCAGAATAAAGATGCTGGCAAAAATTCAGATAGTAAAAATTGATAAAGCGCCAAAAAAAGCAGCCATCTATTTTCCCAAATGTCCCCGAAGCGGGGATAAAGTAGTTAGCGCAGAAAACTTGGCCAAAAAATATGAGGAAATTTCTGTATTTAGCGGCTTAAATTTTACCTTACACCGTGGTGAAAAGATTGCCCTGGTAGGGGTAAATGGAGCAGGTAAATCTACCCTTTCCCGATTAATCAGTAAAAGAGAAAGTCCGACTGCTGGTAAAGTACATTTAGGACATAAAGTAAATCTGGCTTTTTTCTCTCAGGAGAGCTCTCAAAATCTCAACTATAATCACACTGTCTGGGAGGAAATATCTGACGAATCAAGTTCTATGACTACCGGAGAAAGGAGAAATTTATTGGGAGCTTTTCTCTTTTCCGGTGATGCGATATACAAACCGATTAATGTTCTCTCCGGAGGAGAAAAATCCCGCCTGGCTCTGGCAAAGATTCTGATGCAGGAATCTAATTTTCTGATACTCGATGAACCGACCAATCACCTGGATATAATAACTAAGGAATTGTTTCAGCGAGCTTTGTTGAAATATTCGGGAACCATATTAATTGTATCTCATGACCGTTTCTTTTTAGATAATCTGATAACCCGGGTAATTGAGATACGTGATGGAAAAACTTATGACTATCCTGGAAATTATTCTTATTTTATAGAAAAGAGAACTCAATTGTTATCAAAAATTGATAACAGAACCATAGCAATTAAAAACGCACAATCATCAAAACCGAGAATGAAAACTTTAAATAAATTAAAAAAACAAAAAGAAGCGAAAGAACGGAATCGCATTTACCGACAAAATAAAGATATTCTTGATAAACTAAAATCGGTTGAGAAAAAAATAAAAGTCTTAGAAAAAAATAAAGCCGCGACAGAAAGTCAACTATGCGACCCACTCGTCCTTAAAGATTCAAAGAAAGTCCAGAACCTGATGATCGATTTAAAAAAATACAACCAGGAACTTAAAACCCTAACCAAAACCCGCGAAGATCTTATCCAAAAGATTAAGAAAATCTAACAATATCCTTTAAGTGCCAACCCTTTATC
>JAYEGH010000170.1:0-2368 GCA_034659055.1 Candidatus Caldatribacteriota bacterium
TCCAGCCGTTCCCTCCGAAAATATATCCTGCTTCTTTAGCTTCTTTAGATAAATTTTGTAATCCGGCAAGTAAGATTATCATCATCGATGGTATCACCTGCCAGGTGTCAATGATAATAATTAACCACAAAATCGAAAATTTAGTTCCGGATAAAAATAATATCTTTTCTCCCCTGGCCAAAAAACCTAAATAATAAAGCAGGCTGTTCATCCAACCATGTGCAGTTAGCCCGGTTTTCCAGATTGCGGCGGCTCCCACCACCGGAATAGCCATAGGGACCATGGCGATAAATAAGAAAATCGCTGAACCTTTAAATTTTTTATTAATCAATAAAGCCAAAGCTAAGGCGAAAAAAAACTCTATCACAATCGAGATACCAGCAATAAAGGCAGTATTCACAAATGCTTCCCCAAAAGAGGTAGTAGCGAAAACAGTAATGTAGTTCTGTAAAGTAAAACTTCCATCTACCCCCTTAAAGCTGCTGTAAATAGAGGAGATAACCGGGCTAAGCCAGAAGAAGAAATAGTAAATTACCGTCGGAGCAATTAACAAATAAGGGGTCCAATTTTTATTTTCCTTTAAATCCGAAAGGTTAATTGTGCTCACTCCTTTCAACAAATTAGACGAAAGAATTATGATTTTTGTTACTTACCGTTTATAAAATAGTATAACCGAGAAAATTATGTTTCCCCGGTTATACTATTTTTGTGAAATGAGAAAATATCTAAAACTGATTATCTACTTCCTCAGGGCATCTAATTTCGCTTGAGCCTCATTTAAAAGGGCTGTATCTACAGTTCCATCGCCATTTAAGACCATCTCAACAAAGACATCATCAAATATTTTCTTAACTGCTCCCCAATCCTGATAATCCCCACCGGGGACACCAGAGACCCTGCCTTTACTTAGAACCATAATAGCCTTTGCGACTACTTCATCCTCCGGGTCATCACCTAAATAATTAAGCGCTTCTTCTACTGGGGGGATAAACCCACCGGTACCTTTAGCAATTTTAACCTGCATATCAGGTCTAGTTATAAACTCAAGGAATTTTATAGCTAATTCTTTATTAGGAGTATCTTTCATGATACCGTATCCACTGACTCCTGCAATACTCCCAATACCTGCAGGCCCTTCCGGTGCTGGAGCTACTGAGAAAATAGTTTCATTCGAACTATAGACCGAGCCAGTTCGGGCACAATGCATCCAGCTTAACCACGATTCTTCCCTCTTCATAGGGTCAATACAATTGTCTACGTTTAATACAGCGGGGATAAAGTCATCTTTCATTGAAACCAATATTTCCCATGCCTTCATTGCTTCAGGAGTATTGATATCCGGGAAAGTTGCCCCATAAGATAAGGATATTGCTCCAAACTGGTATACAAAGGATTTCATCGGAATACCTGTTACCACAGTTTTCCCTTCACCCTCACCTTTGGCAATAGCATTTGACCATTTTGCAAAATTTTCCCAGGTTAACTTATCCAAATCAGCGCCACCGGGTAAATATTCTAAAGCCTTCTTATTAGCAATGGTAAGATAAACATCCGCACCTACCGGAATAAAATACTGTTTGCCTTCAAAGTTTGTACCATATTCAAATGTTGGACTAAAATGCCGGTCATCCCATGATTTAACATAGGGAGTCAAATCTTCTACATATCCCTTTTCAATCCACTCCCACATATTGGCAACATAAGCACAAACAATATCTGTGGTAACATTGCCGGTCTTCTGTTGAACCTCTGCTCTGTCTAATAGCTTTACATCATCCATGATCTGAAAACTAACTATACAATGATTTTCTTTCTCGAAAGGTTTAATTACATTTTCAAGGATAAATTCCTGTTCCGCAGGAACACTCCACAACCTTGAAGAAAATACAAGTGTTTCTAAACCAGCCAGAGCAAAAGTACTGAAAACCATCACTAGCAAAATACTAATAAATACTACCGAAAATAATTTATTCTTCACAAAAATCATCCTCCTTTATTTTATTAATTCAATATATTTTTGTCAATGATAACATTGCAACATTGAAGTAGACCCACAAAATGTAATTTTTATCTATTCACCCCCCTTTTATAAATAACCTTATAATTTGTTCCAGGTCATTATAATGCCATCGTTGACATTTTTTATATTAACATAGCGATAAATAAATTGCAAATTTTTAAATCACTTTTTTCTGCAGAATAAATTTAATAGCAGTTAGCACAACTTAATATTATTTAAACTAATTACTCCCTTGATATATCCTCATTTTCAAGGCTATTCTAAGTTGTACGGCATCATCAAACATTTTTGGGTCTAAACCGGTTATTTCTTTAACTCTCCTTAATCTATAAAGTAAAGTATTGCGAT
>JAYEGH010000171.1:0-11755 GCA_034659055.1 Candidatus Caldatribacteriota bacterium
AATATAAAAAATACTATTGACATTGATTTTCGTTCCTTTTAAACAAACCAATATTATTTTATTTGTTTTCTTTTTTCTTTGATGTGTTAGAGATACTATCGCGCATAGCAGTATCTGCAGAAATGTTTTTTAAATTATAATAATCCATTACTCCTAATTTACCTTTTCTTAAGGCTTCGGCCATCGCTTTAGGAACTTCTGCTTCTGCTTCAACTACTTTTGCCCTCATCTCTTGAACTTTTGCCTTCATCTCTTGTTCCTGGGCTACTGCTAATGCTCTTCTTTGCTCAGCCTTTGCCTGAGCAATTTTTTTATCAGCTTCTGCTTGATCAGTCTGTAACAGTGCTCCAATATTTTTTCCTACATCAACATCAGCAATATCGATAGATAATATCTCAAAAGCCGTTCCTGAATCCAGTCCCTTCTTTAAAACAGTTTTTGAAATACCATCCGGATTTTCCAAAACATTTTTGTGTGTTTTTGCAGAGCCAATAGTGGTAACAATGCCTTCTCCTACTCTGGCTATAATCGTCTCCTCACCTGCACCTCCGACCAAACGCTCAATGTTTGCTCTTACTGTTACTCTGGCAGTAGCCATAACTTGAATTCCATTCATGGCAACAGCTGCTACTACCGGTGTTTTTATTACCTTTGGATTTACGCTCATTTGAACTGCTTCCAGAACATTTCTACCGGCTAAATCAATAGCAGTGCATTTTTCAAATGATAAATTAATACCTGCTCTTTCAGCCGCAATTAAAGCATCTATAACTTTATCTACGCTTCCCCCCGCAAGATAATGCGCTTCTAGTTTATCAATTGAAATAGTTAAACCAGCCTTGGTAGCTTTTATTAGAGCACCTACTATCTTATGTGGTGGAACCCGCCTTAGTCTCATTCCAATAAGCGTAAATATTCCAACTCTTACCCCTGCTGCTAAGGCTGAAATCCATAATCCGACAGGTATAAATTGAAAAAAAATGTATATTACAAAAACAATTAATATAATTGGTATCAATGGAATTATTACATCAAACATCATTTTCCTCCTTAATTAAAAAATATCATCTTATTAAAAAATATGAACTGCTTCAACTACTATCTTGTTACCTTCAACGTTTATTACTTTAATTTTAGTATTAGAATTAACATATTCTCCCAACGTAATTACATTTATTTTTTTATTATTCACCTCTGCTATGCCGGAAGGTCGCAAAGGAGTGATAGCCTTACCTTCTTTACCTATTAGCCGTTTCAAATCTTTTGTTCCAACCGTATATCCCAACTCTTTTTTCTGTTGGGTAGAAAGAACAAATTTTCTCCATGTTCGGGTAGAAGGTAAATATCGAAGCAATAAGAAAAACCCAGCTATAGAAATACCTAAAGCAACCAATATAGAATAAGTTGCCTTGGTAATATCTCCAAAAGCAAGAAATATGCTCGATATAATCGCGACAATACCGCTTATTCCAGCCAAACCAAAACCGGGAATAATGAATATTTCTAATAAAAGCAAGAAAAATCCAATTAGAAAAAGGATAATTACTTCCCACCCGGCCAAACCAACCAGGACATGACCTCCAAAGAATAAAGACAGAGACACTATTCCTATCGTACCTGCAATCCCCCATCCCAATGTCCAAAATTCAATTACAAGTCCTAAAAAACCTATAGACAATAGCAACGAACTAACCACTGGATTAGTAGCAAATCGGCTTATGTTCTCTGCCCAGTTAGGATAAATGTATTTTATTTTTGCGTCTTTAAGATATAGAAAATTTAAAATTTCCTTGACATTTGCTATAATACCATCTACAAAATTTAATTCAATAGCCTGTTTTGCATTTAAGGTTAATATCTTATCTTTCTTAACAATATTTTCAATTTCGATATCTTTGTCCACCATAGCAGCAGCTATGTCTTTTGAACGGCCTCTGCTTAGAGCAGTTGAAGCAAATTCAGCACTTAATGCTGATATGGTCTTTTCTTCTGCCGGTCTTGGTTCAGCTGCACCTAAGCTGGCGCTCTTATCTATTAGTATATATTTTGCAGATAGAGCAATTAGTGCTCCGGCAGACCATGCTCTATTTTTTATATAGGCTACAGTTGGTATGTTTAAAGCAACTATTTTATCTCTTATTTTTAGAGCCGCATCAACTCTTCCTCCAAGGGTGTCAATTTCCAAAATAACTGCCTTCGCCTTATTTGACTCGGCTTCCTTTAAAGCCCTTTCAATATAGGAGGATAATCCCAAGTCGATGGTTCCTTTAATAGAAACTATATATACTTCATCTTTTCCTTTTGAATATATTTTTAAAATTACAAAATTACTAATTATCAGTATAGTTAGCAATATTATACAAATCTTATTACTTTTATTTAAATTCTCTATAGATAACAAATATTTATTACTCCATAGTTAAAATTAAAAAGAGCTCAACTATCTTACCAAAGTAAGATTGAGCTCTTTTTGATTAATATTAATTACTCATATTATCCAATAAATCTCTTACTATTTTATTAACCATCCTACCATCTGCTTTTCCCTTTAATTGAGGCATAACTTCTTTCATTGTAGGTCCCATTTCTTTAAGCCCTTTAAAATTATGCTTTGTAATTGTATCTTTGACTATTTTTGTTACTTCCTTTTCGGACAGTTGTTCGGGAAGATATTTTTCTATTATCTTAATCTCTTGTTTTGTCTTTTCAACCATATCCATTCTCTGTCCTTTAATGAACATTTCCAAAGATTCTTCAATCTTTTTTTTATAGCTGGATATTATGGAAAGAACCTCACCATCAGTAAGCTTTTCTTTTTTGGATATCTCTTTATTCTTTATATTCGCTCTAATCATTCTCAAAGTCGATAATTTTAGTTTATCTTTCCTTTTAAGCGATTCCTTCATATCATTGTAGATAAGTTCTTCTAAAGATAATTTCTTTATCATCTAATCTACCTTCTCTTTTTCATTTTCTTTTGAGCGGCAAGTGCTTTCTTTTTCCTTCTCACACTTGGTTTTTCATAATGTTCGTGTCGCCTTATATCGGAAATTATTCCACTTTTTTGACATGCTTTCTTAAATCTTCTAAGAGCATGTTCTAATTCTTCATTATCTTTAACTTTTACTTTAGCCATTTTAACACCTCCCATCATCTTCAAAGTAGTGTAAACAAATATTAGAAAATGGCTTGCACTTCATCTTCTTATAGATGTCATTTTTTAACTTGCCTTAAATATTTTAATATTTAAAGTCATCTAATTTTTTTATACATTATATAATAACAATCTTCTTTTTTCAAGAAAACAAAAAACAGTATCGGGTATTTAGTCTATATTATCGAGCAAAGAAAGAAAAAGAAAAGATAGGAAAATTAGCTTTTTTCTTTCGCTCTAAATACCGGTTAAAGTTTACACTAATCATTAATAAACATCAAATAGTATTTAATGCCCTGTTGAAAAAATAAAAACAGAAAAAATATATTTTCTTTCCTCAATGTATTTATAATCGATACTTAATTAAGCCAACTAAATTTGACAAAACAAAAATACAATATTATATTATAAACAATCAATTAAATTAAGAAGGAGATTTTAGCGATATCATGATGCGAACAATTAGAAAAAAATTAAAGATTATTTTAATATTAATGGTTGCTTTTTTTATAATATCTTTCTTTTATGGTTTTGGTAAATACAATTCTAATAAAAAATCAAACAGAAACGCCTATATTGCAGAAGTAAACGGAACAACAATAAGTTATGATCAATGGCAAAAGACTTTTCAAAATGCAGTATCGAGATATGATAATGAAACTCTATCTAATATGGACCAATCTACAATTAATTCTTTTAAAAATAATGTTCTTAAACAGATGATTAATTCAGAGTTATTATATCAACAAGCTAAAAAGGATAACCTAAGAATTACAAAAGATGAAATTAATTTAGAAATTAGTAAAATTAAAGAAAATTTTCCTTCAGACGAAGAATTTAATAATGTTTTAAAAACAAACAATATCACTCTCAATCAACTTAAGGAAGACATAAAGAGAAACTTGTTAGTAAATAAGGTTTTAGATGAAACAAAAAACAAAATAAATATTTCAGATGATGAGTTAAAAGAATATTTTGATAAAAACCAAGAAATGTTTTTCGAACAGGAAAAAGTTCATGCTCGCCATATTTTAGTGGAAACCGAGGAAGAGGCAAAGACTATTGTTCAACAATTAAATGAAGGAATAGTTGATTTTTCGGAATTGGCCAAAGAAAAATCTATAGGCCCATCTGCTGAAAAAGGAGGAGATCTTGGATTTTTTGGTAGAGGTCAAATGGTAAAAGAATTTGAAGATGTTGCCTTTGCTTTGCAACTTGGTGAAATAAGTGGTGCCGTAAAAACGCAATTTGGATATCATATTATAAAATGTGAAGAAAAAGAAGAAGAACACCAACCAACCTTTGAAGAATCGAAAGAACGAATAAGTAATTTATTAAGACAACAAAAAGAAAATGAGGCAATAACAGAATTAATTAAAACCCTGAATGATAATGCCAATATAGTAATTAATTATGATTTTGAAGCTGAAGGCTCTGATTCTTCTTCCGAAAAAAGTCAAACAACAAAACCCACTGATGATAAAACAGTTGAAGTAGAAAATAATACCGACACAGCAAATGGTTCAACAAGCGAATAATCTTATTTTATAATCAATGATAATAAAAAAAGAGGGCTATAAAAAATAGCCCTCTTTTTTTATTTGGTTCATGACAAATTTATTGTCTATTCTATGCCTTCTTCATTGAACATATTGCATTTAGACAATACTATTTTAGCAAATTGTATCTGATTTTCAATCCTTCTTGATAGAGGTAATTTTTTACATGTTTCAAAGGTAATTGCAGGAATATTGAGTTGACAGGAAGCAGCATAAGTAGCACACCCTTCAATTGGCTTAACTAAAACTTCAAACTTTTCATTGTAACTACTAATTTCTTCATTTAATTCATCAGCAATGGATAAGCACATCTCCAACATGAAATCATCACAACAATCCAGTACAATCGTCTGTCCATAGTTTTGCGAATTCACTTTGTAAAATTCCCTTGATTCATGTAAATCAATTAAAAAATCAATATTATACCTTTTCATTAAGTTAAGTATTTCATAGGCAATTTTTTCTACAGAATTACCTTCCTTATTTCCCGGATAGACCCTATTCAGATTAATATCTTTTGGGAAACTTCTTACTTCTTTTTTGCATGCTAAAATATTTGCATTTGGAATCAGCAAAATTGTTCCCTTTTTTATCCTAAGATTATCTTTTAAAAAATTTACTGCTGCAATACCGGCCGGCTCATTTCCATGTGTCCCGGCATTAATCATTACAACAGGTTTTCTTGTATCAGTTTTCATGATATAGACCGGTGTTTCATAATCTGTCCCCCTGCATATATATTTTGTCTCAGCTTTGGAAGCAACAGCAATATGTGGGATACAAAAAAATATTAGCAGCAATGATATTAAAATTGCCTTAAAAATATTTTTCTTGAATAACATTAATATATTTACCTTTTTACGAATTTTCCGGTTAACCAATTTACCAATCAGCCATCACCAATTATTTAATCTATCAATTCTCCGATCAAAATTTTTTTATCTTTGCCTTATTCTGTCTCTTGTCCCCTTACTCCTGAATTCTTTCTTCTCTGTCTTTCCTTGCCACATTTTTACCTACATCTTCACTAACGGCTATTTATCATTCAATAACGACTAATTTTCTCTGATAATCATAGGGACACTCTTATAAACATCTGAATCCAATAATTCTATTTTTTCTTCACCATTTTGTCTGACAACTCTAAAAGTCTTTATTTCATAACCATTTACTCCTTCCTGGGCAACAAACTCCTGGCCTTTGCCCAGGTTAGAATCTTTTTCTCTTATAATTTCGTAATTAATGACTTTCTTATCTTTACTGATAATTTCAATTTCTGCTGTATTTTCGTCTTCCCCTAAAATGTTAACCCTTATTTCATCTTCTATAGCTTTGGCAAAAATTACAATATCATGATTATAACTATTTTTAAATTTTAGATCTTTGTATCCGTAAAATATTCCGGAATCTCTTCCTAAGGGCACATATTTTGTAGCATCTCCATATACGGAATGATTATATCTTTGAACAATTTTAAAATTTCCCAGGATAAGCGCATTGTAAAGCGTGCTTGATACCTGGCATACACCACCCCCATAACCTTTTCTAAATTTGCCATTTGCAATTATAGTGCTCTCTTTATATCCATCTTCCCTTTCTGCCGGACCCACATATTTGTTAAAAGAGAATGTTTCCTGTGGCTTCACTAATATTCCGTTTATCGCCTTGGCAGATAAATTTATGTTATAGATAGTATTATTTTCTTTGCCCTCAAATGATGTAGAATAACTAGCCAAATCATTCTCTATACATAATTTACTTAATATATCCTTTGTACTCGGATTTGGTGTAACTACATCTACGGCAATCTCAAACGAATATTTAGAATCATCCAAACAATATAAACTTTCTATCAAATCCCTTTTAAATTTTTTCTTATCTAACTTTATACCTGTTTTGCTTTCTATAATCCTATTATTTTCTATTTTTGCTTTACTTGGAGAACGACTTATCGCTAAATTTATTTTATTAAGCAAATCATCTAATTTTTGTTCATTTAACTCAACTTCATAAGGGGTGTTATACCCTTTTCTTCGAGAAGAAATCCTTTTTTGTAATCTACTTATAATATTTTCGGATCGACAAATTCCGTAAGCTCTCTCTACAACTTTAGTCAAATCAATAAAAGCATCTATTCTATCATTTGGAATAATTCTTATTTTTTTATCTTCGAATATAAATACCCTTGGTGAATCCACTAATTTTTCTGTAACCGGCTTAAGTACAATTTCCGCTTCTTCTCTGGTTAATCCCTCTAATGATACGCCTAAAGCGGATACACCCGGATATATTTTATTTTTGTTTCTAATTAGGTCTATGCCTTCAATCAAAATTACAAAAATCAATATTGTCATCAAAAACAAAAAAATTTTTCTTACTATATTATTTTTTTTCTTTTTCCTTGTATAATAACTCAATAAATTAAGCCCCTTTTCTGATAAATATTTTTTCTTAAATTAGTTGATAGTTTAATAATATTTCGGTATAATATCACATACAAATATTTAATATAATTTGTTTTTTCAGCTTGATAGCGGGAATAGCTCAGTCGGTAGAGTGTTGGCTTCCCAAGCCAAAGGTCGCGGGTTCGAACCCCGTTTCCCGCTCCATTATTCGCAATTATTCCAACCAAATTTACCGACTAAAGGCACAAAAACACAACCACCATAATATTTTGTCTTTAATTTACCTTTTATTTTTCTTCCCAATATAAGTTCTTGAGAAAAAGAATTACCTATCGGAATTACAATTTTCCCGTTTTCTTTTAATTGGCTTATCAGGCTATCCGGAATTTTTGGTGCTCCAGCAGTAACTATAATTGCATCATAGAGTGAGTGCTCCTCTAAACCCCAACTTCCATCTCCAATAATAACCTCGATATTTTTTATTCCCAATTCACTGAAATTTTTTATTGCTCTCTCAGCAAGAACTTTAAAGCGTTCAATAGTATATACCATCTTGACTAATTTAGATAAAATTGCTGCTTGATATCCTGAACCGGTTCCGATTTCTAATACATAATCTGAGCTTTTCAAAGAAAGGGTTTCAGTCATCAAGGCAACCATATAAGGCTGGGAAATTGTCTGCCCCATTCCTATAGGCAAAGGGCAATCAAGATAAGCATCCTTTTCATTTTCCAGTAATGTAAATTTTTCTCGGGGAATGCATCTCATTGTCTCAAGTACCCTTTTGTCTTTTATCCCTCGTCTCTTTATCTGATATTCAATCATTTCTTTTCGTGCTTTTTCAAAATTCATTTAAAATCTCTCTATTTTATAATTTTAGAACAAATTTGAATACACTAACTTCCAAAAAAATTCCCTAAGACATCCTGTCCTCTGACTGCTCCGATTATTGTATAAATAAGCATAGCAATTAAAAAACCGAGGAGCATTCTACAATAAAAAATAGCACTTTTGGTTTTCTGGTTTTCCGACTTGTAAAGTCTAACAATAAATCTTGAAAGAACAACAATTATAAAAATTAATATTAATATTAAATAAATCTGGTCACTCATTTATTTACTTTCTCCATCGCATAATTAGTTTAATTCAATCTCTATTTTCTTCACAATTTCAAAATTTCTAATTTCTTTCCTATTTATCTCTACTTATTGTTTCGTCTCTTTAATATTTCATCAGCCACTATAATTCCTGAAGTAGAGGCCTGTATAAGTCCCCGGGTTATCCCGGCTCCATCGCCAACAGTAAATAAATTACTAATCCTAGTCTCCAGACAATCTGTAAGTTCTAATCTGGAAGAATAAAATTTTACTTCTGCCCCGTAGATAAGGGTGTGTTTCGAATAAATGCCGGGAGCCACTTTATCCAGAGCTTTCAATGTTTCCAAAAGATTTGTTAAAACTCTATATGGTAAAACAAAACTCAGGTCTCCAGGTGTTGCCTCTTTCAGAGTAGGTTTAACTATAGAATGGTCTATTCTGTCCTGTGTTGACCTCCTGCCTAATTCCAAATCTCCTAATCTTTGAATAATTACTCCCCCACTTAATATATTTGCTAAATGAGCAATATATTTTCCATAAGCTATCGGTTGTTTAAATGGTTCAGTAAAATGAGTACTGGACAGTAGAGCAAAATTGGTATTTTCAGTTCGCTGTTCTTTATAGCTATGTCCATTTACCGAAGTAATCCCATCACTGAATTCAGTAACTACTTTCCCATAAGGACACATGCAAAAGGTACGAACTCTATCATCAAATAATTTTGTATAATAGATTAATTTCGATTCATATACAACATCAGTTAGATGTTTCATGGTAATGGCCGGTACCTCGACTCTTATTCCAACATCTACAGGATTATTATCTATTTTAATTTTCAGCTTACCTGCCTGTTTTCTTAACCACTCGGAACCAACTCTTCCCGGTGCAGCAATAACATATTTTCCTTTTATTGTCTCTCCTTTAGAAGTTTCTATTCCTATTACTTTTTCCTTATCAATTAATATTTTTTTTACTTTAGTATCTGTTTGAATATCGACTCTATTTAAGAGATGGTCCTGCATTTTCTGTAATATTTCACCGCTTTTTTCCGTCCCCAGATGTCTTATCCTGGTAGAAATTAATTCCAGACCTGCCAGAGAAGCCTTTTTCTTAAATATATCTATTTTTTCTGTATCGGTTCCATAAACGGTTTTATCTGCTCCAAATTCAAGATAAATATCATCAGCATATTTAATCAATTTTGCTACTTTTTTCTTATCAATATAGTTATCTAACTGTCCGCCAATCTCAGTAGACAAATTTAATTTACCATCACTAAAAGCACCGGCTCCTCCCCACCCTGACAATAATGCACATGGAGAACAATGAATACAATTTATCCCTTTAGTTCTCATAGGACATTCTCTTTTCTCTATTTTTCCCCCTTCTTCTAATATTAATATGGATAGTTTGCTCTTTTTAGTTAATTCAAGGGCAGTAAATATACCTGCAGGACCTGCTCCAATAATAATTACATCATATTTTCTTATCTTCACTTTATTATCAACTCCCTATTAATCACATAAAATTAAAACACTTATTAATTTTATAGCATTTTTACAGATAAGACAACTAAATTAAGACAGTATCGGTATAGAGTATTGAATATCGAGTAAAAACAAAGAAAAATACCATAACTATTCTTATCTTTCTTAAAGCACCCCGCTAAAGCTTACATTAACAGTTTTAAGATATAAAATTCTTTTCTCTTTCTTTTTTTTCATATAATACTTTTGCCTTCTTAGCAATATTTTCTGCTGAAAGGCCAAATATTTTAGTCAATTCCCAGGGAGCTCCGGATTCCCCAAACCTGTCTTCTACTCCTATCATATCCATTGATAATGGAGAAAAATAGGATTTTTTACAGGCAATAATTCCGGCTATAATATTTCCGAAACCTCCTACCTGATGTTCTTCTACGGTTAAAATAATTCCAGTATCCCTGGCAGCATTTGCAACTGCTTCCCTATCAACTGGTTTTAAGGTATGAATATTTATTATCCTTGTTTCAATATTAAACTCCTTCTTGAGTATATAGGCAGCCCGCATCGCTTCAGCTACCATCGGTCCACAGGCAATTATAGTTAAATTTTCTTTTTCGGATTTATAATCGGTGGATAATTTTGTTTCAAATGCGGATACAAAATTATCACTTTCTCCTCTATATCGAATTATATTGGCTTTCCCAAATTGATAAGGAGTATCATCTAAAGTTACTACAGGAGTTGCCTCCCGGGCATATCTGATTACTGCCGGTCCCTCAATATAGGTTACAGCAAGTGTCGCCTTTTCTGTCTCTTCCGCATCACAAGGGATAACAATCTTCATATTAGGCAGATAATAGATATTACTTATATCTTCCAAAGCCTGGTGAGTAGGACCATCAGGTCCGACAGATACACCGGCATGCCCATCCGCAATCTTCACATTAAAATTATTATAACAGACCGTAGTTCGAATCTGTTCCCAATTTCTACCGGTGGAAAAGACACCGTATGAACCGATAAAAGGTATCTTCCCCTCCCTGGCAAGACCAGAAGCGACTAAAGTCATATTTGCTTCAGCTACTCCCATCTGAAAAAATCTATTTTTCCTTTCGGGATGATCTGCAAAAAATTGATCCATTTTAATTGATGAGGTGATATCTGATCCAAGGGCAACAATCTTTTTGTCCTCACCTAATTTCTCTAAAGCCTTTCCAAATCCATTTTTAGTTGGAATCATTTGAGTCTTCATTAAAGAATGGTGATTCCACCAGTAATCGCGGGAAAAACGGGGAAGATATTTTTCCACTTTTTCTTCCACTTTTTCCTGATAAGATGAAGCAATATGAAGTAAATGATCCACTTTTTCTTCACTAAATTGTAAATCACCTATATCTTGCAATGCTTTATCCAGAGATTCTTCTCCAATTCTTCCATCTTTAGGAGATTTCCCGTGATATCCCACTTTTCCTTCAGCAAAAGAAACACCCTTTCCCTTTATGGTATTAGCAATTATGACTGTAGGCTGATTTTTGATCGCTTCAGCTTTTTCTAATGCACCCAATATTTCCTCCATATTATGTCCGTCAATTCCCAATACCTTCCATCCAAAGGCTTGCCATTTGTCTGCAAGATTTTCCAAATCCATTACTTCTCTGGTCGTTCCGTCAATCTGCAGACCATTTCTATCGACAATAGCAATAAGATTCTCCAATTTGTAATGAGAGGCACACATGACTGCCTCCCAGACAGAACCTTCATCCAATTCACCATCACCCATGATGGCATAGACCTGATAATCCTTTTTTTCTAGTTTAGCATTTAGTGCACTACCGATTGCAGCTCCCAGCCCCTGACCCAGTGAACCGGCAGATAATTCAATTCCGGGAAGTTTTAAACGATTGGGGTGGCCTTCAAAGCCGGACCATAATTTTCTCAACTTTACTGTATCTTCTATGGAGAAATAGCCCGCTTCTGCTAATGCACTATAAATTGCCGGAGCCTTATGACCAATTGACCAAAAAACTCTATCCCTGTCTTTCCAGTTGGGTTTTTC
>JAYEGH010000172.1:0-2335 GCA_034659055.1 Candidatus Caldatribacteriota bacterium
TCAGAGAATTTTTTCAAAATATCTCGATTGACAATTTCAGCTGTTCCTTCTTCTGCACCAATAATTCTTTCTATTGCATTTTCGTAAACCCTATATTCCTTTTCAACTTTATTCAAATTTTCGGGGTTTTTATCTAGATCCATAATTAATTGTGGAACTTTATCAAAAAGTGCATATCCTATTGTAAAAATCAACCTTGCAGATTCACCCGGAAATGGCGTATTAAATACTTTTTCATTCACGCCCTGCCTGATAATTTTAGAAAATTCAGGAACTAATATTTCTATGCTGTTCATGAACATTTTATGCCTGAAAAATATATTTTTATCATCATAAAGTGTTTTCAGCAATACTTTTAATAATTTTATATTTTTCAATTTTACGCTTCCGGCTGCAGCATAAGCTTTATTTAATTTGGCAACGGCATCCAAATCTTCTCTATTAGCAATCCTTTTGACTTCTTTTAAAATTTTTTCACCCATTCTACAAGTCAGTTTATCCAGTAGTTCTTCCTTGGATGTAAAATAATAATAAAAGGTACCTTTAGAAAGCCCCATTTTTCGGATAATCATCTCCACTGAAGTCTGCTCATATCCTTGAGTAAAAAATAACTGCTGAGCCGTATCAAGGAATTCATTTTTACGTTCATGGTAATTTTTAAGCTCCCTTGCCATAATCAGATACTCCGTTTTTTCTTAGACTGACCGTCAGTCTATATATAACACGTTCTATATTTTTTGTCAATAATTAATATAAAAAAACAATTTTCTCCGGTAGGACAGGCGTTTAACCTGTCTATTTCGGTTAATCCTGGAATATGGAATGTCTTTTCTGTAATTTGTTTTAATTCCATATGATTATTTTTCATCCTTTATCTTTTTTTTAAAAATCTAATTGGCAGAAGCATAGGCACTTTTGTCATATATTCATTATACTCAGAACCAAACTTTTGCGATAACAACCTTTCTTCATATCGGGAAATAAAGTAATAAAATATGATAATCAATATCCAAACCAAAGTCGAAAATATGGATAGGGAGAATAAGATACACCCGAGATAAAATAATATGGATGCAAGATATATCGGGTGGCGTACAACAGAAAACACGCCGGTTGTAATGACATACGGTTTTTCTCTTTTCTCTCCAAAAACCGTCTTAAGACCGATTCCGGCCAGTAATCCGGATATCGTTAATATGACCATAGCTATCGGAATACGTATAGAATTAGATATATATTTGGTTAAAAAAGTAGAGTATTTGAATACAAATGAGTCCACAATCCAGACAATAAGAAAAATAACCAGGAAAATCAGCTGTCCCATATCGCTATAGGCATGTTCACCCGTTAAATCATCCCGATGTTGATGAGATTTTCTTAAATGACCCTTTTCTTTTTTCATTTTCTCTCTCCTATTAAACTTTTCAGTAACTTGCAATGTCGATCTATTAATTTACAAAATTATATAACAATATTTAGTGCAAATATGTTTTTCCCGGTTTGCAAACTTCCAGTACAGGCTTACAGAAAAAGAAAATAGTTATAAACTATAGTTTTATTCCTTTTTAACCTCTTGAAATCTTTGGTTTAAAATAACTTTTATATTTATCTATAGATTTTTGTATAAACTAATCGACGAAAAATACTACTTATATTTTACAAATTCTGCAAATTATTTGTAAATCCCTTTTTTATCTACTATTTTTTTATTACTATTTAGGAAAACTTAAAAAATTTTACTTTCATAAAAAAGGGATATTGAAATTTTTTATTGTATTATTTATATAGCAATTATAAAATATTAGATATATAGATAACATACTTATAAGCAAAATAGGATAAATAGTACATCTTAGTAATTTAAATATAATGTTAAAGAAATATTGAAAATAATTAATTATCCTGGTAAGAAAGTTTTTTTCGAGAAGGTGGAAAAAATGAAAAAACTTATCCTTATTTGTTTTACATATATTTCTCTTGCTTTTCTATTTACAGGATGTTTTGATGCATTTAATCCATTTTGCCCTACAGAAGATGCTTCCAAAATAACCGCAAGCATAGGAATCACTGGAACCGGGGGAATGGTGATTAACGGTACTGCGGGAGCCGTAGAACCGGGAGCGACTGTAATGATAGTCGATGAATATGAAAATAAAGTAACAACTATTGCTGATGAGAACGGAGGCTTTACCTTAATAGAAGCAGACCTTCCTGAGGGTTTTGATCATACTTTAGGACATGTATTAGAGGTAACTCAGGAATCCGAAGGTTGCAGGGAAGGAACTGAAGCAGAAATTATCATTATACCTTAGGAAAATTTTTCAAACAACATATA
>JAYEGH010000173.1:0-2323 GCA_034659055.1 Candidatus Caldatribacteriota bacterium
TATGTAATCGATACTGTTTTAAAATTGTTGCCAGCATAAAATTAATATGATATAATTACAAAAAATTAAATATGTAAACATTAACTTTTTCGGGGCAGGGTGAGATTAGATCAAAATAATCAATTCCCGACCGGTGGTAAAGTCTTTTATTTATCTAAATAATTGAACGAGCCCACGAATCCCGCACTCAATAAATAATTTAATCTTGAAATTATAATCTTTTAAAAAAATATAAATTGTATTTTTTAAAGTCCATTAATTTCATTGAGTGCCGGATAGATCTGGTGAAAAACCAGAGCCGACAGTAAAGTCTGGATGGAAGAAGAAGTAATATTAGTTGATAATATTCCCCGAATAGATGAAAATATTCGGGGAATTTTTTATTGCAGGAAAAAGTTCTGATTATTGAATTATAGTTTTTCACTTTCCATTTTTAGTTTATTGAGTCATCCCTAAGCTATTCAATATAGATTAATTTAAAAATAAAGTTAACAAAAATTTTAAAAACAAGGAGAATTTTTATGAAAAGCAAAAAAATTACCAGTATTGGATTGTTAGTTGCATTATCAATGGTAGCAGGATACTTTATTCATTTTCCAATTTTACCACAGGCGCCATTTTTATTATACGATCCGGGAAGTGTATTCCTTCTTATAGGTTCGTTTAAATTAGGACCAAAAATTGGACTGATAATGTCTTTTTTAACAGCAACACTTTTTGCCCTTATTACAGGTCAGGGAGGTCCTTATGGAGCATTGATGAATTTTATAGCAACCGGTACTTTGGTATTTGTGGCAGCCAAAATATATTTTTTGAATCATAGCAAAAAAGGAGCAATATTAGGAATAATTTTTGGAAGCTTAGCCATGACTTTGATTATGATTCCTGCAAATTTAATAATTACACCACTATATTTAGGAGTGGGAAGAGATATAGTTATCAAGATGTTATTATCTGCAATCATTCCATTTAATCTAATTAAGGGAATGATAAGTGGATTAATTACCTTGATTATATATAAAAAATTATATCCATTAATAATTGCTAAATGATATTATTAGTAATTATTGAAAAAATTTTTTATTTTATTCTATTGGGGGTAGAAACAAGGTCTATCAATTATACAATTAAGCAAAATATATTTTTTTCCTTATCTTATTTTGGATATTTTTTGATTTACAGTAAAAATAACTATATACTAATATAGTAAGAGATATTTATAGTTAATGAATATACATTATCCACTGACTTAATACTATGAATCAAAGTAGGAGGTAAAAAATTGAAAAATGTAGCGGTTCTAATGGCAGGAGGAAGAGGACAAAGATTTTGGCCTCACAGCAGATTTGATACTCCCAAACAATTGCTATCAGTAACGGGTGGTGATAGCATGATAAGGGAAACAGTGAATCGATTATCTCCATTTATCAATTCATCTGATATTTTTATTTCTACCACCGATGATCTTTTTGATAGTATAAAAGAGGCGCTCCCGGAAATAGACTATCTAAATTATATACTCGAACCAATCGGAAGAGATACAGCCGCCTGCATAGGATTATCTGCCATAATATTACAACATAGATACAAAGATCCTAATACAGTAATGATTACTTTGCCGGTGGATCATATTATAAAAGATAAAGAGAAATTTTTGAATACCTTGGAAAGTGCTTGCGAACTGGCACGTGAAACGGGTAATCTGATAACTATTGGGATGAAACCATTACGACCTGAAACCGGATACGGATACATCTGTATGGGGGAAGAAGTAAAAAAGAATGGAAAAATAACTGCATGTGAAGTAAAGAAATTTACAGAAAAACCCGATTTAAAAACTGCAAATCATTTTTTAGAGCAGGGGAATTATCTTTGGAATAGCGGAATATTTATATGGACTTGTAAAGATATTTTATATGCAATAGAAAAAGAAGTACCAGATCTTTATAATGGATTGATGAAAATACAAGAGAGTTTGGGAAAATTGCAAAAACGGGAAATTATGAAAGAAGTTTTTTATGGGCTTGAGAAAATATCTATAGATTATGCTATTTTAGAAAAAGTATCTAATAGATTAGTGATAAAAGGTGATTTCAAATGGGATGATGTTGGCTCGTGGACTTCCATGGAAAGAATATTTCCAAAAGATAAAGATGGAAACGTTATTCAGGGTGGGCATGAAAGCGTAGATACAAAAAGATGTGTAATAATGAATGATGAAGGTTTAATTGTAACTATAGGTTTGTCTGATTTAGTTATTATATCAAGTGGGGATATAAAATTAATATATCCCAAAAAACGGGAAAATGATTTAAAAAAGATT
>JAYEGH010000174.1:0-2303 GCA_034659055.1 Candidatus Caldatribacteriota bacterium
GACTTAAAAAAATACTTGATATTCCTGTGTTTCATGATGACCAACACGGTACTGCAATCGTGGTATTGTCCGGTCTTATAAATGCCCTAAAGGTAGTACATAAAAAAATAGATAAAATAAATGTAGTAGTAAACGGAGCAGGAGCCTCAGCCATAGCAGTATTAAAATTTATTATGTCTGCAGGGGTAAAAAATGCCACCCTTTGTGATTCCAAAGGCATCATCTATGAAGGCAGAAAAGAGAATATGAATTCGGTTAAAGAAGAGATGTCAAAAATTACCAATAAAGAAAAGATTAAAGGAACTCTAGCAGATGCTATAAAAGGTGCTGATGTATTTCTTGGCTTATCGGTAGGCGGAATCTTAAAAACGGAGATGGTAAAAACTATGGCTAAAGATTCTATTATCTTTGCAATGGCAAACCCCACTCCTGAGATCATGCCGGATGTCGCCAAAAAGGCAGGTGCCCGTATCGTCTGTACTGGTCGTTCAGATTTTCCCAATCAAGTCAACAACTGTCTGGGTTTCCCGGCTATCTTTAAAGGAGCCCTAAAGGTTAGAGCCAGTCAGATTAATGAGAAGATGAAATTAGCAGCTGCCTATGCTTTGGCTTCTTTGATATCTGATGATGAATTAAATGATGAGAATGTCATTGCAGATGCCTTCGATCCCCGGGTAGTAGAAGTAGAATCAGAAGCAGTAGCTAAGGCAGCAAGAGAGAGCGGAGTAGCGAGGATATAGATATATTTTTTAGGAATAAATATATTTCGGATTAATTGGGAGTAAAAGGTAAAAGATGAAATTAAAATATGGTAAAGAGGAAATTCGGTTAGTAATGCCAATAAAAGAAAAAATGAAGTAATAAAAATAACTGACCATAAGGAAAAATCTATAAATTATTAACTATACCAGGTCTTTAATTAATTGTTCTTTCTCTCCATGTAGCAAATCAATAACCGGAATTTCAATTAAAGTGTAACAGCCGGGTTTTTGCTTTTGTGAAGCTCTGGCAGCACAAACTAAAATTTGAGCAGTTAGTGCAGGGTTATTAATTTTCATGTTTAATTCGAATAATTGATTTTGGGTTTTTCCGGAAACTCCTTTTCTTTCCATTTTTACACCATGCCCCATATCCATTAATTTGCTAATATTATCAACTTGAATCACATGCGTTTCATCATGGATAAAATATTTATCAGTTTTTATTGTTTTCGAAATTTTTTCAAAGGAAAATCCTTTTTCCAATTCTATATACACCATTCTTCTATGGATTCCTGTTCCCAAAGGAATGGTTAGTGATAAAGCATCTATGACGCCTGGGATAGATTTCACAGCAGTGGAATGACCCATACTCATTCCCGGTCCGAAATTGGTGTAGGTGATACCTTTGGGAGCAATTGCCTGAAATAATCCACGTACTACCGAATCGCTTCCTGGATCCCATCCTGCTGAAATTACAGATACTGCATTATTTTTTATGGCAGGAGTTTCAAGATCTTTTTTTAATTCCCAGATACTGGTGTGGATATCATAACTATCAACCGTATTAATTCCCATGGTTAATATTTTTTGTGCAAGTTTAGGTATTGCTCTACTGGGAGCACAAATAATCGCTACATCTATTTTTCCCAACTCTTCAAGATTAGAAGTTACTCTGGTGTGAGTAAGTTCTAAGGAAGTCTTGGAGAGAGAAGAAGCTCTTCTTACGACTCCGGCTAATTCAAAATCAGGTGCTTCCTGAATTGCTTCTAAAGCATATTTCCCAATATTTCCATATCCTATAATGGCAGCTTTTATTTTTTTCATTTTTTCGCCTTTCTTAATTAGAATTATTTACGAATCTATGTATTTTAATAAAGTTTATTTTATTGTTCTTATTTTCCGTATCCATCTATTGCGGGCTTGGTGAATCGAACCCCTACTTTTGCATATTAACCAAGTTAGCAATTAAAATAATCGTCAGCTATCAGGGCGTATGCAATACGCCCCTACTTCTCCACGGTAATTCTCATTTTATTATTTTGGGCAGACACAAGGTCTGCCTCTACAACTAGATTTTTTTTCCACATATTAAAGTTTAATGCTATGGACGCATAGCATAGGCAACTACTCTAACTTTGATTTTTTCTCTTTCTTAACCAGCTAACTAACTAACCAACTAACTCTTTTATTATATCTTCAACACATCTTTCATTTCATAAAATCCTACGGATTTCCCTTGCATAAATTTTATTGCCTGGATAGTCCCATGGGCAAAAGTATCGCGGCTGTGGGCTTTATGAGTCAATTCGATTCTTTCACCCA
>JAYEGH010000175.1:0-2281 GCA_034659055.1 Candidatus Caldatribacteriota bacterium
TTAGCAACATCTTTTAGTGACTTTTTGGCTATTTTAGGTAAAACTGCATCTTTAGCTGGATAGCCAACAACAAGGATTAAAAGGGGTTTTTCATTCGAAGACCGGGACAGTATCTGATTCAGAAAACCTTTCTTGCTGGGAGTGTAAGTTAAACAAACAAGTCCAGCGTGATGTACAGCAGCAATAAGCATACCGGTAGCGATACCTACTGATTCAGTCACATAATAATGATTTTTTTTACTGCCATCAGGCAAAAGAGCATAACGTTGAGAAAAAATAACTATCAAATAGGGAGCCACCTCTAAAAAAGACTTATTTTCACTGGTATCTAAAACCTTTAAATCATCCAACCATTTTTGGTTTGTACTTTTATGATAAAATTCCCCTTCTGTTTTTTCGGCTTCTTTACGAATCTGCCGCTTAACAGCAGGATCACTTACTACTGCAAAACTCCAGGGTTGCATGTTAGCCCCACTGGGTGCTGTTACTGCTGTACGTAAACAATCTTCTATAATTTCACGAGGTACTGGCCGATCTGAAAATTGGCGGACACTTCGTCTTCTTTTCATTTCAGCATAAAATTCAGCTGAGCGTTTTTTCATCTCCTCTGGAGAATATACATGATAGCCTGTAAATGAAGAAAATTCTGCTTTGGTCATAAAAATCACCTACTTTTCATTAAATATTTATGATCTATTGGAGGTCAAATATTCATTATTGACAAATTATATTTAATTCTTCTAACTAAATCCTACAGATTACAGATAAAATACGACAAAGTACCCTTGTACTCTAAACAATTATAGAGTAAGAGAAAAATCATTTTAAAAATTAGATGGGTCATCGTTTTAATTTACTCTAATATGTTTCAAACAAGGAAAAAGGAATTCGGTTCTTCACAGGATAGTCCCTTTTGTTCTCAATAGTTTATATTGTCTATAGGATTGTAAAACAAAGAACTATCCCCTGTTTTATACGAGGTCTTCCTTCAAGACGTCAACCTATAATAATACCTAACGCCTCAATCACCTGGCTAAGAAACTCTTTAGATCCGATAGGTTTTTACTAAAAGTTACCGGATTATTGAGTTGGTATAACTATCCCCTTAAAAAATGGGACCTGTTGTCTCTATTTATTTTAGGACAGGCCTAAAAACCTGCCAATTAAACGCACGTTTGATTTTTAATTTCCTTTTCTTTGCTTCTTTATTTCTTCTTCTACCTCTTTAGCGCCTTCTGTGTAGAATTTTTCTTCATCTGGTGCAAGTTCTTTCAAAAGTCTAAGAAATTCTCCAGCGTGAACACGCTCTTCATCTGCAATGTCCTTCAACACATCTTGTGCTAATTGGTTATCAGTTGATTCAGCAAGTTGCATATAAAGCTGAACGGCTTCATACTCTGCTGCAATCATAAACCTTATTGCACGAATTAACTCTTCATTCGTGAGTTTATGGTCTTTCTTAAGACCAGAAAACGGATTTCCAAATTCAGGCATGACTACCTCCTTTTATTTAAATTTGTTAATAGTTAATAGTTAATAGGGTCAGGTCTTGAAATATCACATTTCTTCCTTTTCTTCGATTCTTTTAACCACCTTGCTCACCGTCGTATAATGTATGCCAAGATATTCGGCTATCTCTTTTAGGGTATAGGCATACTGCAGGTGAGCGATGTACATGACCTGATTTCTTTGCTTCTTGTCCCGGAATTTTAATACTTCATTTAAAGGTGGGCGGGTTATGAAGCGCTGTTTTCTGGGAATCTCCTGTAATTTTTCTTTCCCATGCAACAGATATTCCATCTGATCGATAAAAGATTTTTTACCGAGAATCAATTGTCCCTTTACCGATTTCAAGGGTGATGTCTCCTTAATCCCCGAGAGGATAAAAGACTGATAAAGACGAGAGGCTTTCTCTTTCTCTTCGCTGAATTGGGAGAGGAGCCAATCGATAAATAAACCGGGAATTCTTTTATCACCGATGGTAGCCAGGTAGCTGCTCCATTCATAGTCTTTGGGGTCTTTAACTATGTCTGCCCGTACCGGGTTCAAGACGATATAACGGCAAAGCTCCAACAGATAATTCTCCTTATCCACTAGGAGCGCTTTATATCTGCCTTGCAAGAGGTGACCGACTCTCTGGTGTTCCTGGTTGAAGCGTTGGGCATAGAGACCATTTAATTGTCTCATCCCCTTTGACAGGTTCCCTTCCGGGGTTTCAAGCAGTAGATGATAATGATTATCCATCAGACAGTAGGCATGTAGGAGAAAATGATATCTTTTT
>JAYEGH010000176.1:0-1724 GCA_034659055.1 Candidatus Caldatribacteriota bacterium
TGGGATGGATTGAAAAAAGTTTTTGGAGAAATACCGGAAGATACGATTTCCATGTGGGTTGCCGACATGGAATTCAAGTCACCGCAACCGGTAATTGACGCCATTAAAAAAGCGGTTGAGCATGGTATTTACGGTTATACCTCACGACCGGATTCCTATTACCAGGCAATAATTGAATGGATGGAGAGAAGACATAATTGGAGAATAAAAAAAGATTGGCTGGCTTTTAGCCCCGGAGTCGTTCCCGCCTTGAGTATTATTATCAGAGCATTTTGTCAACCCGGTGATAAGGTTGTTGTTCAACCGCCGGTTTATTATCCTTTTTTTCGGGTAATAGAAAATAATGGCTGCCACGTAGTGAACAATCCCTTAAAACTTAGTGGGGGAAAATATTTCATGGATTACGATGATTTGGAAAAGAAGATTGAAGACCCCAGAGTAAAATTATTAATATTATGCAGTCCGCATAATCCGGTGGGGAGGGTGTGGCACAAAGAAGAATTGAACATATTGGGAGAGATTTGCTTGAAACACAATGTTATTATTGTTTCTGATGAAATCCATGCTGATATTTTATTCGAAGGGATCAAACATACGCCTTTTGCTTCAATTTCACCGGCATTTGCTCATCATTCAATTACCTGCACTGCACCGAGCAAAACCTTTAATTTAGCGGGACTTCAGACTTCTACCATCATTATTCCTAATAATAAATATTATAAAATCTATAATAATGCCCTGGAGAGTTCAGCCCTTAACGAAAACAATGTTTTTGGACTGGTAGCCCTGGAAGCTGCTTATAGATATGGGGAGGAATGGCTTGAGCAATTACTATCTTACCTAAATGAAAACCTAAAATTCATGATGGAATATTTTGAAGAAAAAATTCCAAAAATAAAAGTTATAAAACCGGAAGGAACATATTTGATCTGGCTGGATTGCCGGCAATTAGAATTAAGTGCAAAAGCTTTAAATAGTTTTATGCTCAATAAAGCCAGAGTAGCTCTTGATGATGGATATTGGTTTGGCACCCAGGGAGAGGGTTTTATGAGAATGAATATTGCCTGTCCCCGTTCTATTCTCGAGAAAGGTTTAAGGAGAATAAAAGGAGCAGTTAACATTTTTTAAGTGAGGTGGCAATAAATGGTAAAGAAAATATACAATTATAAGCATATTATCTGGGACTGGAACGGAACCTTGGTGGATGATGTCTGGTTGGTAGTAGAAATAATGAATAAGATGTTAAAAAAACGCCAACTTCCCGGGATTGATTCAAAAAAGTATAAGGAAATATTTGATTTCCCGGTAACCAAATATTATTTAAAATTGGGATTTGATTTTTCCAGGGAATCTTTTAAGGAACTTACGGTTGAATTTATAAGCGAATATTATAGACGTTTTAATGAATGTAAATTATTTGATAAAACAGAAGAAGTATTAAAAAAAATAAGAGACATGGGTATATCTCAGTCAATATTATCTGCTTCAAAAGAAGATGTTCTTACAGAAAAAATTAGATATTATGGTATTGAAAAATATTTCTGCAGAATAATAGGACTGGAAAATCACTATGCTGAAAGCAAAATCGAAAATGGAAAAAAGGGGATAGTTGAGTTAAATTTAGACCCACAGGAAGTACTTCTAATAGGGGATACTACTCATGATTATGATGTTTCTAAACAAATTGGATGCGATTGTCTTCTGATTGCTAATGGCCATAATAG
>JAYEGH010000176.1:1824-7687 GCA_034659055.1 Candidatus Caldatribacteriota bacterium
CTTAAGTAGAGATAAAAAGAAGAGAGAATAATAGAGATTAACATTATTGGGAAACCAATCCGGGAGAAATCTCTAAAAGTTATAATTTTACCCTGTCTTTTTAATATATTGACTCCTACTAAATTAGCAGCTGCCGCTATAAAAGTTCCATTTCCCCCCAGACAGGCACCCAGGGATAAGGCCCACCAGATAGGATTAAGGTTGAAGGAGGTTGCTGCTCCAATATTATGAATTATCGGAACCATAGAAATGGTGTAAGAAATGTTATTAATGAAAGAACAGGAGAAGCCTGAAAACCATAAAATAACCAAGGCAGTAAGGGGTAGATTTTCTTTGGTCAGGTTAATAATTTTTGTGCTCAACCATTGAATAATTCCTACTTTTTCTACTCCGGCAATTATAATAAAAAGTCCCATAAAAAAGAAGAGTGTAGACCATTCTACTTCTAAAAGGCTGTCTGTAGGGTCGATACCGCTGACTAAAAGCAGGAGGGTTGCCCCGGATAGAGCGACCGTGGCTGCCTCCAAACCCAGATTGTGGTGAAAGACAAAGACTATAATAGTTATAAAAAAAGAAATCAAGGATTTTTTTAGTAATAAAGGGTCTTCTATCGCTTTCTTTTCATCGAACCTTTCTATTCTTTCCCAGTTCTTGCTTACGTTTTGAGATATCTCTTTCTTAAAGAATAACCTGATAAAAAAAGGTAAAAGGATTAATAGAACCAGGATGAAAGGAGCAAGATTTATAATAAAATCCATAAAGGACAGATGAGCGGCACTTCCGATAATTATGTTTGGCGGATCACCGATAAGGGTGGCAGCCCCTCCTATATTCGAAGCAAATATTTCGGACAATATTAAAGGAACGGGAGATATTTCCAGGTTTTCGCAAATTGCCAGGGTGATGGGAATAATTAATATTATAGTAGTAACATTATCCAGGATGGAAGATAGAATACCGGTGATAATACTAAGAGAAAACAGAAGACGAAAAATGTTTCCCTTTGCAAATTTTGAAATTTTAATAGCTAAATATTGAAAAAGGCCAGTTTTTTTAATTATAGAGACCATAACCATCATTCCGGTCAGCAAGCCGATGGTATTGAAATCTATAGCTAAAAAGGCTTCATGCTGGTTTAAGATTTTTAGCAGAACAAAAAGAAGAGCTCCGCTTAAAACGATAACAGTGCGGTTAATCTTTTCTATGCTGACAAATATTAGGGTAGTGATAAATATTATAAGAGCAATAATAGTCTGGTTCATTATTTATCCTTTAATTATTCCTTTCTTTTTCATCCATTGCATGTTTACCCAAGGATGAAGGAGTTAATATTCCTACTAATTTTCCTGCCCTCACTACAGGGAGAATTCTTATATGTTTTCTGAATAATAAATTAGCAGCCTCGGTTCGGCTGGTATCCTCTTCTATTGTGTGGACGGTGTTAATCATAAAATCTTTTACCGGCAGATGGGCAATTTTTTTAGCTTGTTTGGAAAATTGATTAAAATCAGGTAAGAAAGAAGGATTTTGCAATTCCTTATAATAATCAGGGAGACAAGCTTTAGTAATGTCACTCTCGGTAATTATTCCGATTACATTTTGCTCATTATCAACTACGGGAAGCCCCACCAGGCGCTGCCTGCTTAGGATTTTGAGCACTTCTTTTATAGTAGTATCCTCAGAAACAGAAGTTAAATCCGCTATCATGACTTCTTTTATCTTCAAAATTGTAACCCCCTTTTACAGAAAATATTCTCTATCTATTATATTCCATTTTATGTTTTTAGCAAGTCATAATTCGTATTGCGTATCGCGTATCGCGTATTGCGTGAAGGAAAATAAAATTCAGAAATTAAATCAACACATGGTATATACTGAAGAAGGGAAAATAAAAAGAAAAAGCCAGAAGTCAGAAAAAGGGGCGTATTATATAAAAAATAAAAATATTTTCTATTTTTATAAAAAAAAGAGGGTTTTTAAAAATTCCGTAGAACTAATTATATAAAAAGAAGATATACTGCGAATTTTAATTTGAAGAAAGGAAGTAGGAAAAAGTGAAAGCTTTATCGTTTGGAGAAATCCTCTGGGATATTATAAATGACAAACCCTACATAGGCGGTGCCCCTTTTAATTTAGCTGCTCATCTTGCCAGAATGGGTTGTGAATCGACCCTTATTTCTTCGGTTGGCAAAGATAATTTGGGTCAAAGAGCGCTAAAAGAAGCAAAAAAGAGGGGGATTGACCCTGCTTTAATTGCAGTACATCCCGATTTGCCTACCGGGACAGTAGATGTGAGCTTGGATAAAAACGGTCACCCTACTTACCAGATTAATGAAAATGTTGCCTGGGACAATATTGTTTTAAACCGGGATTTGATAAATAATTTAAGTAAGACCAAATGGGAAATATTTTGTTTTGGAACTCTCGCCCAACGAACCCGGGAAAACCGAAAAATTCTCAACAATATTCTTTTATCTATAAAACCCCGCCATATATTTTATGACGTAAATTTAAGACAAAATTATTACCGGAAAGAATGGATTGAAAAATCGTTATGTCAAAGTTCAATTGTCAAATTAAATAATCGGGAAGCCCTGGTTCTATCTGAGCTGCTTTTTAATCAGAAATTGAAACAAAAAGATTTTTTTGAAGCCCTTATTCAAAAATACGACCTTTCCATAGTCTGCATTACTCATGGCAAGGATGGGGCGAGTACCTATCATGATGGTTTGTTGGAGAAAATTCCAGGTATAAATGGACCTGTATCCGATACTGTGGGAGCGGGAGATAGTTTTAGTGCGGGTTTTTTATTTTCTTATTTATGTGGTAGCAGTGTTTATGAAGCAGCCGAGTTTGCGGAAATGGTGGGCAATTTTGTCGTTTCTCAATCCGGAGCAGTTCCTAAATATCCTAAGTGGCTGGAAAAAGAGATAGAAAATTTAAAATGTAAAATAAAGAATAAGAAAGGAGAATGAAATTATGAAATTAGAAAGCCTTGATTTTGAAAACAATAAGATGATTCCAAAGAAATTTACCTGTGATGGCAAAGATATTAACCCTTGTTTGATTATTGAGGAAATCCCCGAGGGAACTAAAAGACTTGCCCTTATTATGGATGACCCTGATGCTCCCATGGGGACCTGGATTCACTGGGTAGTATTTAATATTCATGTTACCGAGACGATAGAAGAGAATTCCGTTCCCGGCACCCAGGGGATCAACGATTTTAGAAAAATAGAATATGGAGGACCTTGCCCTCCCTCGGGTACCCACCGTTATTTCTTTAAATTGTATGCCTTGGATGAAAAACTCCATAATATTGAAGAGGGATGCAAGAAGAAGGAATTAGAAGAAGCCATGGAAGGGCACATTTTGGCTACTGCTGAGCTTATTGGTTTATATACAAGAGGGAAATAAAAAATAAGGAGCTTTGTAATAAGATGAATAAAATAACAAGAATCATATTTTTTTCAGTATTGGCTTTATTGGTCAGTTTTAGTAGTTTTAGTGCATTTGCCGCTTCCACAGAAATTGAAGTCAAATCCGAAATTGATTGGGTTTGTGTCTATCCTGATTCTGCTTTAATAGATAGAGTTGCCCATCTTGAGCTGGAGAGAGGAGCTTATAAAATAATTTTACCTAATATCGTTTCTGAAGTTGATGAAAACTCTTTAAGGGTTTCGGTATTAGGAGAAGCATCAATCAGACTATTTGGAGCTCAAATAAAGAAAGAGTATTTAGGGGAAATTCCTTCAGAAAGAATAAGCCAGCTAAAAGAAGAAATTCAAAAATTGGAAGATCAAATAAAAGAAATTCAAAGCCAAAAAGCTTTACTTACAGAAAAGAAAAAATTTTTAGATTCCATAACTTTATTTTCAGGAGGACAAATTCCCCAGGATTTGATTACCAAAATGCCGACAACAAGCGATTTGAAAAATATATTAAATTTCTTAGATGTAGAGCTGGAAGAATATTACTCACAAGTTTTGAATTGTGAAATCAAGATTAGAGATTTAAAGAACAGAGTCAATGTTTTAAAAAGAGAATTGTCTCAGATTTCCGGAGCACAGAAGAAATTAAAAAGATCGATTGTAGCAGAATTAGAAGTGCTAAAATCAGGAACCGCAGATTTACATGTTTCTTATCTGGTAAATGGCGCCGCCTGGAACCCTATATATGACGCTAGGGCAGATTTTGAAAAATCTGAAGTCGAATTGGTTTCCTACGGAGTAATTAGACAGATTACAGGTGAGGATTGGTTGGATATAAATTGTTCTCTATCTACGGCTAAGCCCAGAATCGGTGGTAGAATGCCTTATGTATCTCCCTGGACTTTAAAACCATATGAGCCGCATGTAGCGACAGATAGAATGATGGAGGCGCCTGCCTCTGCTTATCAAAAACAGGCATTCAAAACAGGAGAAGAAATAACCGGAGAAGGAATAATATCAGAGGTTAAATATGCTACTGCAGAGGAAAAAGGGATTGCAGTTTCTTACCAGCTTCCCTATAAAATAACAGTAAAAGCTGATAAATCTGAAAATAAATTTCCCATTTCTTCGCAGAAATTAAGTGCCGAATTTGAATATTCCACTTATCCCCGGGTTAGCCCATTTGCTTATCTTGGTTCCCGCGTAGTTAACAGTGAAACTCTCCAATTGCTTGCCGGTAGAGTGAATATATTTTTAGAGGGAGATTTTGTGGGCACATCACGCATTGATAATATTGCCCCCGGTGAAGAATTTGACCTATATCTGGGTGTTGATGAAAATGTTAAAGTAAAAAGAGAGCTCCTGGAAAAGAAAGTTGATAAAACCTTAATTGCCGGGATTCTCTCGCGAACCAAGAAGACGACTTTTAAATATAAGCTGACTGTAGAGAATTATAAATCTAAAAAGATTAAAATAAAATTGTTTGAAGCTATACCTGTTTCTGAAGATGACCGTATTAAAATAAAGAGAAATGAGGTAAGCCTCGAGCCGGAGATAAAGGACTGGGAAGATAGAAAGGGAATCTGGCTTTGGGAATTAGAATTGGAACCACAACAGAAACAGGAAATAACTTATAACTTTACAGTTGAACATCCCCGGGATATGGTGGTAAAAGGATTATAAAAAAGAATTTAAAATTCCAGTATCCGGGAATATTAATAAAAATAATATATAAAATAATGAGGAGAAGCACCTATGTCACTAACCGAAACTCAGTTGAAAATAATAGAATTGTTGGCCGAACATGAGAGAGTAATTAGTCAGCTTTATAAAGAATATGCCCGGAAATTCCCGGAGCAGAATGATTTTTGGTCTAAAATAGCAGACGAGGAGATAGAGCATGCGAGTTGGATATTTAAGCTTCGCTCTCAAGTAGAGAAAGGTTCATTGTATTTCAAAGAAGGAAGATTTAAAACAGAAGCGATAAAAACCTCTTTGGAATACTTGAAAAGTCAAATAACTGAAGTACAAAATAAAAAAATATCAGCCAAAAATGCTCTATCGGTAGCTCGGGATTTGGAAAATGGGTTAATAGAGAAGAAGTTTTTTGAAATTTTTGAATCTGATTGCCGGGAAATAAAACAGGTTTTGCGTGATTTAGCTGCTGCTACCAGAGAGCACCGTAATAGAATAGAGAAAGCCTGGAAGGAAATCAGATAACCGACTTGAGGGTAAAAGTTTAATTTCTAAAAATATTTTTTTGGCAATGAAAGAAAGTTCCTCCACTTTGCGTATTAGTAAGTGAATGACAGAAAATGTCATACAAACAAAAATTACAGGAGGAACGAATAGAATGAAGAATTCAAGAATTTTTAAAGGAGGGATTATCCTACTGTCCTTAGCATTAATAGTAGGGATGTTTTCAGCCATAG
>JAYEGH010000176.1:7787-11412 GCA_034659055.1 Candidatus Caldatribacteriota bacterium
GCACCTGATGATGATGGAGATGGTATTCCTAACGGACAGGATAATGATTATGTACTTCACGATTGTGATGAAGAATGCGACGGGACATGCGATAGTGAACTCAAAGGAAATGGTTGGAGAAGAAATTCTTCTGATAATGTTACAGGATTACAAGCTCATGTAAGCGGAATGGAAATGAAGACTATGACCATTACAGATATTGCTACTCTCTGGGGAGTAGATGCTGGCGAACTGTTAGACGGAATTAAGAATGAATTTAAACTTACTCACAAATATAACACCAACAATACCATAGATGATTTAAGGGGAGAATATAGATTTTTACCTAATCAGATAATGGAACTTGCAGAAAAATTGAAACAGATATAAATTGAGTAAAAAGATTTGAAGCGTAAATAACAATAACTCCCCTACCGTAAAGTAGAGGAGTTATTGTTATTTAAAATGAAGTATTTTTTAATATAAAGTTTAATTTAAAAAAATTAATAAAATAATTTGAAAAAGGCAGATAACCATTTATGAATAAAAAACAAAATAAGAATAAGCGTCTAATAAGATTAGCAGTTCAGATATTTTTTCTTGCTTTAATAATTTTAATTAGCTTTAATCATTTTCGGAGTGAGCAGGGTTTGGAGCCTTTATTGATCGGTAGCCCTTCTCTTCATGCGGTTTGCCCTTTCGGAGGAGTCGTAACCATATATAGCTATTTTACCGAAGGAACATTTATACAAAAAATTCATCAATCTTCTTTTACTTTAATGTGGCTGGTTCTCGGTTTGACTTTACTTTTTGGTCCGGTTTTTTGTGGCTGGATATGTCCTTTTGGAACGGTTCAAGAATTTATTGGCAAGATTGGCAGAAAAATATTTAAGAAGAGATATAATCATTTTATCCCTATTAAATTAGATATGCTATTAAGATATATTAGATATGTTATTTTAATTTTGGTAGTAGTTAAAACTGCCACTTCGGCAAAATTATTATTTTCTAATTTTGATCCTTATTTTGCCTTATTTAATATCTGGTCTGATGAAGTTACGAGGCTATCTTTGTTTGTACTTGCAGTAGTATTAATCGTTTCTTTATTTATAGAAAGACCCTGGTGCAAATATTTATGCCCACTTGGCGCTTTACTGGGGATTTTTAATTTCTTTAGAATTGTAAAATTAAAGAGGAACGAAAAAACCTGCATAAATTGTAAAGCCTGTGATAGGATATGCCCGATGAATATCAATATTTCAACTTCTAAAACTATCTCTAATCACCAATGTATCTCCTGCATGCTGTGTACTGATGAAATTACCTGTCCGGTTAGCAACACCTTAAATTTTTCTGTTTTAGAAAGAAAGAATTCTAAAGAAAATTCCGGGGAAAATTCCGGAGTAAAGATTAAAGAAAGTGTTTCAGGAGGGGGAAAATGAGGATAAAGAGCATACATATACTATTAGCCATAATAATTATAATCGGAGGAGGTATTTTACTGGCCAGCGAATTAGATCTTTATAATACTACCAGGGTAAAAAGCCCCAGAAAAACAGCAGAAGGGGTATATGATGTCATTGATATGCGGGGTTCACATACTTTGGAGGAGATTGAAAAATATTATCAGTTACCGGCTTTTTCAGTTGTAGAAGCTTTTGGATTAAAAGTAGATACCAATCCTAATACTTTTAAATTGAAAGATTTAAAAGAGATATTTAAACCTGTTGAGATTGAAGGAGAAGAATATATTATCGAAACAGATACGATCAGAGTTTTTGCCTCTCTCTATTTAAAAAATTCTTATATTTCCGATGAAACATTTTACTTGCCGGAAAGAACGGTGAATTATCTTGTAAAGAATAATAAACTTGACGATAAAGAAAAAAAATATTGGTTAGGGCACACTTTTAAAGCGGAATACTTGGATGGTGATGATTTAGCTGTTCCAGTTGTTCAAAAGATAACCGAAGAAAAAGTTGAATCATTTGAAATTACAGGTAAGACAGCCATTCAGGAATTGCTCGCTCAGGGAGTAAACGAAGAAAAATTTGAAGAGGTTACCGGTTTTAAAGTACCTAAGGACAAAACTATAATATTAAAAGATTTTATTAGTGAAAAAGGGATTGAATTTAAAGAAATAAAAGATAAATTTAGTGAAATTTCAAGAAACAATTAATGATTATCCGACAAATTGACAAATTCTAAAAAATTTTTTAAAAAATCTTGACATAATGATACTCTTATAGTATCATAAAGAAAAAGTAAAAAAGAGGTCTGTCGGATGAAACTGATTACCAGAAATACTGATTATGCAATACGGGCACTGTGGTGTATTGTAGAAAGCAAAAAAGAGGTGGTTTCGGCTGATCAGTTAGTTAAAAATTTAGATATGCCTCGGTCTTTTTTAAGAAGAATATTACAGATTTTAAATAAAGAAGGATTACTTAATTCATCTAAGGGTAAGGGAGGCGGTTTTGCTTTAGCCGTATCTCCGGGAAAAATAACTGTAATCGATTTGATGAAAATATTTCAGAGTCCGATAAAACTGAATGAATGCACATTTAAAAAAAAAGTTTGTCCTAATATAAAAAATTGTCCTTTAAAGAAGAAGATAGATGAAATAGAAAAAGAAGTAATATTGAAGTTAAAGGCTATTACTCTCGAGTCTTTATTAATAAAATAAAAAATAGAAAGGAGGTGTATATTATGTTAAATGAGAAAATGGTTAAAAGTATAAATCATCAAATAAATAGGGAACTTTATTCTGCCTATCTATATATTTCTATGGCTTCTTATGCTGATGCTGAAGGATTAAGTGGGTTTGCCAACTGGTATAAAATTCAGGCAAAAGAAGAAGAGTTTCATGCGGAAAAGATGTACAATTATGTAAATCAACAAGGGAGCAGGGTATTATTAGAGGGAATTGAACAACCACCAACAGAATTTTCTTCTATAGTTGACTTATTTGAAAAGACCTTGGAGCACGAAAAAGGAGTTACTGCTATGATTAATGATTTAGTTAAATTAGCCAGGGAAGAGAATGATTATGCTACCGAGTCTTTTTTACAATGGTATGTAACTGAACAGGTTGAAGAAGAAGCAAGTCCTACTGAGATTATCCAGAAATTAAAATTTGTCGGGGAAGACGGCAGAGGTCTTTTGATGATTGATAAAGATTTAGCTACCCGAGTATTTACTGTTTCTGCGGCAACAGAACAGTAAAATATTTAGAGAAGGTTGCCAAAATATAAAATTTATAAGGAGGATTTAAAAATGGAAGAATTGATAGGGAATAAATTTCCCCTAATAGGTGATCAGTTGCCTGAAATGGAGGTACAAACTACTCACGGAAAGATGAAATTACCGGATGTATTTTCTGGAAAATGGTTTGTTCTATTTAGTCATCCGGCAGATTTTACCCCGGTTTGTACTACAGAATTTGTAGCTTTTGCTAAGAGACACGAAGAATTTAGAAAACTGAATTGTGAACTCATCGGGCTCTCTATAGACCAGGTATTTTCTCATATCAAATGGATAGAATGGATTAAAGAAAAATTAGATGTGGAAATTCAATTTCCAGTAATTGCCGATGATACCGGAAAAGTAGCAAAAAAATTGGGGATGATTCATCCCGGAGCAGGAA
>JAYEGH010000177.1:0-2266 GCA_034659055.1 Candidatus Caldatribacteriota bacterium
ATCTCTGTTATTTAACTTACTACAATATTCTATAGGAGTCAAAAGATTTAAACTCCTTAGGGAAATGAATTAAAATTGTAAAATATTTTTTTGCATGATAAAATTACGAGTCGTGGAACTACAGTGAACAATAATTACTGATAGGCCAATTTACTTGTTTATTAAAAGGAAAAATAATGTTTAAAAAATTCATCTCCTATTATAAACCCTATAAAAGATTATTTTTTTTAGATTTATCTTGCGCTTTCTTTATTGCCTTAATCGATTTAGCTTTTCCTTTAATTACGAGACAATTTATAAATAATATTTTACCTGAGGGTAAACTGAGGATTTTTTACATATTGATAGGTGTTCTCTTGATACTGGCCGTAATTCGGGCTGGATTGAATTATGTCGTTGATTACTGGGGACATGCAGTGGGAGCCAGAATGGAACGGGATATGCGGACAGATCTTTTTAAACATCTACAGACCCTTTCCATTGATTATTTTGATAATGTTAAGACCGGACATATAATGTCCCGAATGGTCAATGATCTCAACCAGATATCTGAACTTGCTCATCATGGTCCGGAAGATGTATTTCTATCTTTAGTAATGATTCTCGGTTCATTTATTATACTCTTTCAAATTGAATGGCGTCTTACCCTGATCCTTTATAGTTTTCTGCTAATACTTATTTGGTATGCCATTATTAAGAGAAAGAAAATGTCGGAAGCCTTTAGATTAGTCAGAAAGAGAATTGCCAGTATTAATGCTCAGTTGGAAAACAGCATCTCAGGTATCAGGGTTGCAAAATCATTTACCAACGAAGAATATGAGATGGAAAAATTTAATTTAGGAAACCAGGAATTTAATGATTCTAGGGAGATGGCCTATAAAGTAATGGCAGAATTTTTTTCAGGCATTCTGTTTTTATCAAAACTTTTAAATATTATTGCTTTAGGAATAGGCGGTTTTTTTGTCTATAAAAACATGATTAATATCGGGGATTTGGTTGCTTACCTTCTCTATATTAATTTTTTCTTACAGCCTATCCGAAAATTGACCAATTTTACCCAACAGTTGCAAAATGGAATAAGTGGTTTTGAAAGATTTGTTGAGCTTATGAAAATAAAACCATCAATTATCGATAAAGATGATACGCTAGAATTAGAAAATGTTCAGGGTAAAATTGAGTTTAAAAATGTGTCCTTTAGTTATAAGGAAGAAAAATTCGTTCTATCTAATATCAATCTGGTCATTGAGCCGGGAAAGACCTTAGCCTTAGTCGGCCCTTCCGGAGGAGGGAAGACTACATTATGCCATTTAATCCCCCGATTTTATGAGGTTGATCATGGTAAAATTATTATTGACGATATTAATATTAAAGATATAAAGTTAAATTCGTTAAGGAAGAATATCGGACTGGTACAACAAAATGTCTTTTTATTTACAGGTACCATTGGTGAAAATATTGTATACGGGAATCCTGAAGCAAGGGAAGAAGAAATTATACAGGCTGCAAGAGATGCCTATATTCATGATTTTATTATTAGTTTACCTAAAGGATATGATACTTATATCGGAGAAAAAGGGCTTAAACTTTCCGGTGGACAAAAACAGAGAATTTCTCTTGCCAGAGCATTTTTAAAAAATCCACCCATTCTTATTTTGGATGAAGCTACTTCTGCTTTAGATACTGAATCAGAGATGATAATCCAACAGGCATTGGAAAAATTAACCATCGGAAGGACAGTCCTGGTTATTGCCCATCGTCTTTCCACGATCAAAAATGCAGATCAAATTGTTGTGTTAACTGATCAGGGTATTAGAGAAAAAGGAACCCATGAACAATTAATTGCCAATAATCAACTCTATGCCCAGCTTTATAAAGCCCAATTTAGAGGATTTATTCCAGATCAAATAGAATAGCAGTGATAGAGAGATATCATATTTAATGGTTATTTCCAAAAAGTTAAAAATATTTTCAACAGATTATTCATATGATTCATTGTAGGTAATTTTATAGTAAATTATTTTTATAAAAGATCTAATGAAAAAATCAGTACACATGCAAAATATTTATTCTCCTGAATAGCAATTTTTGAATATTAATTCTGAGAAATAAAAATCATAAATGAGATAAATAAAATTATTTTGTTTTAAGAATTGGAATTATGTTAAAAAAGTTATTAAAAAAAATTGACAAGTAAAAAAAATTAGTGTATTATTTATTTCAATAAATTATAAAAAAATAATGAATCAGAGGAAAGTAGGTTATTTCT
>JAYEGH010000178.1:0-2256 GCA_034659055.1 Candidatus Caldatribacteriota bacterium
CATAATCGATTCCCATAGGAAATGTATCTGCTTTTAATATACGATTCAGATATCTGACATATCCTAAATTGCTTTCATAACCAAGTAAACGCAATATCGAATCTAAAAAATTCCGTACATAATCATAGGTATGAAAACCAATAAGATCAGCACCTAAGATACCTTCAAGTATTTCCCGACGCCAGGGAAGCAAACGATAAATTTCCTGAGGCGGAAAAGGAATATGCAGGAAGAAACCGATAGTTAAGCCAGGCATTTTTTTTCTTAGTAATTGAGGAAGCAACATTAACTGATAATCATGTATCCAGATTATATCATCTGGTTCAGCGATATCCAGTACAGCATGATAAAAAATTCTATTTACTCGTTTATAGTCATCCCATAGAGAATTTTTATAAAAGGTATACTGAGGAAAAGAATGAAATAGTGGCCAGATAGTTTTATTACAAAAACCATCATAGTAACCTTTAATCTCTGTTTGGGAAAGAAAGACCGGGTAATTGTTTAGTCCTTTGAGTTGGGTAATAATTTCCTGCCTATCTTTTTTATCCATCTTATCCCGAGCTACCCCTGGCCAGCCAATCCACTGAGATTTATAAATTTTAGAAAAAGACGACATACCTGTAGCTAACCCTCCGCCACTGGGAACAAAATTAATTTTTTCTTTATTTTTAGTTACTGTTACCGGAAGTCTGTTAGACACTATTAACATTTTAGACATTATTAATATTTCCCTCCCAAAGCATAGTTCTTTTAAGGAAAGTTATAGAGTTGCTTTTTTTATATACTGATAAATTACATTTTATTTTAACATATTAATTCAATATTACAAAAATTAGACAAAACAGTATCGAGTTAAGAAAGAGAAAAAAGATAGAAAAAGTAGTAGGGGCGTATTGCAATACACCCTCAATAATCTGTATAAAACTTAGGGGAGAGATCTCACCTATCAAAGTAGGGATTCGATTAAAGATGCAGTAATGAGTAATAAGCGAAGAAAGAATTTAGGAGACAGGAGCCAGAATGAAGAAAAGATAAAGAACGTTGCAGGTTTTGAGATACTTTAATTGTACAAAAAATAATATAACATCCCCATAATTAATGGATTTAAATCTAAAACCAATTGACAACTAAAGAGGGCAGACACAAGGTCTGCGCTGCTAGTCATCAACTATTCACTAACGACTAATTCAACGGACAGATAGAACATTTGGGATTTCTTTTTGTGCATATTGTTTTTCCCAACATAACAATCTGAGCATGAAATTCATTAAATAGTTCTACATTCTTTGGAAGATTCAGCATAAAAAATTCTTGTATCTGATAGTAGGAATCGTTTTCCGAAATCAAATCATGTCGGGAAAATATTCTTTTAGTGTAGGCATCAACTACAAAAAACGGTTTGTTTCCGGCATATAATAATATGCTATCTGCGGTTTCCTGTCCAATCCCGTTAACTTTTAATAACTTTTCTCTTAATTCTTTACCATTTTCGTAAAACATTTTTTTAGCAGAACCTTTATAATTTTCAATATAAAAAGCTATAAAATTTTTTAATCTATTTGATTTAATATTAAAATAACCTGAAGGTTTTATTAGTTGTGCTAATTTTTCCCGGTTTATGCAATTAAGCTTTTGTGGATTTAGTAAATTTTCCTTTTTTAAATTATTAATGGCTTTTTCTACATTACTCCAGGAAGTATTTTGAGTAAGGATTGCACCCACCATTATCTCAAAAGGAGTACTTCCCGGCCACCAATTCAAGGGTCCGAAATGATTGTATAAACTATTGTAAATTTTCATTAAACTTTTTTGCATCATTAATCTTTCATATTACATTGCTAACTAAAATATTTTAAACCTGTCAATTACCCGAATGAAAACAGTATCAAGTTAAGAAAGAAAAATAGAAGATGATACAACTTACCGGTTAGCTAATTAAATTATTATTTACATTTCTTTCCCGCTTTCCCATATGTCATTCCCTCGAAGGAGGGAATCCATCTTTCTTTTACAAATTTCTCGATAATATTTTGCTATACACTATTTTTTTTATCATTTATTCTTTGCATTTTCTTCAACCGGTAAACTGGTAAACCGGATAACAGGTAAACTAAATTTCCTCACATCTTTCAATTTCTTTTCTATTTTTCCCGCAATTGTTCCCCACAACTACACGCTATACGCTACAAGTTGCACGCTATACTCTAGCATGCAACTTGCACCTTCGTTATCTTTTCTTGACTCGATACTACA
>JAYEGH010000179.1:0-2241 GCA_034659055.1 Candidatus Caldatribacteriota bacterium
GTGAGCAGGAAAAATAAATAGCCTAGAGCGTGTAGCGTTTAGCGTATAAGAATGCAGTTATAAGTAATAATTAATGAGAAAAAAGTTAGCTCATTACCTGGTTACATGGTTATCTGGTTAGCAGTTATATGACAAATAAAAGTCTACCACCTTTTTATCACTTGAGCGCCGGGTGGGTTAATTAGACAGAAAGAAGTATGCTACTTTTTCTATCTAATTTCTTTGCTTTCTTTACTTGATACTATATTTTAAGTATATTTTGACTATTGACAAAATTTTAAAATAATGTTAAAATTTCTCTAAATTCAACTCGTTAATGCTTTAGCGTATTAAAGAATGAAAATTTAATTAGTCGTTAGCTACTACTTTAAAAAGGGTTTATTAATTTTACCGGATTGATAAATCAAGGAAAGGATAAGAGGTTAAAGTAGATGAATATTCCCGAAGGTTTAAATGATTTGCTGCCAGAGGAAGTTTTAAAGAGGAGATTATTAGAAAATAAAATAAGTCAGATTTTTACCCAATGGGGTTATCAAGAAATAATTACTCCTACTTTTGAATTTTACGATATATTAGCCAGGGGTGCAGGGTCAATTAAGAAAAAAGAAATGATTAAATTTTTTGATCGAGAAGGTAATATTCTTGCCCTCCGACCTGAGATGACTACTCACATGGCCAGAGTAGCTTCTACTAAAATGCAGTATGAACTTAAACCGCTAAGATTTTATTATATAGGAAATGTATTCAGATATGACGATAAAGTGAGGAGTCAAAGAGAGTTTTGTCAGGCAGGAGTAGAGCTAATCGGAACAAATAGTAGTAAATCGGATGCAGAGGTTATTGCTTTAGCTGTAAAATGTTTGAAAAATAGCGGCCTTAAAAAATTTTTTATAGATATAGGTCATATCAATTTTTTTAATGGAGTTATGGAATCAATAAAAGTTAAAGAGGAAAGAAAACAAGAAATTAAAAAAACAATTTTAAATAAAGATTTTGTGTTATTGGAAAAAATATTATCTTTGGAAGACATAAAGGATAGGGAAAAGGATTTTATTTTAAAGATGCCAACCCTAAGGGGAGGGAAGGAAGTATTAGAAGAGGCAGAAAAGATAATAAACAATAAATTATCGCTATCTGCCCTAAAAAAAATAAAAGAGGTCTATAATCTTTTGAGAGATTACGGATTAGAAGAATATGTTCTGATAGATTTGGGAATTATACGTGATTTTGATTATTATACCGGAATTATATTTGAAGGCTATACTGATTATTTAGGATTCCCGGTCTGCGGTGGGGGGAGATATGATAACCTGTGTTCAAAATTTGGTAAAGACCTACCCTCTACTGGATTTGCTATCGTGATGGAGAGATTGGCTATAGTTTTAGAGAAAGAGAATGTGAATTCATTAAAATTAGAAAGGCCAGATAAGTATTTAGTATATTACCAGAATGATAAAACATATTTTAAAAAAGCTCTGGAAGCAACTGGAAATTTGAGAAAAAAAGGGCTAATTGTAGAGTTAGAGGCAGGGGAAAGAGAATTTGCAGAGGTGTTAAATTATGCTCGTTTTAAAGGGATAAAATATATAGTAGTAGTAGATGATAATCAGCTCAGCAAAATTAAAAGAATTGAAGTAACATCAGGAAAAGAGGAAATGATAACTTATGAGTAGAGGAATTGATAATAACTATTTAGTTATTGCTTTGCCTAGTGGAAAGCTGTTTAAACCTTCTATTCGATTGTTTGAAGGGGTAGGAATTGATTTAAAAGGTGGGAAAGAGATAAACAGGAAATTGGCATTTTTTGACCAGGAAGAGGAAATTAAATTTGTCATTACCAGACCTAAAGATAATCCCACTTATATTGAATGTGGGGTAGCAGATATCGGGATTGTCGGAGAGGATGTATTATTAGAAGAGAAAAAAGATGTTTATAAACTTTTAGATTTAAAGTTTGGGAAGTGTAAGATGGTAGTAGCTGTTCCAAAAGAGAGAGAGCAAAAAAAATATTATAAAAATAATGGGCACCGTTTAAAAGTAGCAACCAAATATCCTCGCATTGCAGCAGACTATTTTGAAAAAAAGGGGATATATGTGGAATTAATTAAACTCTATGGCTCGGTAGAATTGGCTCCTCAAGTAGGTCTGGCAGATATGATTGTTGATATAGTTTCTACCGGGCGCACCCTAACGGAAAATAAGCTAATAATAGTTGATGAGATAATTCCTCTTAGTGCCCAG
>JAYEGH010000180.1:0-2213 GCA_034659055.1 Candidatus Caldatribacteriota bacterium
AGAGATTGGGATTTTCTGAAGAAGAACAAAAAATATTGGCTAAAATAGCTCTACAAAGAAATAGATTGGCTCATCGATACCTTAACTTTCGTTGGCAAGCAATTAATATGTTTATTAAAAATAAATCACTTATCCTAAAATTATTGACCAAGATTTCCGAAAATCCGGAATAGTAAAAGAGAGAAAAAAAATTAAAAGAGAAATTAGCAACAAATTAAAGAAGGGGCCTTATCCTATTTTGCCGTTTTAAGCATGGCATTCTATGTTGTATGGAACAACTGATGTAAAAGAATAGGCATTAATGAAACTACATAATAATTAACTAATATTATATCCAAGCTTTGTCTAAAAGAGCTTATTTTGGGGAATAAATAAATATGTCGAATTAGAATATATTTAAGGAGTATAGTATGCATAAAAAGGGGAAAGTAATCCTTTTTCTATTTTTTTTAATCATCTTAGTCGGCAGCATTATTTATAACTATAGTCAAATCAGGACACTTAACAAACTTAACATTTCTGAAGAAGAGATTTGCCAAAATCTACAAGTTGATATCTACCAAATAAGTAAAAAAATTGAAGACTATTATAGCGAGAATGGTTATTACCCTGATGACTTGCAACTATTTGGTATTTATAGTGAAGACATAGATTATCAGGTCGGAGAAGACTATTATCAAATCACAATGAACTGGGATAACTATCAGATTTCCTATCAATCTCAATCTTGGGAGTCACCAGAAGATTTTATGAATGAAGAATGTATAAATGTGATGGAGGAGAAAAATAAATAAGATGTCATACTTAAAAAACGAGAAAGGATTTAGCCTTATTGAGTTAATGATTGTAGTAGCGATTATTGGGATTCTTATCAATTTGGCTTACCCTCACTATTACCGATTGATAAAAAAAGCAGATGCAGCTAAAGTACTCGGTGATTTGCACAGTATCCATATTGCTGTCTCTACCTTTTATACTGCTGAAGGGGTATATCCGGATGATTATTGGCCAGGTGGTAAACCTAAAGAGCTTGAGCCTTATCTATCTGAGAATTTTTCATTTGACCTAAGGCCTGAATTAGATGTCAGATATGATTGGGAAAACTGGAGTGGGAAACCCAGAAATAGAGGGAATCGCAATAATCCAATTTGGCCTCATACAGATACTATCTATGGTATATCGGTTACCACTGGAGATATGGCTTTAGTCAATACTATCCAGGGTATGTTAGGGGACTCTAATTTTCATTATACCTTGGGTAATAATTATACTTATGTTATTGAACCGGATGACGATTAAAAGCACCATTGGTTATTATTTTTTCTTCCTTTAATTCTTCTTCGATTACTTCATGTCTTTAAAATTGAGTCCTTTTAGCTAATTCGATAGATTTCTCTCATATAATCTTAGTGCCAATTGAGACAGAATTATTAAATAGGCTGAACAAAGACCGGATTGATATTGCCTTAGAGGGCATCTCGACTTAATGATATTTTAATCATTTAATATGTGTTGTAATTTTAAGCAGAGAAGAAACCGCAAATACTATAAGCAGAGAAGAGTTGAAGTATTTTATATTGTTGAAAAAGAAGTAATAATAAGGGCGACCGTGTACGTATTTTATGGGAAATGGGAGGTTGAATAAAATGAACATTCTTTATAATGACAAAACAGATCTTCTCTATATTCGCTTAGATGAAAGAAAACAGGAACTTGTAAACAAGCGAGTCTCTGAGGATATTGTACTGTATATGGGCAAAGACGAAAGACTCATAGGGATTGAGATTCTCGATGCCTCAAAACATGTGAATTTAAAAAGGCTTTTGCCAATAAAATATGAAGCTCCAAAAGGGGTCGCATCTTAAGAGAATATTCATTAGTATTAAAATACAGGTTTTTAGTTATTAGTTATTGGTTTTTAGAAGAGGAAAATCAGTTTATAGTTTATAGAAAAAAGGAAAGACGGGTCTGAATAAATCCATATATGTGGGCATAAATGTTCTGGATTCCCACTTTCGTGGGAATGACAGAGAGGACCGCGGGAATGACCCCAGTGAAGTAAGACTTCACGGGGCAAGCAGAAGGAGAGCGGGAATGACAGAGTATGGAAAAAGTGGGACAGGCACCTTTTAAAAATCAAAAAAGTAGTCAGTCCCCATTTTCCATAATCCCCCCTCACCCTGACCCTCTCCCTCCGAGGGGAGAGGGGATAA
>JAYEGH010000181.1:0-2211 GCA_034659055.1 Candidatus Caldatribacteriota bacterium
TACAAATAATTAACTGAATCCTTCTTTTTTTATAAAATAAAATAAATTAACCCACTACTTCTTTAAATACTCTTAAAAAATTTTCTCCTAATATTTTTTTAATTTCTCTTTTTTTATATCCTCGCTTTATTAATCCGGATGTAATATTGGGAATTTTATCTGCTCCGGATAAGTTTTCAGGTAATGCCTTTGTTCCATCAAAATCTGAGCCCAACCCCACACAATCTATTCCACCTCTTTTTACCAAATAATCAATATTATCAAGGATGTCTTCAATATTAGCTTTTCTTTTCTCCCTGGTTAAAAAATTAGGAACAAAAGTTACCCCAATAACACCACCCTTGCTCGCCAATGCTTCAATCTGGGTATCTTTTAGGTTTCTTGGGTGTGAACACAATTTATAACAATTAGAATGAGAAGCAACGATAGGTGCATTGCTATTTTTAACCACATCCCAAAAACCAGCTTCTGAAAGATGAGAAATATCAATTAGCATTCCCAATCTATTCATTTCCTTTATAACTTTTAATCCAAACTCGGTTAAGCCACTATTGGTTCGAGCTTCACCAACTCCATCGGCAATTTGATTTCTCTGGTTCCAGGTAAGAGTTATTAATCTAATCCCTAATCTATACAATACTCTTAAGACGGCTAAATCTCCTTCTAATGCTTCTCCCCCTTCTATGGAAATAACTGCACAAATCTTCCCCGCTTTATTTGCTTTTTCTATTTGGCAATAATTGGTAACTAAGGAAATTTTATCCTGGTTTTTTTTCAGCTCCTGGTAAAAACTGTCAAACATTTGCAGAGTCCTTTTTAAGGCTCCATTTGGTTTATAAATATCTTCTATAAAAATAGCAAAAACCTGGATATTTACCCCTCCTTCTATTAATTTGGGAATATCCAGGTGACTTTTTGAATTTCTTTTACCTAAACTTCTTTCATGATTTATAATCTCTAAAATAGTATCACAATGTCCATCAAATACCATTGCCTTTTGATGTATTTGTTTGGCAATAAATAAGTTACTCTCTTTTTTAAACAATTTTCTTTTCTCCCTTTTTAAAATATACTGAAATAATATTTAAATAACTTCATTTTTTAAATAAAACCCATAAAACAATCAAGCCAATAAATATCAATAAGATTGTTAAAAAATTAATTTTATTCCTCGGCTTCTTTGCAACCTTTTTTAATTCTGCGATAGGAGCCTTTCGGTCAATTTCCGCAGCTTTTTTAAATTCTCTTATCGCTTCATTATATTTATTTACTTTTTTATAAGCTAATCCTAAATTGCTGTGAGCTGCGGCATAATCGGGATTTAGTTCTAAGGCTTTTTTAAATAATGGTATAGCCTTTTTATAATCCCTTTTTTCTATAAAAATATTGCCTAAATTATTATAGGATTCGGAAAATTTTGAATCCAATTCTATAGCTTTTTCAATATAGAATCTCGCCTCTTCAAAATTATTTTGACTGGCAAAACATGCTCCCAACTTACTATGACTCCTGGCATCATCCGGCCATTTTTCCAAGATATCTTTAAACTCTTTAGTAGCCAGGTCAATATCTCCTTTTTTAAAATTGCTTTCTGCCCTTTCAAAATCAATTTTGTATTCTTCATTCTCCATATTAATAAATTCCTTAAAAATTAATTTTTTACTCTATTCCGTAATTTGGCGCTTCTTTTGTGATAATAACATCATGAGGGTGTCCCTCTCTTAGACCAGCTGAAGTAATTTGAACAAATTTACTTTTTTCTTGTAATTCTTGAATATCACTTACTCCACAATAGCCCATTCCTGAGCGAACTCCTCCTAATAATTGAAATATACAAGCAGAGAGTAAACCCTTGTAAGAAACTCTCCCTTCGATACCTTCCGGAACCAATTTGCTGTCTTCTGCTTCTTCTTGAAAATATCTATCTTTACTACCCTTTTTCATTGCACCAATCGAGCCCATACCCCTATATTCTTTATAACTTCTACCCTTATACAGTACAACCTCGCCCGGACTTTCCTCCGTACCGGCAAATAAGCTTCCAAGCATGACCGAATCAGCACCGACAGCCAATGCTTTAGTAATATCTCCTGAATATTTTATACCTCCATCGGCAATAAGGGGAATATTATATTTTTTAGCTGCTCTTTTACATTCTCGAATTGCTGAGATTTGAGGTACACCAACTCCGGCAACTACTCTGGTAGTACA
>JAYEGH010000182.1:0-2201 GCA_034659055.1 Candidatus Caldatribacteriota bacterium
AAACGAATCTATTATTTCAGTAGATTTTCAAGGTAATCTCTTAACTTTAAATAATCGTGCTGTATCATATTTAGGCGGAGCAGCAAAAAACTATGCAGGGAAGACATTATGGGATATTTTCCCCAAAAAGGTTGCTGATGAAAGGTTTAAAGATAATCAAAAAGTAATTCGATCAGGAAAGACTGTCATTAAAGAAAATTACGTTCCCTTTAAGGGAAGAACTCTCTGTTTTCTTACTAGCATCCAACCAATTAAGAATAGGTCAGGAGATATTTATGCTGTTTTAATCTTGGCTAGTGATATTACAGATAGAAAAAAAATAGAGAACGCCCTGGCAGAATCAGAAGAAAGATATCACACCGTATTCAAAAACACCGGTACTGCTACAGTAATTATCGAAGAAGACAAAATTATATCTATGGCAAATACCCAATTTGAGAAACTAAGTGGATATTCTAAAGCAGAAATTGAAAATAAGATGAAATGGACAGATTTTATCTTTCCGGAAGATTTAAAAATGATGGAGAAGTATCATAGCGAAAGAAGAAAAGCCGGGAGCAAAGCCCCAACAGAGTATGAATTTCGTTTGATGGATAAAAAGGGTAATATAAAAAATATATTCTTGAAAATAGGAATAATACCTGGTAGCAAAAAGAGTGTAGCTTCTCTAATAGATATCACCGAGCAAAAGCAAGCAGAGGAAGAATTAAGAGATTCAGAAGAGCGTTTAAAAATATTATTCGATTATGCTCCTGATGCCTATTATATAAATGATTTAAAAGGTAATATTATCGATGGAAATATAGCAGCAGAAAGAATAATTGGTTATAAAAGGGAAGAATTAATCGGAAAGAATTTTTTAAAATTAAAATTAGTCTCTTTTACTGATATACCCAAAGCAGCTAAGCTATTAGCTAAAAATGTTATGGGATTACCAACAGGACCAGATGAGTTGGCATTAAATCGAAAAGATAACAGTAAGGTGATAGTTGAGATCTTCACTTACCCGGTAAAGATTAAGGGAAGAACTTTAGTATTGGGTATAGCAAGGGATGTCACCGAGCAAAAGCAGGCCGAGAAAGCACTGCGCGAGAGTGAACAAAAATTCAGGGATATAGCAAATCTTTTACCGCAGATAGTATATGAAATTGATATTTATGGAAATCTTACTTTTGTAAATAAACAGTCATTTAATTCTTTTGGATATTCTCAAGAGGAATATGAAAAAGGATTTAATGTACTACAGGCATTAATACCGGAAGATAGAGATAGAGCAAAAGAGAATATGCAAAATATACTTTACGGAAAGAGCATTGGAAGTTCTGAATATACTGCTTTAAGAAAAGATGGAAGCACATTTCCAACTTTAATATACTCAAGTGCAATTCTCAAAGATAATAAACCTGTTGGGTTGAGAGGAATTGTTGTGGACATCACCGAGCGCAAGCAGGCAGAAGAAAGACTCAAAAAAACCTTGGATGCAGCCATTGACACCATGTCCAAGATAGTAGAGGTCAAAGACCCCTATACCGCCGGCCACCAAAAGAGGGTCTCTCAATTGGCCACCGCTATAGCCAAAGAACTAAATCTTTCTCAAGATAAGATTGAAGGGGTAAGGATAGCCTCTTTAATCCATGATATCGGAAAGATAAGTGTACCTACCGAAATCTTAACCAAGTCCACCACCTTAACCGATATAGAATTCAGTCTAATCAAAACACATTCCCAGACAGGGTATGATATTTTAAAATCCATAGATTTCTCCTATCCTATAGCTCAAATTGTCCTTCAACACCACGAAAGGCTAAATGGTTCAGGATATCCTCAAGGTTTAAAAGATGAAGATATTCTTCTGGACGCAAAGATTATCGGAGTAGCGGATGTAGTAGAAGCCATGTCTTCTCACCGTCCTTATCGACCGGCATTAGGCCTCGATAAGGCCCTGGAAGAAATCTCTAAAAATAGAGGTATTCTCTATGACCCGGAAGTGGCGGATGTTTGCCTGAAGCTCTTTAAAGAAAAGGGATTTAAATTTGAATAAAAGAAGGAAAAAATCTTATGGAAAAGAAAGAGCAACCTTCCGGAAAAGAACGAAGATCAGGAAAAGACCGAAGGAAGCTTAATGGCCCGAATTATAAGGGATCTGAACGTAGAAGCGGTCATGATAGAAGAATCGGAAAAGATAAAGGAATCAGAAAAGA
>JAYEGH010000183.1:0-2192 GCA_034659055.1 Candidatus Caldatribacteriota bacterium
AATGCTCGGAGAATTAAATAATATTTCAGCTAATAAGGCAGATATTGTTATAATGCCCCACTATAGAGGCCCTCTCTCTACTGATATGGAGAAAGAAAAAAAATTACAATTAATTAAACTTGGGGAAAAAGAAACTAAAAAGATAATTCCATTACTGAAAAAGCTCATAAATTCCTACTGATTTAGAATAAAGATAAAGGAGCAAATAATATGTTGAAAATCAATAGCCCGTATTTTAAGAAAGTTAACTCTTCTGGGAGACTTTTGATATTTTGTGTGCTTGCAATAGCAATAATTCTACTATCTTTTTCGGTAACAGGAGAAGCCTCTCCAAAATTTCTTATATTTCACCTGGATGCTGTATCATCACAGAATTTCTTTCAATATATGGAAGATGGTGATCTTCCTAATATAAAGGCTTTTTTTGAGGATGGTCATATGATTCATCATGGCCTTAGTCTCTTCCCCGGAGGGACGGAGAACGCTGTTCCTCACATGAAAGAAGGGTCAGATAATTCCACTGGGGGAGTAGGATGGGGTTATTATGACCGGGATAAAGAAAAAGTTATACCGAGTTATAAGACTTTTTTTCATCTGTTTTCCTGTATACCCCGGCGAGCTAAAGCCTGTTTTATTTATGGAGTACCCGGACTTGACCCTTTTATGTCTCTTCCTCTCCTTAATATCCCCGAGCTTCTGGAAACCTATGGGGTTATACAGTTCTTTTGGTTCACTACTGATTCTCTTGGTCATCTAATGGGTCCGAAATTATATGAAGCCAGCATTCGCAGGTTTGACCGTTATTTTGGTGCTCTGATTAAAAGATTAAATTTTGATGAGCTTAACATAATAATTTATTGCGATCATGGGATGTCTTTTGGCAGATTTATTAATGCTGATCAGAGAGAAGAAGTTAAGAGAATAGTAGGAAATGACCTTAAGGTATTTATTCATCCTAATGTATATTTAAAATATCCTGATAAAAAAGGTAAGGTAGCCAGGGATATTGTTTTAGAAAGCGAGATTGATTTTGCATTTTATAGAGATAATCCTCATCGGGTGGTCGGTTATTTTGACCAGGGGAAAATGATTTTCGAAGAAAAAGAAGAAAGATTACGATATTTGTTTGAAGGTGAAGATGCACTTGATTATTATAGTGCCGGTTATAAGGGAGAATGGCTAACTGATCTAGAGTGGTTATCTCAAACCAGAGATAGTAAATTTCCAGGAGTTCCCCCTAATATATATAATCTTCTATCAAACGAGAAAGTAGGGGATATAGTAATAGTCATCAATCCCCCCAAAATACCCATTTTTTGGTTGCGCTATCCAGCTAATCATGCCGGACTCACTAATACCGATTTGATGATGCCCATTTTACTTAGAGGAGAACAGTTGAAACATCTTTACAGCCGGGAAGAGATGTGGTTACACAACCTCTATACCAGTATACCTGAACTCAGTTTTGAAAATCTGGAGCCAGCAAGAGAGAAAAACTCTTTTAGTTTTTGGGGAAGCGGCTATGGCGAACATAATTTAGGTTTCGAAATGTTTCTTTCTCCGGCTTATCGATGGAAATTTGGTTTTCACTATTACGATAATATCTACCGCAGCTGGCTTGAATATGATCTTTACAGCTCTTATTTAATGAGGTTGTGGGCCGGAACAGGTTTGCAGTATAATGGACAGAACTTGGATGCATTGGTTCAGGCACGCTTACAAATAGACTTAGGGAAAATACAGCTTAATTATGGAGGACAATTTACTCAAGAAGGATGGGAAATAAACACCAAAGAACTCGTTTATCAAATCAATGACTGCCTGGCTTTAGAGTGGTTAATACCTAATAGATTTGGTATGAGCTTCAGCTGGTAGAAATTTTTAATCGGGCAGACACAAGGTCTGCCCCTACGACTATTCACTAACGACTAATATATACGGGGGAACAAATGTACAAAAAAGAAAGAGAACAATTTGCTGAAATGATGGCTATTATAGCCAAACTAAGAGGACCGGAAGGCTGTCTTTGGGACAAAAAACAAACTTTGGAAACACTGGCTCCCAATATTCTTGAGGAAGCCAAAGAGGTATCTGATGCAATTGAAGCAAAAGATATGGACAATTTATGTGAAGAATTGGGAGATTTATTAATGGTAATACTAATGAAGATTGAAATTGCCAAAGAGAAAGGT
>JAYEGH010000184.1:0-2186 GCA_034659055.1 Candidatus Caldatribacteriota bacterium
AGATTAAAGAGATTAAAAATACCTGAACCCAAAATAAAATCAGGTTACCTAAAATATTACAGCGATTTAGTAGGCTCAGCTGATAAGGGGGCTGTAAGAAGGGGGGGGGAAGCAATAGATAAAAAATAAAAAATTAACAAAAGATTAAATGTAAAGTAAAATAAATTAAGAAATTAAGAAAGGAGTATATAATGAAAAAGATATTTGTTTTAATATCAATTGTGATTTTATTAGTAGGAACTTTATCACTGATAGCTATAGCGGCAGATGATTATCGAGTTATTAAACTTTCCCATGTAGTTAATGAGAAGGATTCTTTTCATGTGTCCGCTTTAAAATTTAAAGAGATTGTAGAAGAAAAAACAGCTGGTAAAATAAAGATAGAAATTCACCCAAATGCTGAATTAGGTGATGAGAGGACTCTCTTAGAAGGTATGCAGATGGGGATGATAGATATGGGAGTTATTACCAATGGACCTATTGCCAATTTCCTTCCTGAAATTGCGGTATTTGAGATGCCTTTTCTTTTTGGTACACCAGAAGAAGCTTATTATGTATTAGATGGTTCAATTGGACAGAAAGTTCTTAAGGATTTAGAATCTATAAAACTTTACGGTTTAGCCTATTCGGAAAGAGGCTTTAGAAATCTTACCAACAGTGTTAGACCTGTAAAGACTGCTATGGATGTTAAGGGATTAAAGATACGTTTAATGGAAAATCCGTTGTATGTTGATACATTTAAATCTCTGGGAGCAAATGCTGTACCTATGGCCTGGACAGAATGCCTTACTGCTCTTTCACAAAAGACGATTGATGGACAGGAAAATCCGGTAGTGGTTATTTATTCTTTTAAACTTTATGAATCACAAAAATACATGACTTTAGATAGACATACTTATGCACCAGCGACCATTCTAATGAGCTTGAAAGTATGGGATTCTCTTTCTCCGGAGAATCAGAAGATATTTAGTGAAGCAGCACAAACAGCAGGAGATGCAGCAAGGGAATATAATAATGATAACGAAGCCTCTCAGCTGAAAGTGATAAAAGAAAACGGAATGGAAGTTATAGAGAATCCAGATTTAAATTCTTTTAGGGAAGCCGTAAAACCGGTATATGAAAAGTATGGGCCTAAGTTTAAAGGTCTATTAGAGGAAATTCAGGAAGAATTGGATAAATTTAGAAGTAAGTAAGTTAATTTGATCAATATAATAGCGCCATAATTTTATTTGTCTTTATGGCGCTATATAAAATAACTAAAACCTTTATTAATTATTTAATTAAAAATTATTTAAGAAAGAAACAAAATGAAACAATTTTATCTCAAGCTTAAAGAAATAGGAGATTATTTGAATTCCATAATAAAAATATTTATTTTTCTTATGTTGGCTGCTATGACAATTATTATTACTGCCCAAATTATCTGTAGAGTTTTCTTTACTGCTCTTTCCTGGACAGAAGAATTATCTCGTTATCTGTTAGTGTGGGGAAGTCTTTTGGCTGCTACTATTGCCTATAAACAAGGTTCTCATATAGCTATTAACTTTATAGTGGAAAAGTTAAAAGATAAAAGGCGTAAAACGATAACTATTTTTACAAACATTATGACCATTATATTTTTCTTAATAGGAATTAATTATGGAATAAAAATGATTTCCCTTCAAATATTTCAAACTTCACCTGCTTTACTCATTCCCATGAAGATAATTTATTTATGTCTTCCTTTGAGTTTTTCCATCATGCTATATTACGGAATAGTTAATCTGTTAGGAGAATTAACCGGGTACAAGGAAATGAAGAAATCATGATTGCTTTCATATTATTTATCTCTTTTATAGTACTTATGTTACTTGGCATACCGGTAGCAATTTCTGTTGGATTGTCTTCTATATTAATACTAATTATGGGTGATATTCCTTTAATGATTGTACCTCAAAGAATGTTTGCAGGAATTGATTCATTTCCTCTCATTGCTGTTCCTTTTTTTATTTTAGCTGGGGATTTGATGGCGGAAGGAAAAATGTCAAAACTGATAGTAGAGTTTGCCGATTCAGTCTTTGGTTTTTTAAGAGGTGGATTGTGGATTATTAGTATAATGGCTTCTGCCTTCTTTGCCGCTATTTCTGGTTCTGGAGCTGCTACTACAGCAGCAATAGGTACACCATTAATACCTGAACTCCAAAAAA
>JAYEGH010000185.1:0-2170 GCA_034659055.1 Candidatus Caldatribacteriota bacterium
GATTAACATGGGAAAATCCTATGAAGTTAAGGTGTCTCCGGAAGATGGATGGACTGTAACCACTGAAGATGGAAGTCTTAGTGCTCAGTTCGAACATACTGTTCTTGTAACTTCAAAAGGTGTAGAAATTTTAACAAAAGTCTGAAAATTAATTAAGATTCTCAGATAACCAAGCTGTCAGATTAATTATGCTTTTTTCTCTGTTGTCGAGGCAAGTATTCATACGTTAATCATCAGTTCATCTTTTACCTGATGGGACATGCTCCATTAGCACATGATTCATCACCTATATCAATTTCCGTTTCTTCCTTTTCGTATTTTGAGATAAGCGAAGGAATAAAAGGTAACATTTCTTTTGCTCTTTTCTCGTATTCTTTTTTTGTTATCGCTTCATAAGGCATTTGAGCATAAAAGCTATTATCTAAAGATACAAAACTTACTGCCACCACATCATCCCAATTATTCCATAACCATTCTTCCACTTCTTTCCATTCATCATCTTTTACATGAACGGTAATAGATGTATTGTGGTCGGTATATTCTTTTTGAAAAGAACGATAATTTTCTAATTGTTCGATGGCGCTAACATCATTTTTAGTTTTTCCTTCCGGAGCGCAACAAGGAAAAGTGATTACTTTTGTTCGGCAATTTTCTTCGGTTTGGCCATTTTCCGGTTTAATATCATATCCTAATTCCTCACATACTTTAAGCAAAGGGTCATTAGCATTAATACGAACTCTTCTAATAAAATAAGGAGAATGAGAATAGTGTACTCCACTGGATACAGTTGGTAGTTGAGAAAGGGTGCCTTCCGGTTTTACTGTAGTTGCAAGCAAAGGAGGTTCAACTCCTAATTGTTTTGCATAGGATTCTTCTTCTTGGTGAGCAATATCTCTTAATTTTTTTCGTAATTCTGATTCTTTTTCTTTGGTGATTTTGGTAGCATTCACCATGTCCTGCCATCCGGTTAAACTACATCCGACCAATCTGTCTCTTTTTTGTCTTATATCCCATTGGTCTAACTCCAAGTCTAAAAAAGTCATCCGAAAACCTGCTCGCAAAGAAAGACGTTGGGCCTCAAATAATCCTTTCCTATTTAATTTACCATTTTGCACAAAGCTTAATACATTTACTGTAGTCAGATTACACATTTGATTTCTATCAAGCAGTACCTCCATACAGGGGTTAGCTCCTTGTAAATTTGGCCTTCTTTTAGCGGCTGCTTCTGCATTCATAAAGCCGGGTTCTCCGCTATACCTCATTTGTTTTACATGCCAGGCAAGTTTCTCCCGAGTGGGCTTAGAAGTATAAAAAATGCTATTATTACTCATTTCCCGATAATCAATTGCTTCGTTTTTTATCCATTTACCATCTATTTGTTTATAGAGGTCATTCTTTGCATTTAAAATTCCCTGGTCATCTTTATCGAATAATACCACTTCGCTGGTTCGTCTAACGCCACCTACTACTACATTTTGACCAATAATATTAGAAATATCCAGACAATCTATGGTTCGTAATTTTTTTTGATTACCATAAGAATTCATTTTAACTATTTTATCGATTTTAGAAAACATTTCTCTTAGGCTTTCGTATCCGGAGGCAGTACCACCAAAAGTTTTTAACTTTTCTCCTTTTGGTCTAACGTAATTGTAATTAAAAATAATATTTTTTATCTCCCTATATTCCTTTTTATATAATATGCCTAAATAATAATCCAATGACTCTACCCACCCTTCCTTGCTGTCTCCAACTATAATATGGGCAGTATTAGATTCAAAAGTAATACTGGTTAAATCTTCTCTCTTATCTTTAGGTAACGGAGAATAGGACTCCTGTATAATTTTTATGTCTGTTCTTATTTTTGGTAATTTTTCTACATCTGCTTTTAAGACCCTTACCCCTACTCCGGATCCAATCATTAATAGATAAAAGAGGTCTTTAAAAGTACTAAAATTATCTATAATTGTAAAACTGCAATTAAAATTTGCCATCGGATATTTTAAACTAACTTTTGTCCCACCAGTCCAAAGGGTTCTGCCAGCTAAAAATTGCCTTAAATGAAAGACATTATCGTAGAGGAGTTCGGCTTCACGTTGAGTAGTTTTAACTAAAGCACAATTAAATTCTACGGCTCTTCTTACTGTTTCCCACCAATATTCTCTTCTTT
>JAYEGH010000186.1:0-2159 GCA_034659055.1 Candidatus Caldatribacteriota bacterium
TATGTCAAAGATGACTAGAAAAAAACAACATGATATTATTATTCATGGAATACTTATTTTACTAGTAATTATTCTTGCTTTTCCTGTATTTTTTGCTTTGGTTACCAGTACTTTAAGTTTTGAAGAAACTTATGAATATCCGCCAAAGCTTATACCGGGAAATCAATTTGTGCATAATTTCTCCCAGGCCTGGGAACGAATTAATATGGGTCGACTCTTTTTTAACAGTACTTTGATTTCAGTTGTTGTGGCAGTAGTGAAGACTATCCTGGCATTGATGGCTGCCTTTGCATATACACATTTTAAATTTCCCGGTCGGGGCTTATTGTTCTCCCTGTGTATGATTACCCAAATGCTCCCCCTTCCGGTACGTATCGTTCCAACATTTCACCTAATGGCAACTTTTAATTGGATAAATTCTTACTATGCACTTATGGTTCCATTCTTTGCCAGTACAACTGGACTGCTTCTTTTTAGACAGTTTTTTATGACTGTTCCTGTAGACCTCCCGGATGCAGCTCGGGTCGATGGAGCAAGTCCCATGCGTTATTTCCTGCAAATTTTAGTGCCTATCTCTAAGACCAACATCGCAGCTTTATTTGTTATAGAATTTATTTTTATGTGGAGTCAATACTTATGGCCCTTAATTGTAACTACTACCGGTGAAATGCGGGTGGTACAGATCGGTATTAAAATGCTCCTGGCCAGTGAACAAATAGCACCTGAATGGAATGTAATTATGGCCGGCGCAGTGCTTGCTATGTTACCTCCGCTTATAGTCCTTATACTCTTGCGGAAAAGTTTTGTTCAGGGAATAGCGATGCAGACAAGCAAATAGGAAGAAGAAATTATAAATAAAGGAAATAATAAACAATGCTTACAAAAATTAATTGTGCAACCTGCATCATAGATGATTTATGCGGTGCATTAGATTTATTAGATTTAAACGAAGAAACTAAAAATAAGATATTGAAGGAAGCGTTTTATTTTTTATCTAAAGAATTTTCCACCGATAAGATTCCTTCATACTTTATTACCGAAGTGCATAGGATTTTAAAGAGAGTATCAAAAGTTGAAATCCCTTTTCAAGAAAGAAGGGATAAATGCAATCAGTTGGGCATGGAGATGGCAAAAAAGATTGCTAAGGAAGCAGAGAAACTGAAAGAATCGGAAAGATTTTTATTTTTAGTCAATTGGGCTATTGCCAGCAATCATTTGGATTTTCGAACCGTTGGGACCGGTTATGACTTTCAAATGGCAGAAATAATAAAAGAGCTTCACGACTGCGTTTCGGAAGGATTAAGAATAGACCAGAGGATGGAGATTTACCATCTGGCAAAAAAGGCTTCTGAAATACTTTATATCCATGATAATGTTGGAGAAATTGCTTTTGATAAACTGCTGATTAAAGAGCTGAGAGAATACGGCGCTAATGTAACTTCTGCTTTAAGAGGAGGACCCATCACCAGTGATGCTACTATAGAAGACGGAAAAACTGTTGCCTTGAATGATGTCGCCTCCAAGATGATTTTAGCTGGACCGGATACTCTTGGCATTTCTCTCCATGAGATGTCTCCCGAATTAAAAAAAGCCTTTAAAAATGCTGATTTGGTTATTGCTAAAGGACAGGCAAATTATTATGCTTTAACCGAATACAATTCAAAAGTCAGCGCGAAGATTGCCTGCCTCTTCAGAACCAAATGTGAGATAGTATCAAATGATTTGGGTGAAACCGGTAAAATTAACCTTGCCATATTGATCTAAAAAGTCTTACAAAAATTATATCAAAAGCTGTCATTTTTTAGTTACTTCGAATTACAAAAAGGAGAAACATTCAATGCCAATTATAAATTCTAAAACCAAAAAAATTAGAAAAGATTACAATATTGAAGAATTAATAAAAAAAGCCCGGGAGATGAGAGCCTATAGTATGATATCTATTACTGCAGCCGGTTCCGGACATACCGGCGGAACTCTATCCATTATGGACATAGCTGCAGCCCTGTATCTAAAACATATCAGTCATGACCCAGAAAAACCCAACTGGAAAGACAGGGATAGAGTTTTTTGGTCAATTGGTCATAAGGCTCCGGCAATTTATAGTGCATTAGCAGAAGCGGGCTATTTCTCCATAGAAGATACAGTAAAGTTGAGAAAAT
>JAYEGH010000187.1:0-10836 GCA_034659055.1 Candidatus Caldatribacteriota bacterium
TGTGCTGGAAAAGAAATGTGAACTTAAAGGCGTTTCTATGCCGACATTAGAGTCTATTCAGAATGCGTCCACAAAAGGCGAACTCATCAGTGAATGGGAAAACATGCTCGGACATCAATTGCAAGCACTGCCACCCTTTGAGCAATTTTGGGACGAGATTCCGAATATTTTTAATTGGTTAGAAGGAAAATATATATTCAAACAGAATTAAACTAATATATATAATTTTTAGGAGAAATTCTATGCCAGATAAACTCTCCGCAAATATGCTATATAATTATGTCAAATGTCCCCACCGTTTGAACCTGGATCTTTTTGGAGATTATTCAAAACAGAACCCCATCAGCTCATTTGTAAAATTATTATGGGAAAAGGGCACTGATTTTGAAAAACAAGTATTTAAAACAGGGGACGGTTCTTTGTTTGATATTACCCTACTGATAATGTAAGCTATCAGTGGGGTAATATCTTATGCCAAGAGCAGCAAGGAGAAAAAGCAGTAGTAAAATATACCATATTATGATAAGAGGTATCAATCAGCAAGAAATCTTTACAGATGATGGAGATTATGAAAAATTCCTGGATATTCTTGCTACCTACCGTAAAAAGATTGAATATGAAATATATGCCTATTGCCTGATGGGTAATCATGTTCATCTGTTAATCAAAGAAGGGAAAGAAGCCTTTTCCAATACCATGAAGAGAATAGGAACAAGTTATGTCTACTGGTACAACTGGAGCAGTTACAGGGAGTATACTTCCAAAACAAAGATAGTCAATATTGATTTTGCTCTTTCCCTCTTCTTTGACAAAAAGAAGGATAAGGCTATTGAAAAATTTAAAAGATTCAATAAGGAATCTAATAAGGACCAATGTCTGGAAATAACCGAGAAAGGAAAACCTTATCCGACAAAAAGATAAGGCAATTAGCATTAAAGAGATATAATATAGAGTTGGCTTCAATTCAAAATGAGCAAGTAAAAACACAAATTAAAGTTTTAAAATATTTAAAAGAACTGAATGGAAGCTCATTGAGGCAACTCTCCAGAGTAACAGGATTTACGGTCAATAGGATATTTATATATCTTTGGGGTCAGGTGCTTCACAAGTTCACAAAATACTCCACACAAGGAACACATTTCATTTTCTTAGACAATTAACATTTTGCTTTTAAATAAAATAGATAGAAGATGTGCCAGCTCATTAATTCTGGTAACTTATTTTAAATATTTTGATTATAATGTGAAAGTATGATATTATGACATTGTGAAAGGAGGTAATAATTATGAGCTTAACCAAAATAAATCCCAGAGGACAAATTACCATACCAACAAAGTTTAGAAGTGCCTTGCACTGTAAACCCGGAGATTATGTAGAAGTTAAAATGGAAGGAAATATATTGAAAGTAATTCCCAAAGAACTGATCGATAAAAGCCAGATGTGGTTTTGGACTAAAGAACATCAAAAAGCCGAAGAAGAAGCAGAATTAGAACTTCGACAGGGGAAAGGCAAAGAAGTTAAAAATGTTAAGGAATTAATAGATGAGTTCAATAAATAAATTTGTCTGGTTACCGAGGTTTAGGCGGGACTATAAAAAATTAACTCCTCAATCTCAAAAAAGAATTAATCGAGCTCTCTTACAAATGGAAAGAGATCTAAAACATCCTTCTCTGGAGACAAAAAAACTAAAAGGAACAAATTCTATTTGGGAGGGGAGGGCTTCTAAAAGCTTAAGAATCACCTTTAACTTAAAAGGTAAATTAATTACTCTTAGAACTGTGGGCGAACATAAAATATTAAATCGACCTTAGTAAATATTTTGTCTTACAATCATTTGTGTAAACGACAGGTAAAAATATACCTTGCACGGTAAACAATTTCACACCTTCAAAGTCAAGCAAAATTCAGAGTAAAAGCCAGATTTTTCCCATTTCCTCCTTTATTTTATAATAACATGGGGTCTTGCAATACAACAAAATAGATAGCAGAATATACTGGTTTACATTATTCTGCCGTGAGCAGGGCGACTAAGAAAATTAATCGGGAAGATAAAATGTGATATTTCAAGACCTGACCCCGAAATCCTTGTACCGCCCTCCTTTAGTTTAGCGGGAATTCCCCATCTGTTAAGTTGGGGATGAGAGCAAATTACCGCTTACCTCTTTTCAAACATTAAAAACTCCCTTCGTTCCCTTTATCACTCACTCAATGGTAACTTTGATGATAGGGAACATCTCACTTGATGTGTAAAGTAAATTATATACATTTGACGAAATAGATTGTATGTTATAATTTCTAAACAATAAATAATAAGAAAAACATTTTTAATATCATGCAGAAGTAGTTAATTTGAAAAATATCATTCAATATTAATAGAATTTAAATATTTAAAAAGAAGGAATTTCAATATTGAATGTAGTATATAAGGTATATTAATGTTTTTTTATTGCTTCAAAGAAAACTAAAATTATTCTTATTCAACAAATAGAAAAAGAGAGGAGAAATAATTATGAAAATTTCAGTTGGCTGGATACAAGAAGTTTTGGGCTTGAGCCCTGAGGTACAGCTTAAAATATTTGCTTCTTTAATTATTGCCTTGATTTTACGGATTATTTACTCTTTGATTATAAAAATAGTAAGGCGTCGGACTGAAAATGTACGCATTCGTTATAGCTGGAGAAAGACATTAGGTTATACAGTTATTATTTTAGGCATATTTTTAATAGGTCGTATATGGTTTAGGGGTTTTCAGTCCATAGCTACTTACCTGGGTTTATTGTCAGCTGGTATAGCTATTGCCTTAAAAGATGTGGTTTCAAATTTTGCGGGCTGGCTTTTTATTATCAGCAGGAGACCTTTTTCCGCAGGAGATCGTATCCAGATTGGTGAATACTGTGGGGATGTTATTGATATCCGTATTTTTCAATTTACTCTTTTAGAAATCGGTAATTGGGTAAATGCCGACCAGAGTACCGGTCGAATCATCCATGTGCCTAATGGCATGGTCCTAAGTAAAATGTTAACTAACTACAATAAAGGATTTCATTATATATGGAATGAGATCCCAATCATGATTACTTTTGAGAGCAATTGGGAGAAAGCGAAAAAAATATTACAAAAAATTGCCAATGAGAATGCGGAACACTTAACTAAAGCAGCTGAGAAGAGAATAAAAGAAGCTAGCAAGAAGTTTATGATATTTTATTCCAAACTTACTCCTATTGTTTACACTAGCGTAGAGGGTAGCGGAGTCTTACTGACCATACGATATCTTTGTGAACCTCAAGGTCGTCGAGGCAGTGAACAAGCTATATGGGAAGATATTTTAAAAGAATTTGCACTACATAATGACATAGATTTTGCCTATCCTACCCAGCGTTTCTATAATCACCAGGTTGAGGGTAAAGATTTTGTTAGAGGATCGCCCCCTGATAGAGTTAAAGAGGAAAAGATTACCTAAAACAGGGGACGGTTCTTTGTTTGACATTACCCCACTGATAAAGACATGGGGTCAAATCTTTATTCTTGACAAATAGCTTAGTACATTATAATTTGACTGCAACTACCCATTTAAAGAAAATTAATAAATTAAATTATAGTATTTTTAGAGGAATATTTAATATATTATGGAAATTAAAAAGATTATACGATCAAATAGAAAAACAATTGCTCTTCAAGTTTGTGATGATACCAACTTAATTGTCAGGGCACCTTTTAAGGTGAGCGAAGAGATTATTGATAGGGTTATTTTAAAACACATTAATTGGATTGAGAAGAAGAAAAAAGAGATGCAATTAAGAGATATGAGATTTCCTAAAAAGAAATATGTTAACGGAGAAGGATTTCTTTATCTGGGGAATTATTACCGGTTAAGGCTGGTTGAAAATCAAGAAGTTCCCTTGAATTTTGAAAATGGATTTATTCTTTCCAAGAAATATCTATCACAGGCCAAAGATATTTTTATTGGCTGGTATAAAAAGAAGGCTTATGAGAAAATTTCCGAAAGAGTTGAATGGTATGCACAAAAAAGAGGATTAATATATAATAAAATTAAAATTACAAGTGCCCAAAAAAGATGGGGTTCTTGTTCTTGCCGTAATAATTTAAATTTCCCCTGGCGGTTGATTATGGCTCCTTTGCCTGTCGTAGATTATGTTATTATTCATGAACTTGTACATTTTGGCGAAAAAAATCATTCAAGAAGATTTTGGAATAAGGTAAAAATGTTAATGCCGAACTATAAAGAACATCAGAATTGGTTAAAAAAGAATGGTCATTTATTGAGGTTGTAGATAGTACAAATGGGGTCAGATCTTTATACTTTCAGTTACTCAAGCTATAGTAATGGCCAGAGTTATCTTTACAAAACAGGATATTGCGTATTTTGGTGTCCTCTGAAACCCTTATTTTTACGGCTTTCCAGCTTGCTATGTTTAGCTTATGCAATATGCACATTTTTGGATAGAATAAAAATTACTATCTATGACTACTATTTTAAGCTAAAATCTTTATCCCAAAAAAGGGTTTCGGAAAATTTAATAGAATAAGTATTAGTAGATAGCAATTTATGGAGAAAGGAAATTTATGGAGAAAAGAGAAGATGAATAGTATTTCTTTATGCAAATTAAAAACTGAAATGGAAATTGAGCCTGAAAAACTATCGCTTTCTTTAGAGGCTTTTATCAAAGATTATACTGAAAAGATGGAAAGAGAAGGGGTAATATTAGGATTGAGCGGGGGGCTTGATTCTGCAGTTTTACTTTCTCTATGCCGTCGCGCAGTTGGTTCGAAGAAAATGTTGGCTTTAGTTATGCCCGAAAAAGATTCTAAAAAAGAACATACAAAAGATGCCTTACATTTTGCCCAAGAACTGGGGATTGAAGCAAAATTAATTGACTTGACTCCTTATCTTAAGGAAATGGGAATATATAAATTGTTTCTTTTTGATAAGATACCTTCCTGGGGAGGATTAAAAGGAAGTATAGTTAAAAAAGCATATCAATTTTACGAAAAGAAGGCTGGAAAGAGTCCTTTTTCGGATAGCCTTTTAGGACTTAAAGATAAAAAATATAATCTTTATCTTAAGAAGAGTAATGCATATTATAGAATAAAACATCGATTAAGAATGGCTTTACTTTATCTTTATGGAGAATTAGAAAATAAATTAGTGGTTGGTGCAGCTATTAAAAGTGAATATAAGATTGGATATTTTGTAAAACATGGTTGTGATAATGCCACTGATATTATGCCTCTTCTGAATTTATACAAAACTCAGGTGAGAAAACTAGCCCGATATTTAAATGTTCCTTCCAAAATTATTGAAAAACCTCCTTCTCCGGATATCATCCCCGGAATTACTGATGAGGAGTTTCTTGGAATAACATATGAAAAATTAGACCTGATCTTATTAGCTTTAGAAAAAAATTGGGAGCTTAATGAAATAGCAAGGGTTGTGGAAATAGAAGAAAACAAAATTATTTATATAAAAGATTTAATTAAGAAATCAGAACACATGCGAAATATTTATGCTCCCACATAGCTATTCTTAAATTTTAATTCTGAGAGATAAAAATCATGAAGGAGAGAAATAAAAGAAAATAATCCTATGGTATAGAAATCTAAAGAGATAGTAAATTCAAATCTTGCAATATCGCATTTTTAGACTGCAAGTAAACATTGGTAAAAAATATGTCATTGCAAAATCTGATCCCGGAAGCCTATTATAGCAATTGACTTGTTATATTCAATTAATTTTCTTATAATGAACAAAGATGATTTTATACCAAAACTATAGAGGAGTATTTTGTATGAAACAGTGCAAAGATATTACTTCAAAGAAAAACCCATTATATAAGTTAATAAATAATTTAAGTCAAAAAAAAGTCCGTGAAAATAATGGATTATTTCTCATCGAAGGTACCAGACTTCTTAAGGAAGCTGGAAATAAGGGAGCGAAAATAAAATATATTGTTATTGAAGAGACAATGGAAAATTTACCGAAAATTACTCAAGACTGTCAGATTTTAAGGCTGCCAAGCAATCTGTTTAAAAAAATATCAAATACAGTCAGCCCCCAGGGAATAATAGCTGTAGCCGAGAAGATAGAAATGTCATTACTCGATATAGCCCTTAACAAAAATCCTTTGGTCGTTGTTCTAAATGGCATACAAGATCCCGGAAATCTTGGTACAATCATAAGGACAAGCGCTGCAGCAGGTGTTACGGCAGTATTATTAACTAAAGGAACTGTAGATTTATATAACCCAAAAGTTATCAGGTCTACAATGGGCTCCCTGTTTCAGGTGCCTATTATAAATGGACTTGATGCTAATGAAGCAGTCAAATGGTTAAACCATCACTCTATAAATATTATGGTAGCAGATTTGAAGGGTGAAGAATATTATTATTCCGCTAACCTCAAAGAACCTCTTGCTTTAGTAATCGGAAACGAAAATAAAGGAGCAAATAATATTTGGATGCAGGCAGCTTATAAAAAGATAAAAATACCTATCTTGGGATCCACTGAATCCTTAAATGCTTCAGTGGCTGCCGCAATAATTCTATATGATGCAGTTCGTCAAAGATTGGATAAATAGTCTTAGCTTTTGTTAATTAGAAAAATAAGTTTCAACAATACTAAAAAACATTTTAATATTGCAAGCATAGAAAAAATTGATAAGGGTAAAAAGTTTAAGCCTTTTTTAACTACTTTTGCGGTTGCTGAATATAACATAAATTAGTAAGAGAGAAAATCAAATTTTAAAGTAAAAAATAAAAACTTTTTACAAGAGGAGGCAAAAATCATGAAATTCTTAAGAACTGTTGGTTCACTTGCTTTTGTAATCGGACTCTTTACTGTTATCTTTATAGGGGGAATTTGGGAAATCTATAATAGTCCGGAATTACCAATGTGGTTAAAGATTGCCATCTATTGTCTTTTAGGAGGCATTTTGCTGGTCTTATTAACAGTAGCCCTTGAACAGAAAAAAGGAAAAGTTCAAGAAGAAGAGCTTCCAATTGGTGAGATACAGACTCGTATATTGCTTCAGAATTCTGTAGAAGTACCGGGCAGTAAGATTGTTAAGAATTTGGGCTTAGTCAAAGGACATACTATTTTTGCCATCTGGATGGGAGAGATTTATCTGCTATAGTGAGACTTGTTCTTGGTGGTGAATTGATTGAGTATACGGAAATGATGGGTAAAGCTCGTAAAGTGGCAACTAAACGTATGGTAGTTCAGGCAGAAGAAATGGGAGCAGATGCAATTATAAATGTGCGTTTTATGACTACCAGTGTGATAGGCAGTGCTGCAAGAACTTTTAGTTTACGGCACAGCTGTTAAGCTTGGCAAGTTAAAGGCATAGATAGATATCGGGGAGCAAATAACAAGCAACAAGTAATCAATAATAAATAATTGGTCGGTAATTATTTACAATGAATGATTGTGTGATTAATTACTTAATTTACCACTTATGCGATAAAGAAAGAGCAGTTTTTTGTTACCTGATTCGCCTTGCTTAGATATAAAATAGGAAATTATGAAGGTTGATAATCAAGTAAAAGATTGTTAGAATATATATAAAAGAGCAAAAGGAGTGGTTAAATTTAGTACATTTTTTGTGGAAACACATACTCATCTTGATTTAATAAAAAGAAATGCCGGGGAAGTAGTAAAGGAAGCAGTTGAAAAGAAAGTTACTAAAATGATTACTATAGGTATTGACCTGACTTCAAGTAAAGTTGCCATTGAGTTTGCTTCTCGTTTTAGCGAAGTTTATGCTGCAGCTGGATATCATCCCAATCAAAGTAAAATAATTGATGAACCGGGATGGAAAGAGTTGGAGAAATTATCACACAACAAAAAGGTAGTAGCCATTGGAGAAACCGGTTTGGATTATTATAGAAGAGAAAGCACTATTAGGCAGCAGATGGAAGCTTTTAAAAAGCATTTAAGTTTAGCTCGTAAGTTAGATTTACCAGTTATTGTACATGATAGAGAAGCACACAAAGATATTTTAAAAATTTTAGAAGATGAGGCAAAGGGGTTAAAAATAGTGGTTCATTGTTTTTCCGGAGATATGAATATGGCTAAGAGGTGCATGGAAGAGGGATATTATATCGGGATAGGAGGAATAGTTACTTTTAATAATGCCAAATCATTACAATTAATTACTAAAAATATTCCTTTAGAAAGGATTCTCTTGGAAACAGATTCTCCTTTTTTAGCTCCTCATCCTTATAGGGGTGAATCTAATGAACCGAAATATATTCCTCTTATTGCTGAGAAGATTGCCGAGTTAAAGGGAATATCTATAAAAGAAGTTGCAAAAATAACTTCTGCTAATTGTAAAGAAGTGTTTGGGATTTAATAAAATATTTGACATAAAGACAAAAGAGAGTTATATTATTAAACAATATTAACAAATTAAGATCTAAGTTGGTTTAATGAAAATGAAAATTGAATTAAAAAGAAAAAATAACATTATAAATAATTACTACTATTATTATTACTATTATCTTGAGGGGGTATGTGCCTAAGAGATAAATAGTAATAACGATCTAATTACTATTATCAAAACTAAAACCACAGGCATGTGTCTCCCAAGGCATAGCCTGTGGTTTTTCTTTTTTATGAATTAAAAGAAGGGTCATAGGTGTTTTTCATTTAACATCTTTGACCCTTCTTTTGTTTTATTTAGAAAAAATTATCAATTTTGTATCGATAAAAAGAAGGGAGGGGATTAAAATGTAGGATTTAGCTTGGAATAGATAAAAGACTGAAAGATTAAAAGTTTGTAAAAAAAATAAAAATAAAAGGAGAGAATCATGAAAAAATTATCAATTTTATTATTAGTAATAACACTCTTAATTATCGGAGGAATATCATCTTTTGCTTCAACTGAACCTTTGGTGATAGGTATAACTCAGATTGTAGAGCATCCGGCGTTGGATGCAGCTCGGGATGGCTTTAAAGAAACTTTAGAAGAAGCAGGATTTAAGGAAGGCGTAGATGTGGTCTATGATTTACAAAATGCTCAGGGAGATTTTACTAATGCTATTTCTATCGCTCAGAAATTTAAAGATGATAAGGTGGATTTAATTGTAGCTATTGCCACTCCTACCGCCCAGGCAGCATTACAGGTCAATCAGAATATTCCTATAGTAATTAATGCGGTTACCGATCCGGTAGCGGCAAACCTGGCTAAAAGTTGGGAAAGCTCCGGGAATAATGTCACAGGGATGAGCGATGCTGCTCCAAATAAGCAGCAGATAGAATTAATTCCTCGTTTTTTACCGAAAGCTGAAAATGTTGGAACCATATATAATGCGGGTGAAGCAAATTCAGCGGTTCAAATTGAGGTTGCAAAAGAGGTTTGTGCAGAACTTGGCCTTAACTTAATCGAAGTAACTGTAAGCAATTCCAGTGAAGTATTAATGGCGGCACAGTCGTTAGCAGGAAGAGTAGATGCGATATATGTTGTTACCGATAACACAGTTGTCTCTGCACTGGAATCTGTAGTTAAAGTTTGCAACCAGGAAGAGATTGCTTTGATTGTTGCTGACCCGAGTTTGGTTGACAAAGGTGCTTTAGCTTCTTATGGCATTGATTATTTTTCCTTAGGTAAGAAATCCGGAGAGATAGCTCTAAAGATTATTAAAGGTGCTAAACCTTCTGATATCCCTATTCAGACTATAAGTGATCCTAATGATTTGCAATTTGTGGTGAACTTGGATACTGCAAAAACCATCGGGCTTTCTGTTAGTGAAGAAATTGTAAAAGAGGCAGATAAAGTTATAAAAGATGGTAAAGTGCAGAGTGATTAATCTCATATTAAAAGGAAGGAACAGATAATATGTCAATAAGTCTTTTATTGCATGCATTGGAACAGGGGTTGGTTTTTGGAATAATGGTTTTGGGAGTATTCATTACTTATAAGATTTTGGATTTTCCTGATTTAACCGTTGAAGGTAGTTTTCCTTTGGGAGCAGCGGTAGCCGCCAAGGTAATTTTTTCGGGAGGGGATCCATTATGGGGTACATTTTTAGCTATGATAACCGGTTCCTTTGCCGGATTACTTACCGGGTTATTACATACTAAATTAAAATTGACCAATCTTTTATCAGGGATTTTAACCATGACTCTGCTATATTCGGTTAATTTAAGAATTATGGGAAAACCAAATATCCCTTTATTAGGGAAAATAACCTTATTAGAAGAAATAAAAAACTATTTTCCTGATTTGTCGATGGATTATCTGATTCCTTTCTTTTTCCTATTTATAGTTGTCATACTAAAATTTCTTATAGATTATTTCTTATCTACAGAAATAGGTTTGACTATTATTGCCACCGGTGATAATGAACAGATGATAAAAAGTTTAGGTGTAAACACAGATTTTACCAAAATTATGGGCCTTTGCATTTCTAATGCTTTAGTGGCTTTGTCAGGAGCACTTTTTGCTCAATATTCCGGGTTTGCTGATGTTAATATGGGGTTGGGTACAATAGTTGCGGGATTGGCTTGTATAATAATTGGTATCAGTATTATAAAAATTCCTACTATTTTCTGGAGGACAATTGCTGTATTAGTTGGTTCATTGGTTTATCGTTTAATTATGATAATTGCTTTACGTTATGGTTATAGTTTTGGCTTTAAACCGGGAGATTTGAAAATGATTTCTGTTTTACTGGTAATAATAGCCTTAAGTGTGCCTTTTATTAAAGGTAAACTTAATTTTGCAGATAGATTTAATTTAGGAAGAAAAGATCTTCAAAATAATAATGGAAAGGAAGTTTAATCTATGCTGATAATTAAAGGATTGACTAAATATTTTG
>JAYEGH010000188.1:0-10833 GCA_034659055.1 Candidatus Caldatribacteriota bacterium
GATAGACTAATTTTAAAAAAGTACTTTTCCCTGCTCCAGTAGGACCTACCAAAAATACAAATTCACCTTTTCGAATATGAATATTTATATCTTTTAAAGCTTTTATTCGATTGCGATAAGTTTTGTATACATGAAACATTCTGATCATATATATAAAAAAATCCTCTCTGTTCACACTTTTAATAATTCAAATAATAAATCATTATTATAATGAGCTTTTCTCTTTAAAAATATTATTTTATCTGCTAAAAGTTTTTTTATTCTAGCATTATTTTTCTCAATATATTCTACCTTCTTTTTAAAATCAATTAAAGAAAATTTATCTAGTTCCACTACTAATTCAGATAAATCCAAACTATCAACGAAATATTTTACTTTTGGATCATAGTTAAAAGCTACGAAAGGAATGTTGACCATGCTGGCAAATATAATAGAATGAAGTCTTACTCCTAACATAAAAGACAATTTTGAAATTAAAGTTAACAATTCTTCAGGTTTAAATTGTTTTTTCAAAATATATACCTGTTCTTTGTTTTCCATTAATTCCATTATTTCTACACTTAAAGAAAGGTCTTCTCTTGCATTAAATGGAATAAAAATTATTTTTGCTTTTTGCTCCCGGATTAAATTATCGGCTATTCGGGCAAATTTATTTTTAAAACCCTCACTGCTTTCTTTGTAATTTCTAACTGAAATTCCCACTAGCGGCTGATTATTTCCATAAATGATTTTTTTTAAGCGTGGAATATTTACCAAGACTGCATCAATGTTCTTCTTTTCCAATAAAAATGACGGATCTGCATTAATATGCACTAACGAATTTTTAACCTCTAATTTTTTTAACAATTCCTTTGATTGCTTGTCTCTAACTGTAATTAAATCAATTTTATTCAAGATCCATTTAATTAACATTTTATTGAATTTTCTATTAACCGGACCAATTCCCTGTGCATAGATCATAACCGGGATCCGATATATTTTTGCCACTAAAATTAATACTAAGTAGTAAAAGATACTCCAACCTCGTCCGGTGGAATCTTGAAGCAATCCCCCTCCTCCGCTTATAAAAATATCGGTATGCACAAAACATTTCAATATTTCAACCCAATGCATTCTATTGATTGTTTTTACCTGGAAATTACTAGAAGTTTCTAAAGGATTTTGAGTAAGAACTATTATCTCTGCTTTAGGTATTTTTGTTTTTATATTTTTTACCATAGAAGCAAGAATAGCCTCATCACCGATATTTTTAAAACCATAATAACCTGAAATCATAATTTGTAATATGGTTTTAGATTTTTTCATTGCGTATCGTTTTCCTAAATATTTTTACCGTAAAATAAAATACAGAGATTACAAATAATCCAATCAATAAACCCAACCATACCCCATTAAATGTGCGCAGCAATGAAAATAAGAAAGGAGTATGAATATGACAAAAGGTGTTTATTAAGGTAACCGGTCCGATTGTCCCAATTATTATTATAGGAATTTTGAATTCCCTTATTTTCAAATAATTCATGCTTATAGCAAATAACAACGCAGGATAACCGATTAAAAATTCTTTGTTTCTAGGACGGGCAATAAGTATTTTTTCTAAAAATACCCTTATTTTTTCCTCTATCCCTAATACCGGCAGGAAGGAAAAATTGCCCGATCGAGCTATATAAATAATTAGAAATACTGCAAAAAAAGCTAAAATTATAACGTGTTCAATGAGAATAGGTTTTTTTATTGTTTCTAAAATTAATAATTTACCTTCGTTCTGTTTATACCATATGATACCTAAGACTAGAAATAAAGGGAGAAGATAGGATATCTTAATGCCGCTAAACTGCTCAATCCCCAACATAAATTTTCCATTACTTAATAATGCTGCAAGAAGTAAAGCTCCAGATAAAGTAATCAGGATAATTTTAAAAAATCCAAGCAATGCTGTCTTTAATAATAAAAAATATCCAAATTCTTCTTGATAGGCCTTTTTATTATTTTTTGTTTTATAATAAAAGCTATTTTCTAAAAAATATTTTTTATTGCTTACAACGGCTAAAGTAGGAAATATTAATGCAGACAATAGAGCAAATAATTTAATCAACAACACTTCTCTTCCCAAGAAGAAAAGTGTTGTTGAAAATAATATTCCCAATGTTAACAAAATATATTTTTGTATTTTTTCCATATTAAAAATATTTTCTAAAAGTATTATCCCCCCGGAAATAACTCCCAAAATTAAAAAAAGAATAAATATCTTTGGTTCTTGGTAATTATTGAAAAGGCTTGCCTTACCAATACCGAAACCATTAGCTACTAAGTTATCTTTTATAGTTCTGATATAAGATAGATTTTCCTCCATTAGATTAAAGTTAGACTTCATAAAAGGTTTAATATAAAAGATTCTTACTTTTCTTTCTTTGGCTGCCCTGATCCATCTTTCTACGGCTTTTTGTTTGGAAATAATTTCCATCTCTTCTTTGGTAATACTATGCACTCTGACTGCCAATTCACTTGCTGAGTGAGCGACTACATCAATCCCTTTTTGACCGGCAAATTCTACAATTCCGAAGGGATATTCCTTTATTTTTAGAAGTTCTGCAGTATGAATTAAATTTTCTCTAGAAGGATAACCTAAAATTGTTTCCCCTTCAAAAATTATTCCTGAAATATCTCCAGCTTTGTCACTTTCTTTAAATTTAAAATCTATATCTTGCTTATCTATTTGAGAAAAGTTTTTAAACCGTAAATTAACCCCAAAACCCATATCTTTTACCAATTGTATGTCTTCCCGGGAAAATCCCAATCCTAATGCTTCAAGCTTTTCCTCGCTTCCTTTTATTTTCAAGCCAATGTAAGGGAAAAAAGCAATATCCTTTACTAAATCTTCACCTAATTGTCTTTGCAAATTTTCCTTTATACGAAGATAATTGCTTTTATCATTGAATATAATATAAACTTCCCCTGGTATAGGTTGAAATTTTTTGAATGGATCTATTGATTTCAAAAAGAAGTTTAACTTATTAATTTCTTTATCAGAGAAAAGAAGTATTTTTCCGGATAAAACGAGATTTTCCATAGTATCTTCGTGAATAGCTATTGAATTAATCCCGGACTTTTTTATTTGGGTCAATAGTTCAATTTCATCATAACCCTCCTGATAAGACAATTCTCGTAATTCATTCAGGCTCATAACTAATTCCACTTGCTTAAAATTACTCTCTGATTTAGAACGGTCATAAATTATAATCCCGGCTACTATTAAAGCCAAAATAATAAAAAAAATCAAAATTGAATAAGATTTTTTAGGCACAATAATATTTCCCTTTACTTCATTTTTTATATGATAAACTGAAAATATTTTAGCATATTTAGAATAAGAAGTAAAAAAATCAATTGGTAAATTTTTAAATTTACCAATTGATTAATTCTCCGATTCACCAATTAGCCAATTAGCCGATTCAGGAGATACTATTATATTCTGGTTCCTGTCTTCTTTATTCTGTTTTCATAACTGGGTAACCCGTAAACTGGCTAATTGGCTAACCATCTTCACGAGATACGATTCACAAGATACGAGATACGAATTTATGCTCCATAACCTTCTTCATCATAACTGTTTTTACCATTCAATATTTCCATTCCCAGATGGTTTTTTTTTGCGAATTTACTTTTTAGGAATTCTTTCGCTACTTCAGGAAATAAAATATAGGATAAAGTGTCTTCTATATTTTCGATAAAATAAGGTTTTTCTTTTTTGACTTTTTTGATAGTAGGTTCTAATAAATCAGCCGGTCGGCATTTAATTATTTCACTCTTTTTAATCTTTGCTTTTTTGATTACTTTTGAGTCAATAGGAGCAGGTGACCGACCATAAAAACCCTTTAGATATTTTTGCACTTCTGCTGGAATTATTTTATACCGTTCTTTCAGAATAACATTTAAAGTTGTCTGGGTTCCGACAATCTGACTGGTAGGAGTAACCAGTGGCGGATAGCCTAATTCCTTTCGTACACGAGGAATTTCTTTTAAAACTTCTTCGTATTTGTCTTCCGCCTTCTGTTGTTTTAGTTGAACAGCTAAATTAGAAAGCATCCCTCCGGGAATCTGATAAGTCAATACCCTGGTATCTATACCTTGAACATTAGATTCCATCTCCTTATGGTTTTCTCTTACTTTTTTAAAATAAGTAGCAATTTCATAAGCTAATCCTAAATCTAACCCGGTATCACGAGGAGTTCCCCGTAAAGTTTCAACTAAAGGCTCTATGGCAGGTTGGGAAGTTTGAAGAGCTAAAGAAGATATTGCCGTATCTACTACATCTATTCCTGCTTCCGCAGCTTTTAGATAAGCCATCATTCCCATTCCACTGGTGAAGTGACAATGTAATTGAAGGGGAATAGAAATCACTTTTTTCATATCCTTAGTTAAATTATAAGCTTCATAAGGAGAAATCAAACCGGCCATATCTTTTATACAAATTGAATCTGCTCCCATTTGTTCCATCTCCAGAGCTTTTTTCACAAATAATTCATTGTCATGAAATGGGCTTATGGTAAAGCAGATAGTTCCCTGAACATGGGTGCCTTCTGATTTAGCTACCTTAAAAGCAGTTTCCATGTTCCGAGTATCATTTAAGGCATCAAAAATGCGGATGATATCTATACCATTTGCTACCGCTCTTTTTACAAATTCAACAACCACATCATCGGAATAATGTTTATATCCAAGTATGTTCTGCCCTCTTAGCAACATTTGAAGTTTTGTTTTAGGGAGATGTTTTCTTAAAATTCTTAATCTGTCCCAGGGGTCTTCATCAAGATATCGCAGACAACTATCAAAAGTAGCTCCTCCCCATACTTCCATAGAATAAAATCCTACTTCATCTAATTTTTCACATGCAGGTATCATTTCTTTGGTAGTCATTCGAGTTGCCAAGAGCGATTGATGGGCATCACGAAGAGTTGTATCTGTAATTTTGAGTGGATTTTTTGTCAATAATTTTACCTTAACAGATTCAGTATTTAAACTATTGTCCTCTTTTTTTTTATTTGATTTTTTTTCATTTGTTAATAACTTATTTTTTCCCATAAATTTTAAATTTATTCTCCTTAATTAATTTACCGATTCTCCGATTAACCAATTTGCTAATTAAGCGATTAACTCCTGTATTCTATTCTTTATTCTGGCTCCTTGTTCCTGGCTATCTTTCAATACAAATAGGCAGGTGAGAGGCCTGTCCTACGGGGATGGAAATATGATGTTTTGCGTCCTGCAAAAGAGGGCAGACACAAGGTCTGCCCCTACTATATTCACTATTTTTTAAATACAGTATTTATATTTTATTTTTTAGCTTAAATTCAACATAGTAATCCTGTGATGTTACATATTATATTCTGTCTTTCCAGTGCAATACGAATTTATTGCAATAAAGTCAACATAACTCCGGCTGCAACTGCTGTTCCTATTACCCCGGCTACATTTGGTCCCATTGCATGCATCAATAAAAAGTTACTTGGATTTGCTTCTTGACCAACCTTTTGAGCCACTCTTGCCGCCATTGGTACTGCGGATACCCCGGCAGCTCCAATCAAAGGATTAATTTTACCACCGGTAATTTTATTTAATAATTTTGCAAATAAAACTCCACCAGCAGTTCCAAAACCAAAGGCAATCAAACCCAAAATAATAATTTTAATAGTCTGAAAAGTTAGAAAATATTCTGCCTGCATAGTTGCGCCTACAGAAGTAGCCAAAAATATGGTAACAATATTAATCAATTCATTTTGAGCTGTATTTGATAATCTATCTACTACCATACTTTCTTTAAATAGATTCCCTAACATCAACATTCCGATAATGGGAACCGAGGCTGGCAATAATAGACCAATTAACGCAGTTGAAATAATAGGAAAGAGTATTTTTTCTATTCTGGATACAGGTCTAAGTTGTTTCATAACTATTTTTCTTTCTTCAGGTGTGGTTAACAATTTCATTATCGGGGGCTGTATTAAAGGAACCAGGGACATATAGGAGTATGCTGCTACTGCAATTGCTCCTAATAATTGAGGAGCCATTTTAACTGCAAGATAAATAGCTGTTGGTCCGTCTGCCCCTCCGATAATTCCTATGGAAGCCGCTTCGTTGATACTAAATCCTGCAAGTACTGAACCGACCAAAGCTACAAAGACACCTACTTGTGCAGCTGCTCCCAAAAGAAAAGTTATCGGGTTGGAAAGTAAAGGACCAAAATCTGTCATTGCTCCTATACCCATAAATATTAAGCAAGGATATACTTCATGTTTTATTCCCCAGGAGATAAAATACAGAAGACCCCCTTCCTCCATTATCCCGGTTAAAGGTAAGTTTACCAATATTGCACCAAAACCAATAGGAACTAGAAGTAAAGGTTCGTATTTTTTCACTATTGCAAAATATAATAATATTCCCGCTACGATAAGCATTACTATATTGCCCCAACTAAGTTCGGCATATCCTGAAGCACTAAACATGGAAAGGACTTTCATTAAAATATTCATTTAAATTCTCCTTTCTGCTTTAACCTATCACTATTAATACATCACCGGAATCTACCATATCATTTACTGCTACATCTACTTTTTTAACACTTCCCGAAGCATTAGCTACAATTTCATTTTCCATCTTCATTGCTTCCAGAATTAATAGGGTATCTCCTTCTTTTACACTATCTCCCTCTTTCACTTTTAACTGTAGCACTTTACCGGGCATAGGTGCTGTTACTTCTTCCCCGCTTACTGCTGCAGCTTTTGGTTTAGGTTTAGGACTGCTTGTATTTTTAGTAGGTTTTGCTTCTGTCATTTTTGTTTCAGCCTTTGGTGCTGAGGGTTGTGGAGCAGAAATAGATGTCGCCATAGAATTATCTCCTCCTATTTCTTCTACTTCTACCTCATATGTTTTGCCTTCTACTGTAATTTTGAATTTTTTCATTTTATTTATATTCCTCCATTTTTTAATACGGTATATTTTTTCTTAACATTGATTCTTGTCTCCCCATAGCAGTCCAGGGAGTAGTAATAGACGATGTATATTTTTTAATGCTTACTACTTTAAATTCGCTTATTGGTTTTTCTAAATAGGAAGCTACAGCTGAAGCAATTACTGCAATAAATTTACCCTCAACTTCTTCCTTTTCAATTTTCGGAACAGCATTTTTGATTTGAGGAATAGTTTTAATCTCTTCTGATACCTTCTTCTCATTAATTCCTACTATTTTCTTTAGCAATATCATAACTAAAGCTAATCCCCCCAAAATTAAAAACACCAGGATCATATCTATAATTGCCAGTTGAAGAACTCCTTTGATCCCTGTAAACATATTTGTTCTTTCCTCCTTCTTATATTATAGTTTTTACTCAATTAGTCATTTTTTCGTTAATGAATAGTGTTTAGTTAAAAGCGAAAACTTAAAACTTTTTTTAAATCAAGCCCCTACTTCTGTTATTTCTACATTTTTATGTCATTCCCGCAGAAGAGTATCTATTCTTCTTTTTTTCTTCCGGCATCTGTAGGCACGATTCATTGGACACCTTATATCTTTTTCTTTCTTTCTTGACTCGATACTATATACTATATACTCGATACTACTTTTACACTGGGAAATTTCCATGTTTCTTTGCCGGTCTACTTTCTCTTTTTGTAGATAGCATCTCAAAAGTAGTTATAAGACGTGGTCTGGTTTCCCGAGGATCAATAACCATATCTACATATCCCCTCTTGGCTGCTTCGTAAGGATTAGAAAATTTTTGTTGAAATTCATCAATTTTTTCTTGTCTAATTTTTTCAGGATTATCTGCTTTGGCTATTTCTTTTCTGAAAATTATATTTGCTGCACCCTGTGAACCCATTACTGCTATTTCGGCAGTAGGCCATGCTATGACTTGATCAGCCCTTAGATCCTTTGCACACATTGCCAAATAGGCACCTCCGTAAGATTTACGGGTTACTAAAGTAATTTTTGGTACTGTAGCCTCAGAATAAGCATAAAGTAATTTTGCTCCATGACGAATAATTCCACCATATTCTTGAGCAGTTCCAGGTAAAAATCCCGGAACATCAACAAAGGTTAAAATTGGAATATTAAATGCATCGCAAAATCTAACAAAACGTGCAGCTTTATCTGATGCGTTTATATCAAGACAACCTGCAAGAATTTTTGGTTGATTAGCAATTATACCAATGGATTTGCCATTTAACCTGGCAAACCCGGTAATCATATTCATGGCATAATGTGGTTGAGATTCAAAAAAATCACCATCATCGACAATATATTTAATTACATCTTTCATTTCATAAGGTTTATTAGGGTCTGTAGGAACAATATTTAAAAGATCTTGTTCCATTCGATTAGGATCATCTTTGCATTCTACAGAAGGTGCTTCTTCCGTATTATTAGCAGGCAAATAACTCATCATTTTTCTTACCATTTGATAGACTTCTTCTTCGTTTTCGGCAGCAAAATGAGCTACTCCACTTTTTTTATTATGCGTCATCGCACCACCCAACTTTTCCGCTGTTACCACTTCTCCAGTAACTGCTTTTATAACTGCCGGTCCGGTAATATGCATTATGCCAATTTTCTTTACCATAAATACAAAATCCATTATAGCAGGAGAATAAACTGCTCCACCTGCAGCAGGTCCAACTATAATTGATATTTGAGGAATTACTCCGGATGCAATAGTATTGCGATAGAATAGCTGACCATAACCGCTTAAAGAATCTACTCCTTCTTGAATACGGGCTCCACCGGAATCATTTATTCCGATACATGGTGCTCCCATCTTCATCGCCATATCCATTACCTTGCTTATCTTTTTAGCATGCATTTCTCCTAATGAACCGCCGATTACAGTAAAATCCTGAGCAAATACATAATTTAATCGACCATTAATTGTTCCATATCCGGTTACAACTCCTTCACCGGGAGCTTCAATCTTATCCATACCAAAATGACTACATCTATGTTCAACCAAAAGATCAAGTTCTACAAAACTATCTTTATCTAAGAGAAGATTAACTCTTTCTCGAGCAGTAAGTTTACCTTTTTCATGCTGGGCTTTTACTCTTTTTTCTCCACCGCCTGCTTTAACTTTTTTTTCTTTTTCTTTTAAATCTTTCATTAATTCATCAATCGATTTTTTCATTTAATTCACTTTACCACCTTTCTCTAATCTATTTATAAACAATCAAATATTCAGAAGTCAGAAGAATTGCATAATAACCCTATACATAATATAAGATTATTTTGAACATTAGGTTCTGGCATCTGACTTCTTTTCTAATTAATCGTCTTTCTCACATAATTCAATAAGAATACCATTAGTACTTTTAGGATGTAAAAATGCTATTTTTGCCCCACCGGCACCATATCTTGGTTTTTCGTCAATTAATCTAACTCCCTCCTTTTTTAATTTTTGTAATACCTTTTCAATATTATTCACTTTAAAGGCAATATGTTGGACTCCTTCTCCTTTTCTTTCAATATATTTTGCAATAGGGCCTTCAGGTGAAGTAGATTCCAATAACTCCAATTCACTATTACCTATAGGCAAAAAGGCAACTTTAACTTTTTGTTCTTCTATAACTTCCTCTCCAGTAACTTTCAAATCTAATATATTGTTAAAAATTTTACTTACTTTTTGAATATCCTTTACAGCAATTCCGATATGGTCTATCTTTTCAATCATCTTACATTTACCTTCCTATCTATAAGAATTTATCAATAACTCTAATATTTTTTTTGTTGAAGAATAAGGGTCTATTTCGCGTTTTTCTATTTTAATCATCATCTCATTTAGATATTCTTTATTAATTGAATCAGAAAGCATCTCTTTCCATTCTTCTTGTATTAGTTCAAGAATCTCTTTTTTCGCATTCTCCTGCCTTCTTTTTTTAAATTCCCCGCTTTCTTTTAGATATTTTAAATGAAGAGTAATCTTTTTCCAAAGTTCTGAAATCCCAATATTGTCTGTGGCTATAGTCTTTAGTACCGGAGGAAGCCATTTTCCATAATAATTTAGATCTAGCATAATTTTTATTTCAGTAAACAAGCGCTTATAACCTTCCTTGTCAGCTTTATTTACTACAAAAATATCTCCGATTTCCATAATACCGGCTTTTATTATTTGAATATCATCTCCCATTCCCGGTATAGTAACAAGCACTACTGTATCAGCTACTTTTACTATATCTACTTCTGCTTGTCCTACTCCTACGGTTTCTATAAATATTACATCTTTACCCAAGGCATCTAAAATCTTTATTGTTGCTTGAGTTGCCCGGGAAAGTCCGCCTAAGTGTCCTCGCGTACCCATACTTCTTATAAAAACCCCTTTGTCCAAACTTAAATCCTGCATACGAATCCTATCTCCAAGCAATGCCCCGCCTGTAAACGGACTTGTAGGGTCAATGGCGATAATAGCAACAGTTTTTCCTTCTTTTCGTAGTATTTTAGTAAGTTTATCAGTAATAGTACTTTTTCCTGAACCCGGAGGGCCGGTTATTCCAACTACTATTGCATTGCCGGTATAGTTGTGTAATCCTATTAAATACTTTTTTGCTTGCTTGTAATTATTTTCTACTAATGTAATTAGTTTAGAAGCTGCCCTTCGATCGCCATTTATTATTTTTTCAACAATTGTTTTTTTCATTTAACTTAGCCTTTACTCGTATTGCGTATCGCGTATTGCGTATCGCGTTAAAGCCTCTTGATTAGATTTGTAGTCATTCTACAAAGATAATCTAATTTTTCAATTAATTCTGTTTCTTTATCTTCGTTTATATATTTTAATATTCTAGCTA
>JAYEGH010000189.1:0-2121 GCA_034659055.1 Candidatus Caldatribacteriota bacterium
CCTTATTATATCGGTTATAGCTCAATGTATAACTATTGGGGTTTTACGGAACAGATTCCTCAGAAGGTTACTGTTTTGAATACAGAAAAAAATCGGATGCGTAAGATTGGAAAGATAAGTTTTCGGGCTATGAAGATATCTTCTAAGAAAATGTATGGAATAAAAAAGATAAAAATTGATGAGGAGTATATTTCAATTAGCGATAAAGAACGCTCACTTGTCGATTTTATTTCCAACCCTATTGGTTCGTGGGGAAATGTGCAAGAGATAGTCAACGAAGAAATCAAAAAGATCGATGTAAATAAGTTTGTACGTTATTTGATTAAATTTCCGGTTATTGCCGTCCGTAAACGTGCGGGACTTATGCTTGAGCGTGCGGGTGTTTCTTTGGAGGAGCTGAGTCGATTGAAATTATCTATAGGTGGGGAAAATTCGTATGCTCCATTTAATCCTTTTATTAAATCAAGAAAAGGTACGATTAATCAAGATTGGAAGGTTATCTTAAATGGATAAAAAAGTACTGAAGGATGTTATTTATTATCTTTCAGATGAGCAGGGATTTATCGCTTCCGTAATAGAAAAGGATTTTCATCTCACGAGAATTCTTAATAAAGTAAATAGATATCTAAGCACTAATATCGTGTTTAAAGGCGGAACGCTTTTAAATAAAGTCTATTTGAATTATCACAGGTTGAGTGAGGATCTTGATTTTGCCTATCGAAGAGATGTTGACCTGTCGACGCGTGGAAAGCGGTCAAAAGCCATAATACCTATACGTGAAAAAATATCAGCATTTTTGGATATGTTAAAACTCACCAGCGATAATCCCGAAGGGAAGGGAAGGGATTTAATAATTCAACACAATACCTTTTTGATATTCAATATCAATCCGTTTTATTGGACAAAAAGGAAAATATTAAGCTCGAGATTTCTTTAAGACAGCCTCCATTCCTTGAACCTGAGCGAGTTACCATAAAACATTTTTTTCAGGATCCATTTACAGGGGAAGATTTAATTGAGCAGGGTAAGGTTTTAGCGCTATCATTAGAAGAAAGTGTTGCGGAAAAATTAAAGGCTGCAATCTCAAGAATTACACCGGCAATTAGGGATTTTTATGATTTAGGGCATTTTATCAGAAATGATTTTGATTTTAATCGGTCAGATTTTTTGGAGATAGTTGATAAAAAATTGCGCCTTGATGGATACGTGAGAGATTATTCGCATAATTTAGGTTTATCAGAGCAAGCAATTAGGGAATTAAAAAGATCAATAAATGCGAATCTTGTTTTAATGATTCGAAGAGAGGAGAAGTTTGATCTAGATGAGGTCTTGGCGTTTTTTAATGAGCTTTTTAAAAAGAGACAGCGTATTTAAAGAGAAATGCCGGGAGCAGGGTCTTATTATAGCATTGCATAAGAATTGCACTAATCAAGTTTAAATAAATAGTTAACGTATCCCATTTTCTGGAATAATTATTATTTTACTTTTAAACTAGGTAAATAGGAATAGGTGTGTCAAGTTAATAATTTGGCAATTTTAGAAGAAAAGGTATAACAATAAGGTCTAAGGAGTTTCTTGGGGTATGTATATTTTTAAATATCTCCCTAAACCTTATTTATAAGGGTTTCCTGGGCATAACAGGAGGCGGTTTAATTAAAAAAGAGTAAAAATAGGGGAACACGGAAAGCTGGTTTTTAGCAAAACAAGAGAAATGGATATATATAAAATTAGACAATTAGCAGTTTTTATAAGGAAAAATAGCAAAGTCCTAAGACGCAGGAGATATAAGGGTTTCTGCATTTTTTTTGTTATATAGAATGGTGATAGAGCATCTAAAATAGGAAGAAAATAAGGCAGAAAAGCGCTAAAAACTGCATTTTAGGGCTCTGAAAGCTTTGCAGTATAAGCGTTTCAACGAATACCGCGATAGTGAGGTTTTTTGAGGTTGGTTAAGGTGATTGGTTGTCTTTTTAAAATTCGCGTCTGAGATAGCTTAAAATGCCTTATTTGGGGTATAGGCTGAAAGCCTTATTTTACAAGGGTTTGAGTGGGCTTGGTTATGGACATATAAAATTCCCCGGCAATTAAGAAGGAAAAGAAGGTCTATCTTTTTGATTATGC
>JAYEGH010000190.1:0-2117 GCA_034659055.1 Candidatus Caldatribacteriota bacterium
AAATTAAATTCCGGAATCACATCTAATAATTCTTCTTTAAACATTTTTCTCTCCTTATTCTTTATAAGGTATTTTGATATCTAATAGCGGGGCATGTTGTTGGGCTCCGTATACATCTGTCTCCCCGATACTTCCTGAATCAATAGGTCTTACAATAGTAGCTTTTATGGCATTAGCCGGATCGTATTCTACGAAATAAAGAACTTTTTCAATAGGAATATGGTAAAGTTTAGCAATAAGTTCTTTGGTAATAATTTTAGTTTTTTTTACCTTTTCGTAAGTATCTTTATCTTTAAAGATAATATCAAAAGTCAATTCGAAAGGGCCGGCATTTTTACTTCTAATTACATCTACTAAATCTACAATAGAAACTTCTTTGGTCATTTGAATATTCTCCTTTCAATTTCCTTATTCTTTTAAACTTCCACTAACTCTATAGAAAAAAGTTCATCAGGATTATCTACTTCAACTAAATGATGGATATTAAATTTATATACAGCACCGGTAGGTATATCTGAAGGAGCATAAGGAAAGGCTAAATTTCCAGCAGTAGCAATTCGTCCTTTATAAGAATAGTGCAATAAAGTAGAACGGGCAAAAGCGCAAATTGTATTAGCCAGGTTTTGATCCTTAGCAACAACCTCCAGAATGAAACAAAGTTCGTGGGAAGTAATCTCTTTTCTTGGTTCTAAATCACCCATTACCCCATTTTTTCCATAAATATGAAATATCAGTTGATAATCTTGAGAAGGGATATCATTAAAATAAACAGAAACTGTTTTTCGTACATGTTTTTCGCATTCATCTATTTGTTTAATCATTATCGGGTCTCTCAAACCGGCAATAGATATAGTTCGATAAGCTACTTTACTTGCCCCTTCTAATTTTATATTAATATTATTACTCTTTTTTAATTTGGAACCCGAAACCTTTACTGCTCTTTCACTATATTGTTTAAATTCGCATCCCGTAACATCAACAACTCCCTCCGGACCAATAATATGAAGAGGGCTCGATTTTTCATATAAAGTATGGGCAGCTACTGTACTTGGAATACATTTTCTTAAAGGATTAGTCGGCTCTACTATAAAACAATCCTCTCTTAAATATGCCATCATACAATCAGAGGTGGTCCCGGGAGTAGATGCCATAGCTCCACATTCCAAGATCTTTCCCATATGTAATGCTAATCCAGGATTATATCCTTTCTTAATGGGTAGTGCTGCAAACATTGCCGGGTCATTAGAGCGGCCGGCGATAATAACCTCTGCCCCCATCTCCATGGCTTTTATGTAAGAGTGTGTTCCCATAACCGCCACAATTCGAGTAGCTTCTTCTATATCTTTTGAATTTAATTCAGCGACAGGACCTAAAGGTTTTATTTTCCCTTTGGCTAACTTTTCTTTAAGATAATCTTTTTCAACTTCTGCGTGAATTAAGGCCATCTTAAAGTGTAAATTTTTCTCTTTAGCAATTTCTTTCACTATTTCTGAGGTCCAATTAAGGTGGACTTCGGCCCCGGAACCTCCGGCAGAACCGATAATAACCGGTATTTTATTTTTACATCCAGCAGTTAACATTAAAGTAAGGTCTTTTTTAGTTGCTTCTTTACTTACAATTCCCACTCCTGCCCCTAATTTATGAGGACCGGCATCAGTGGAACCCGCATCTGCAGCTATAACATGGGGATTTTTTTCTAACCCTTTTTGAAAAGATTCTGCGGGGAAACCATATCCCAGCATCCCTACCGGTGATAGAACTCTTATTTCTTTCATGGTAAAATCTCCTAATTTTTATTAATAAATTTTATCCTTTAACTATTCCTCTTGCATTTTTCTAATCCTCGAGCTATTTTTCCATTCTTCTTCTGTTTATTATAATCTGTCATTAAAAGCTCCGATTTATCGAAGTTGGGGTTTCTATTTACATCCCAGCCACAATTTCTCTTACATTTCTCAAGTGTTTCAACATAGCTTCTCCGGCTTTTACGCTATCACGTTCCTTGATAGCCTGCAATATTGCCTGGTGCTCGCGCCATCGCTTTTCCCGCCTTCCGGGAATTTGCTGAGTCTTTTCCCGAGTATCTCTTAATAAATCCAAGTGTAACTCTATTATAT
>JAYEGH010000191.1:0-2108 GCA_034659055.1 Candidatus Caldatribacteriota bacterium
GATGCCATCATCAGTAAAAAACCTTTAATAATGAAAAATGTTATTATTTTAGGAGGAAGCAAAATTGGCATTCAAACTGCTTTGATATTATCCAAACTAGGAATCAAGGTTAAATTAATTGAAATGGATAGAGAAAGATGCGAGGAAATAGCCGAAAAAATTCCCCGTGGTCTGGTGATAAATGGTGATGGTACGGATATTGAACTTTTAAAGTCTGAAGGCATAGAAACCACCGATGGATTTGTAGCAGTAACCGGATATGATGAAGATAATCTTTTAGTAGCTTTATTGGCAAAACACCTGGGCACAAAAAAAGTCATTGCCAAAGTAGATCGACCAAATTACATTCCAATATTGGAAAAAATCGGAGTCGATGCTGTAGTGAATCCCCGAATGACTACTGCTTCTGCCATATTACGTTTTATCCGAAAAGGAAAAATTATTTCTTTGACTTTATTAAAGGAAGGAAAAGCAGAAGTTATTGAATTGATAGTTAATTCTAGTTCCAAGGTAATTAATACTCCTTTGAAGAATACCAAACTGCCTAAAAATTCTATTATTGGTGCTATTGTTCGTGAAAACAAGGTAATTATCCCTCATGGTGATGATATTATTCAAGCCGATGATAAGATTATTATATTTACCTTATCCTCTGAAATAAAGAAAATAGAAAAAATATTTGATGGTGGGAAAAAATAGAAGTGAAATATAATATCATATTAAATACTTTAGGAAACTTATTATTTTATTTAGGGATAAGTATGCTGTTTCCTTTGATATATGCTCTTTATTATCAGGAAGAAACAATTAATGCTTTTGTAATTTCGATTATTATTACTGTTACAACCGGTTTTCTTTTAAAGAGATTTTTTTCTTCTCTAGAGCCTATTGGAATAAAAGAAGGATTTGCAATTGCAGGTTTCGGCTGGATATTTGCTGCTATTTTTGGTGCACTCCCTTTTATCTTTACCGGTACTTTCTCTAATCTTATTGATGCCTATTTTGAATCAATGTCCGGATTCACTACTACCGGAGCCACCGTACTTGTCCCCATTGAAGGTAATCCTTATTCAATATTATTCTGGCGTGATTTTATTCAATGGTTAGGTGGAATGGGAATTATCGTATTAGTAGTAGCCATACTTCCTGCTTTGGGAGTGGGGGGTATGCAGCTATTCAAATCAGAAGTTCCCGGCCCTGAACCTGATAAATTGAAACCAAAAATTAAAGATACTGCAAAACTTCTTTGGGTAGTATATATTTTAATATCTGCAATACAGGTCGCATGCCTCTATTTTACCGGAATGTCCTTGTTTGATGCGCTGACTCACATGTTTGGCACTATGTGTACAGGCGGATTTACACCCAAAAACCTGAGTGTAGCGGCTTATAATAACCCTACTTTTGAAATCATAATTATTTTCTTTATGTATGTTGCCGGAGCAAATTTTGCTCTCCATTATAAAGTTCTCCACGGAGACATAAAAAGTTTAATCAAAGATCGTGAATTTCTTTTCTATAGCGGTATAATACTGTTCTCAATACTGGCAATTTCTACAGAACTCAGAGTGCATATTTATAATTCAATCTTTACCGCTTTAAGATACGCCGTCTTTCAGGTTGTATCTATAACTACTACCACCGGCTTTGTAACTGCGGATTTTGATACCTGGCCTGCTTTCTCTAAAACCATATTACTTACTTTAATGTTCGTGGGCGGATGTGCAGGCTCAACGGGAGGAGCAATTAAAAACATTCGAATTATGCTTCTCTTGAAACAGGTTATTCGACAATTTAAAAAATTAATTCATCCTAAAGCGGTAACCCCTATTAGATTAGGAGATAAAACCATCTCCGAAGAAGTAATGCGCAATATTACCGGTTTCTTCTTATTGTATTTATTTATTTTTGTAATCTGTTCTTTTATAATGTCTGCATTAGGTTTAGATATGATAAGCGCAACGGCGTCAGTGGCTGCCACTTTGGGAAATGTTGGACCGGGGCTGGGATTAGTTGGTCCTACACAAAACTATGCCTTTATTCCCCCTTTAGGTAAAATTGTTCTAATTCTTTGTATGCTGTTGGGTCGATTAGAAATATATACAGTT
>JAYEGH010000192.1:0-2093 GCA_034659055.1 Candidatus Caldatribacteriota bacterium
TGCCCAAGATAATTTAAATGGTGATTGCCACGAGGAAGTGTAGGGGCGTATTGCATACGCCTTAATGATCAATATAAAATCGTGGGACAGATGTTTTTTATTTTCACGAGGACGAGCCCGCTTCTCTATTTTAAGGTAGGGGTTCGATTCATCGAACCCGCTAAAAGAAAATGTCTAAAAATCCGGGATGGATGAATTCCCAACCTACAACAAAAGGAGATATTTTTTTGGAAAAGAAGGAAAAAGACGGAATTATCTGCGTTATTATTACTATAGTCATCGCCGGAGCACTTCCCGTTATTATTAAATATGGAGTCGGTTTTATTAATCCCTTGTTTTTTGCCACTACCAGCAGTTTAATTGCCGGTGTATTTCTTTTTGTTTTAGCGGCAATCAAAGGAAACTGGAGGGTCTTATTTCGCAAAGAATATCTATTTTCATTATTTGTAATTGGCTTTTTTGGGATTACCCTTTCAAACTTGTTTTTCTTTTACGGAGCTTTCTTAACCAGTGCAATCAATACATCTATTCTACTGGTAATAGAACCGCTATATTCCATTTTTATCGGATATCTTTTCTTAAACGAAAAAATTACTTTTAAACAAATTATTTTTACTTTCATTATTATTATTGGAACTGTAACCGTGCTCTATAAGGTAAAACTTATTTTAAACTGGGGAGATTTGATGGTTTTGGGTACCCCTTTATGCTGGCAGATAGCCCATTTTTTTAGTAAAAGATTAATGACTTCCTACAAGGAAATCACTCCTCCCTTGATAGCCACCGCCAGGACATTATATGGAGGGATATTTTTATTTATCTTAAGCAGTGTTATAAGAACAAATCAATTTAGCAAATTAGGGGATTTTAATGTTCTATGGATACTATTGCTGCAGGGGATTGTAGGTTTCGCCTTACATTATTCTATTTGGTATGAGGCAATCAAGAGATTGAATCTATCCAAGGCCACTTCTCTAGTTTCGGTTTATCCTGCTTTTTCCATTATATTAGCCTGGTTTGTATTAAAAGAATTTCCTACCTTTCAACAAATAACGGGTTTTGCTATAATAATAATAGGAGTATTTGGCTTATCGGGAATCAAAAGCGAAAATAGAATAATTAAAGAGAAAGTTTTGTAATTCACAATATGTGAAAAATAATTTTAAAGGAAGGTAAATTTTCTATGTTAAAAACCAATAAAGATAAATTGGTCATGATGTCTATTCAAGGAAGAATAAGTTATCCGGTAAAAAGAGGCCCCTACAGAGTGACTTATAACGGGAAACCGGTGGTCGTTCCCGGAGTAGGTGGAATTACTTATAATATTAAAGTTGGAGACTGTGCTTTTGGATGGGAAGCCGATCACGTAGAACCGGGAGTATCTACGGTAGTTAATGAAGAAAAGAGAGATGAAGGTCCGAATATCGCTTATAATATATTGGCCTGTATTGGGAATAAGGCTCGGATAGTAAGCGGAGAAGCCAAGGGAATGGGAGAATTAGGGACCGTTACCGGCCATCATGGTGGAATAGAACATGTTCTTATCGATTTCGATCAGAAAACTTTAGAAAAACTTTCTATTGGAGATAAAATATTAATTAAATCCTTTGGGCAGGGATTAAAATTATTGGATTATCCTGATATAAAAGTATTTAATCTCGATCCTGATTTTTTGGAAAAGCTAACTATTAAAGAGACAGATGATGGAGTAATTGATGTCCCGGTTACTTGTGAAATTCCGGCTAAATTAATGGGCTCCGGATTGGGTTCGGCCAGTGTTGCCAGCGGTGATTACGATATTACCACTGCTGATAAATCGATGGTGAAAAAATATAAGCTGGACAAGATTAAATTTGGAGATATTGTAGCTATTAGTGATGCCGATAACAGTTTTGGAAGAAGCTATAAAGAAGGGGCGGTTAGTATTGGGATTGTGATACATAGCGATTGCGTACTTGCCGGTCATGGACCCGGAGTGACTACTCTTTTGACTTCTATAAACGGTAAAATTAAATTCCATCTAAATGCAGATGCCAATATCGCTAATTATCTAAACATCGGCACCAAAAGAAAATAATAATATGAGAATTCGG
>JAYEGH010000193.1:0-10447 GCA_034659055.1 Candidatus Caldatribacteriota bacterium
GCAATTGAACTTATTAAGTATTTACATAAACAGGGAATTATTGCTTCGGTAGGGCATTCCAATGCCACTTATGCCCAGACTCAAGCTGGAATTAAGGCAGGTCTATCTCATGTTACCCATACTTTTAATGCTATGAGAGGGCTGCACCATCGGGAACCGGGTGTAGTAGGAGCGGCTTTGACTTCACCAGAATTAACAGTAGAGGTTATTGCCGACGGTATACATATTCATCCTGCTGTATTAAAAATAGTAATTCAAGCTAGAGAAGATAAAAAGATAGTCTTAATTACTGATGCCATGAGGGCAGCTGGCATGAAAGATGGAACTTATGATTTGGGAGGACAAAAGGTTATTGTAAATAAGGGACAAGCTAGATTAAAAGATGGAACATTAGCCGGTAGTGTACTAACCATGGATAAAGCAGTTAAAAATATGGTGAGTAAAGTAGGCGTTACCTTGCCAAAAGCAATTCAAATGGCAAGTTTTAATCCAGCAAAATCTATAGGAATAGAAGACAAAAAAGGCAGTTTGAAGCCCGGTAAAGATGCCGATATAGTTATCTTAAATAAAAACCTGGAAACCGAACTGACTATGGTAGCTGGCAAGGTGGTATACAGGAGGAGATAAGAGACGTGAAAGTTGTTGTAGCAAAGGATTACAATGAATTAAGTTTTAAGGCTGCTCAACTGATTGCTGAGCAAATTACCAAAAAAAGAAATTCTGTTTTAGGTTTAGCTACAGGCAGTACTCCTGAAGGCATGTATAAAGAATTAATTCATTTAAATCAAGAAAATAAAGTGGATTTTTCAAAAGTAGTTACCTTTAATTTGGATGAATATTATGGATTATCTCCGGAACATCCGCAGAGTTATTATTTCTTTATGTGGAATAAATTTTTTAAATATATTAATATTAAAAAAGAAAATGTGCATTTATTAAATGGAATTACAGGAAATATAGATAAGGAATGTAGTCAATATGAAAATTTAATTAAAAAAAGCGGTAAGATTGATTTACAAATTTTAGGGATTGGAGATAATGGTCATATAGGTTTTAATGAACCGGATATCAGTTTAAACACTAAAACCCATGTAGTAAACCTGACCACTAAAACGATTCGGGCGAATTCACGTTTTTTTAGTATCCATCAAGAGAAAGTCCCCAAAAAGGCTATTACTATGGGGATAGGGACTATTATGCGGGCAGGTAAAATAATTTTGCTGGCTAACGGTAAAAGAAAAGCCCGGGTTATTGAAAAAACAATAAATGGCCTTGTTACTACTAAAGTGCCGGCAACCGTTCTTCAACTTCATAATGATGTAACCATAATTGTTGACCGCGAAGCAGCTTCCCAGTTTAAAGATCAACGGTGAAAGCTTATTTAAAATAATAAATTCAAGTTAATTTAAAAGGCATAATTTAGACTATATTTTTAAAGATTTAGTTCTCTAAATTATGTTTTTATTATTTAAAAGTCTAATCTCTAAAGCTATTTATTACCTTATAATTTAAAAGATTTCCTAAAGAGAATAAAATATTATATAATAAAACAAATTTAATTTTAATTAAAAATATAACGAATATTTATAATTAATGATAAATACCTCAGAATTTTTAGGAAGGAGTGAAATAGTTTGACCAAAAAACAGATGATAGAGAATTTAGGTTTAAACGTTAACATTAATGATAATTTCATTGTAAAAGATATGGAATTCAAAGTAAGGCGCGATAAAAGGACTATTGACATGTTTTTCAAAATTGCAGATAAGACGGGAGAAGTGCAGGCAATAATGTGGAATATTTCTAAAGAAGAGATAAAAAAATATAAAAAAATAAAATTTGCCCGGGTTCAAGGCCATACAACAAGAATGCAAAGTAACGGAATCCTTCAGGCAACAGTTTCTTCACTTACCGAAACTGCACCCCTGGATTTAGATTATTCGGATTATTTGCCTCAATCAAAAAAAGATTTAGATGAACTAATGAATACAATATATTCAAATATAGAGTCAATAAAAAATATTTATTTGAAGAAATTATTAAAAACTTTTTTTGATGACCAAGAATTTGTGGAAAAATTTAAAAGAGCTCCGGCTGCCACAAAAGTACATCAGCCATATGTCGGGGGTCTGTTGGAGCATACTAATAATTTAGTTAAAATTTGTGAAACAATAAGCGGTATTTACAAAGAGATAGACCGTGATTTTTTAATAACCATGGCTTTGCTTCATGATATTGGCAAGGTTAGAGAATATGCTTATGACAAGGAAATTGAATATACAGATGAAGGTAGACTGTTAGGTCATATTGTTATAGGGCTAGAGATGATTGATCAAAAAATAAAAAGTTTAGTTAATTTTCCTCCGGATTTAGCATTAATGATAAAACATACTATATTGAGTCATCATGGACATTTTGAATTTGGTTCACCAAAACTGCCAAGCATATTAACTGCTATTGCCCTTCATTATGCAGATGAAGTAGAAGCCAAGATAAGTGGGTTTATAAATATAAAAGAAGAAAACGAAAATTTCAATGAAAAATGGAGCAAACGGATTTGGTGGTTGGAACGGCCGGTCTATTTAAAAGAAGAAGCAAGCCTGGAGGAAAAAGATTGATTAGTCGTTAGTAAAATACAGTAAAGAGTAATAAGCAATAATAAAAGAATTTGATGCTTAGTTAATTGAATTATTTCTTAGCAAAGAAAATGCAAAAAACAAAAAAATAGAGTAGACCGATTTTCCAATCAACTAATTAACCAATTAAAGGAGAAGTGGTAATGAAAGAAATTTTAAAAAATGCCTTAACCAATGTAAGTAAAGCAGATTATGTTGAAATAAGATTAGAGAAAAAAGCTACTACCAGTATCAAATTTCAAGGGAAGAAATTAGAAAAGATTAATTCTTCTCAAGAAATAGGGGGAAATGTGCGTGCCCTGGTAAAAGGAGGATGGAGTTTTATTACCTTTAATCGATGTGATGAATTAAAAAAGAAAGTTGAGCAAGCCATAAATGTAGCTGCCTTAATAGGTAAGAGCAAAAGTGAATTAGTTGAAGTGCCTCCGGTTACAGAAGTAGTAAAAAGAAAGTTAGATAGAGATTTTCGTCAGGTAAAATTAAAAGAGAAAAAGGAATTAATGGAAAATTACAATAATATAGTTCTAAATTATAGCCCTAAAATCCAATCTACTAACATAGTTTATGCTGATAAATTTTCAACGATTTATTTTGCTAACTCTGAAGGAACTTATATCAGACAGGAAAAGCCCTTTCTGGCAGCCAGCATTACCGCTGTAGCACGGGAGGGGGATAATATTCAAATGGCTAATGAAGCTCTAGGGACTACAAAAGGTTTTAAAGGGATAGAGGATATTTCTTTAAAGGCTGAAAAAGCAGCTTCCCGAGCAGTCAGTCTGCTCAAGGCTAAGTCGGTAGAAGGGGGAGAATATACAGTTGTCTTAGATCAGACCCTGGGAGGTGTATTTATCCATGAAGCCTTTGGTCATTTAAGTGAGGCAGATTTTTTGTATGAAGATAATAGAATGAGAAATATAATGAAATTAGGAACAAAATTCGGGTTTAAAAAGCTTAATGTGATTGATGATGGCTCCATTCCCAACTTCCTGGGCTCAGCTAAATATGATGATGAAGGGGTAAGGACAAAGAAAAATTATTTAATAAGAAATGGTGTTTTAGTTGGGAGACTGCATTCCCGTGAAACAGCGAAAAAAATGAATGAAACACCGACTGGTAATGCACGGGCACTTAATTACAGGTTTAAACCTATTGTAAGAATGACCAATACTTATATTGACAACGGTAAAATACCTTTTAATGAACTGATTTCCGGAATTAAAAAGGGAATTTATGCAAAGAAGTTTTACGGAGGAAACACCACTTTTGAGATGTTTACTTTTAGTGCAGGCGAAGGCTTTATGATAAGGGATGGCAAGATTGCGGAACCTGTTAAGGATGTAGTCTTAAGTGGAAATTTATTTACTGTTCTTAATAATATTACAGCAGTAGGGGATGATTTAAAAATGATTGAAGGAGCAGGAGGATGTGGAAAGAACGGGCAAGCTCCCTTACCTGTATCTTTTGGGAGTCCGCATCTTCGAATTAAAAAAGTAGTAGTAGGGGGTAAATAAGATGGAACAATTAATGAAAAAGACCAAAGAAAAAGTAGATTCAGCAGAATTGTTTAGAGTGAAAAGTAAAACAGTTCCGGTAAATTTTGAGGTAGACAGATTAAAATCTGTAGATATTTCTGATTATGAAGGGCAGGCTTTACGAATAATAAATAAAGGGAAAATAGGATTTTCTTCTTCTTCAGGAGGGAGAGACCCTTATTCAATAATTGAAAAGGCTATTGCTATTTCAGAATTTGGAGTAAAAGCAAGTTTTGATTTTCCTGCAGAAATAAAACTGAATGATGAAAATAAATTAAATATATACGATTCCACCATTAAAGATAAAAGTGTTACCGAAATGATAAAAATTGGAGAAGAAATTATTGAACGGATAAAAGATTTTAATAAAAATTTACGCTGTGATGTCACTATATTAAAACATAATAATAAAATAGAATATTTGAACTCCCGGGGAGCTGATTTCAGCTATAATAAGACTTTTTTTTCCTACTCAATGATGATTCAGAAAACAGAAGAAAAAGACTTTTTGATGATAGAATCTTCTATTGGTTCAGGCCGGGATAAACTTGACAGCAAAGAGCTGACTGATGGATTATTGGAAAAATTAAGATGGGGAGAAAATATTGTTAATCTAAAAAGTAAGAAAATGCCGGTAATATTTACTCCTAATGCCGCCATGGTATTGTTTTTGCCGATAATCAGCGGTTTGAACGGGAATAGCGTTTTAAAGAAGATCTCTTCTCTGACCGATAAAAAAGAAGAGAAGCTATGGGGCGATTTTTTATCTTTATATAGTGATGGAACTATAGATTTTGCCTTAGGCAGTGCCCCTCTTGATGATGAAGGAATAAAGATGAGAAAGTTACCTTTGATAGAAGATGGTATAGTGAAAAACTTTTATTATGATTTGCAAACTGCCGGAATGGCCGGAGAAAAAAGTACCGGAAATGGAATTAGACATGGTATACAGAGTGTTCCTGCTCCCGGGATCAGCAACCTGATATTAAAAGAAGGAAATATGCCTTTTTCCGATATGGTTAAAGATATTAAAGAAGGTATAATAGTAGACCAGGTGCTAGGTTTGGGACAGGGGAATGTGATAAGTGGAGCATTTTCCAATAACGTGCAATTAGGATTTAAAATAAAAAATGGAAAGATTGCAGGTCGAATTAAAGATGTGATGATTGCCGGAAACGCCATAGAGGAATTGAAAAATATAATTGCTTTAGGGGATAGGGCAAAATGGGTAGGAGGAAAATATAAATTTCCCCATATATATCTGAAATCTCTCTCTGTATCGGCTAAAAAATAAATAAAGGCTTATTTATTTAAGGCACGGCATATTCTAAATAGTCGTTAGTGAAGTACAGTAATGAGTGATTAGTAATGAGTAATAAGCCAAGAAAGAAAAAGAGATGTAGGATGAAATTGTGGGAGGGAAACGGAAGGAAGAATAGTATAGAGAAAAGAATAAAGAGAAGAGAATACTATTTTCTTTGATATTGTGTAGGGGCAGACCTTGTGTCTGCCCGAAATAAATTGATTAGTTAAGAAAAGAAAAGCCAGAGGACAGAATAAAATACAGTAATAAGCAATAATAAAAAGAATTTAAATGGACAAAATATGGATAGGATTATTACCAGACCTAAAGAAATAGTAAAAAATAAACAGTTTTTGTATGCCGGAAATCACTTTATAAGCATACCCGTCATCGATTGCCAAAACGGTAGTATCCAAAATATGAATGTGGTATCTCTTTCCAATAAGTCTTTGGTAGAGTTAAAAGGAGAACAGGATCTACTCAGACCGCATTTTTTTAAAGATGGAAAAGAAATTGAAGTAGAAAAGACAGATATCTCAAAAGAACAGAATTATTTGCCCCGTTTGGAATTTTTTTTAAAGAGTGGAATAAAAGTAACCGGAAAAATATTTACTGACCTTGAGGAAAAGGGATTAATTTATAGTTTTGAAAGTTCAGAGAAAATCGAAATATCTCTGTTTTTTGATTTAAAAACTGTTTCTCTCTTGAGATTTAATTCTCATAGGATAGATTATAAAAAGAGAATAAAAAAGGATGAATGGCTGGGTAACCCGGTAGTAGATATATTTTCTTCAAAAGTTTCACTGGCTTTAGCCTTTGGTGGAGATAAATCTTTTAAGGTTGATGATTTTAAGGGCAAACAATCCCTTAATTTAAAGATATCATGTGAAAACAGAAATTGTTTTTACATTGCCCTGAATTATGATTCAGATGGTGCTTCTGCCACCCTTATCCATTTGAAAAGAAAGGGGTATGACAGAATATACCGGGAATTTATAGAATGGCTAAAACAAAAAACCATTTCCTGTCCCGGTGACCCTATATTGGAAACCAGATTAAATGAAAATCTATTTTTTAGCTATTTTTACTCTATAGCCAAAGATATGGAAAGCGATAGATATCTAGCACTAACTTCGAGAAGCCCCCGTTATTATGTATCCGGTGCTTTTTGGGAAAGAGATTGCTTTTTATGGTCTTTCCCTGCTGTCCGATTGGTTTGTCCTCAATTATATCAACACCTGGCAAGAGAAATGATATTGATGCACAGTAAAAATCCTGGAGACCATGCCCATTATATTGATGGCACCGTTTTATATCCGGGTTTTGAGCTGGATGAAGCAGCCGCTTACTTCATTCTTTCCGGTAATCTGGAAGACTGTCTTCTTGATGAGAGGTTGGTAAAGGCACTGGAAAAAATCTTTCAGAGAATAGAAAGGGAGTATGACCCTCAAACAGGGCTCTATAAAACCTTCCTGCTTCCTTCCGATGACCCTGCGGAATATCCCCTGGTTACCATTGATAATGTTATTCTGTGGCGTGGATTGCAGAATTGGAAAGAAATTTTATCAGGAAAAGGGGAAATAAAAAGAGCGCAGTTTGTCAAACAAAGAATAGACGGCATTCATAAAGGGATTTATAAATATTTAATCAGGGAAATAGACGGAAAGAATATGTTTTTGTGGTCTGCTGACGGAAAAGGAAATTTCAGATTATATAATGACCCTCCGGGGAGTTTAGGAAATCTCTGTTTTTATGGATTTGTGAATAAAGAAGACCTGATATTTAAAGATACTATGGATTATTATTATTCCTCTTCATATTCCTACTACTTCGAAGATGCCAAAATAAACGAACCTGCCTGTGACCATCATCCCCGTACACCTTCCGGGCTTGGTTTGTGTGGGAGCATCTTAAACCCATTACTGCGGAACAGGGCACTGAATTGGTTGAAAAAGGCAAATATGGATTATGGTCTTCTGGCGGAAAGTTTTGATAAAGATTCAGGAGAAGCCAGGACGGGAGTAGGTTTTGCATCCGGCTGCGGTTATCTGGCTTATTCTCTCTACCATGCCTTAATAAAGGAGGAGAGGGAATGAAGTCAGCTTCAGTTGAATGGCAAAAAAGTAAATGGAAAGGGATGGATAGACCCGAAGATTTAATATGTAAAATAAAAGAATATTTGGAAAAAGCGGCAGGAGAACAGGTCGATATAATAGTATTTCCCGGATTTACAGGCACTTTTTTTCAACAATTGAGCTATCCGTACAGAAGCATAGAACATTTAATAAGAGGAGTGGATTCCGGTGAATATATCGAACAGATAAAAGAATTATCTCTAAAGTATGGAATAGCAATTTGTCCGGGGAGTTATTGGCAAAGAGAGAAAAATAATACCTATCATGAATCATGCTTGATACAAAATGGAGAAATCCTCCTGACTCAACGGCAGATTTATCTGGCACGCCTGGAAAGAGAATTGGGATTTTCCCGGGGAGAAAAGGTCGAATTAACAAAAATAAAGAATTGGAACATCGCTCTAATGATTTCCACCGATGTTTTTTATCCACAGGTTTCCCGGATGATAGCTTTGAGAGGTACCGATATTGTTCTATCTCCGGTCGGTTTTATAGGAAAAACAAACCGGGCTTTACAAATGAGCGGCATGTGGCAGGAAGTCCAACAGAATTTATTTTTTGCTATAGAAAGTGGGTTTAACGGATTTTTGGGGGAGCAGGACTTTTGGGGTGAATCGATTATCCATGCCCCTCTGGAGATGACTGAACGGGAAGACGGATATTTAGACAGAAGCAGAGGGGAGCAAAGTTTAATAATCAGTGAAATGGACAATGAAAAAAGAAAAGAAGCTATATCAAAACACGATGTACTGCTACAGCTGAATCGCCGGTTCTACAGGCAAATGAAGATGTTTCAAGTGGATGGATAAATATGGAAATATTAATTGAAAAATGGTTCGAAAGAAAGATATCTTTAGAAAGAATAGAAAAGTATTGCAAGCAATTAGAGATAAAAAAGAGAAGACCATTAAAAAATATTGATTCTGAAGATATTCGGGTATCCTGTGTTCAAAGGCAGATTAATCCGGTAAAGAGCATAGAAGAATATATAGATATACTTTGTGGATTTATAGACCGGGCCGTAGAAGAAAACAGCCGCTTGATTATCTTCCCCGAATATAATTTTTTTGATTTATTCGGGATGATACCGGGATTTAACTCTCTGAATCAAATTCTAAATAAAAAAGCAACAAAGGCAAAAAGCGAACACAAAAACTTTTCCCCGAATTCAAAAGGGAGCAATTATTTTCTGACTACTATTTTCAAAGGAGTTGCCAAACCGGTAGAGGCAGGGATAAAAAGAATCTTTTCTCTATTAGCAAAGAGATATGGGATATATATTTATACCGGAACTTATATCCTAAAGAAAAAAAATGCAATCTATAATGCCGGTTCCCTCATAAACCCTGATGGAAATTTGATGGGAACTCAAAAGAAAATACACCTTACTGATTTTGAAGTTGAACTGGGAATAAAAAGAGGCAACAGCATGGAACTTTATTCCCTGCCTTTTGGTAAAGTAGTATGTCCTGTATGTATGGATGCTACTTATTTTGAAACTTTTCATATTGCCAGGGAAATGGGAGCTGATATGGTTATTCTACCTATTGCCAATTTGGAAGAATATAATGAATGGAAGGCGGCACGGGGAATTTGGCCCAGGGTGCAGGAATCATCTCTTTATGGTTTAAAATCATCCCTGAATGGATGGATTGCCGGGATTCATTTTACCGGAAAAGCAGGTATATTTGCCCCTCTTTCAATGACTGAAAAAAAAGACGGAATTTTATCTTTATCTCCCTCTCGTGATAAAAATCACCTGATAACAGCTAATCTAAACCTGAAAAGATTGTATGAGGCAAGAGAAAAATCAGAATATCATGAAGATAAAAATAGCGAGTTTGAAAAAAATTATATTAAGAATACCTATGATATAAATTGATAGCAAAATATTTCGGGAAAGGAAAAGAATTTGGAAAAACTTAAAGGTAAAAGATTATTTCTCTATAACCTCTCCACAACAGGATGGGTATTATTGGATACTATCTGGTTAACTTTTGCCATTGTTTTTTTGCTTCCTCCCCAAGAAAAAGTAGCAGAAGGCATGATTCCCTTTGTTTCCAATGAGAGGTTTTTTGGAATTATTACTGTATTAGGGGCAGTGGTATTTCTGGGAAGGATCGTAGATGCTGTCGCTGATCCTTTGGTGGCTTTCTGGTCAGACCGCTCTACCTCAAGATTCGGGAGAAGGAGATTTTTCCTTATTATAGGCGGACTTCCTCTGGCTATATCCACAGTTTTTATATTTTTCCCGCCTGTAGCCGATACTTCCTTCATTAATGGTATCTATCTGGCTATTGTGTTCGGTTTCTACTTTTTTTTCTTTACTATATATGTCGTCCCTTATCTTGCCCTGATTCCTGAACTTGGTCATAATGAAAAAGCCAGAATCGCCATAACTACAGCTCAGGGATATTTCTCTCTGATTGGTTCAGCAGTGGTGATGATTGGCGGACCATTTCTTTTAACTTTGTTTATGCAGAACACCGATTATGTAGGGTCTTACCGAAAAATGGTTATTTGCCTGGCTATCCTTGGGGCCATATTATTATATGCAGCTGTAATTGCTATAGATGAAAAAAGATTTTCCAATGCTGTTTCCACCAAGGTTTCTCTTATAGATTCCTTAAAAAAAACAATGAAAAACAAGGCATTTATTATCTATCTTCTTGCAAATATATCTCTATGGTTTCTTTTTAATATTGTCCGCTCATCCGCTATACCGATTGTAATTACTTTGATGGGTGCCAATGAGGCTTTTGCTGGTAATATGTTTACTATCCTCTTTATCATTGCGGCAATCTGTTTCCCGCTGGTGGGGTATTTAACCAGGATTTTGGG
>JAYEGH010000194.1:0-2037 GCA_034659055.1 Candidatus Caldatribacteriota bacterium
AGGCTGCCAAACCCGCGCCAGATGGAAAAGATTAAAGAACCGAAGGCTAACATCGTGGTAAGGGCACTAAGAAGGATAGCCTTTCCCGTACTGGCAAAGATTTTATTTACTTTTCCTGTCCCTTCAGTGCGCCAACGATGAACAACATGAACTCCATAATCTATACCGATACCGATGATCATTGGTAATCCCATTACATTTACAATAGTAAGCTGTATACCGGTTAATTTCATTAAACCAACCATCCAGACAAATCCGGCTACTAAAGGTATCATTGCTATTGTGGCATATTTGATCTTGCGGAAATCGAGCCATAAGAGCATAAAAACTACTAAAATAGTCAATAATGCTGCATTTTTTCCATCATTACCTACTACCTTAAAAAGTTCTCGCATTACCGGGGGCATACCAGTTGCTTTTTTGCTTACTCTATTTAAATCACTAGTAAAACGGTAAAGAAAATCTGTATCTTGCCATATATTTCCTGAAGGGAATATTGTCATTAAGAATTGGCTCCGATTCCGGTTGGCATATCTATCCAGAATAGAAGGAGGAAGATCTTCAAATTTAATATTTTCTGCATTAGCCATTTTAAGAGCGGTCTTTTTAAAACAAGGTGCAGCATATTTTTGAAATTCTTCCAATCCTTTTATTCCTTCTTGTTGGTTATTTTCCAGATAGTTAATAAATTCGTTGATTATGCTTTTTGGCTGAGGATTATCAGGATTTCCTACGATTTTACTACATTCCCTATCTACTTTATCCTGTCCTCCAATAAAAGCCATGTCCTGAATTTCCATAATATTCATTTCTAATCTTTCTAATTCTGAAAGGAGCTTATTAAATTCAGCTACTGTAAAATTGTCTTTTAATGTCGTGCTTGATATTGATTGATTGATTTCCCGGATAATAGGAATTCGATTTTGCTGTTCTTCAAAAGATGGTAAGTACATTGAGATGTTATCAACCAGTGCAACTGATTTTACATTTTTAAATTCCTCAGCCATTTCCCTTGATTTTTCAATACTGTCAGTTATAAGTAACGCATAATCCATGCTCAAGTCGAATTTATCCAGGATAGTATCCTGTAAGGTTATAGAGGTTAATCCCTTTGGTTCCATATTCATATAATTATGGTCAAAAGATATTTTTGAGGCAGAAATTAATAAAAAGATAGTAATTAGTATTGCGCAAATAATGGTAGCTGCATAACGACCGGATAACCAGCTGCATCCTTTCCCAAATGCTTTAAAGGAAATATCTTTGCTAACCGGTTTTGTCTTTATTTTTCCTTCCGCTAATTTCTTTTCCCGGCGGCGTTCCCGTAATACCAGAAGGGAAGGCAGGAAAAGAAAAGTTACTATTAATATAGCAAGCAAACCGGTGCTGCTAACAATACCCATCTCTTTCATTCCGCGCGAAGAACTGATAACCAAAGCAAGGAAAGCAGCACAAGTTGTTAAACCCGCTGTTAATATTCCTTTTCCACTTTTTAGAAAAGTTTCTTCTGTGGCAATATCAATCGATTTTCCCACAGAGCGATTTTCAGTGAAGATGGAAATTATATGTATGGAAAAATCAATTCCTAATCCAATCAGAATTACCGCCATCATTGAAGTCATAATATTCAAACTCTTAACCAGTATGGCAGTCAGTCCGATTGCCCAAATGAGCCCGATTAATAAATTCAGAATGGCAAAAAGAGGAGCAGCCCACATTCGGAAAGAAAGAATTAATAAAATTAAAATGGCAATAAAAGCTATGATAGTGGTATAACCCATACTCTGTTGGCTATATACCATCTCATCACGACCCAGAGGGATCATTCCGGTGAGCCCTGCCTTTACTTCAGGATAATCTTTTAAAACTTGGTCAATTACTTCCTGAATTGCATCTGTTCCGGAAACCATTTTACTTATATCTGTCATGCTGAAATTAGGTATGACATTTATAATTAGGGCTTGTTTATCATAAGATAATAGATAGGGTTCTCCAAGTAATAATTTATCTATAGCTTTTTGAGCTTCTTCCGGAGAG
>JAYEGH010000195.1:0-2024 GCA_034659055.1 Candidatus Caldatribacteriota bacterium
CTGGAAGTGTTTGAAAACCTGCGATTTTAGAACAGCACCTTATTGTATTGCACTTGCTCTGACCAATGCCCAAAAAGGAAAACTTAAAGAAGGATTTGCTTTTGCCGGAAGCAACGCTTATCGTGTGAAAAAGATTATTTCAGTTAAGGAACTTATAGCAAATCTATCAGAAGAATTTGAGAATGCATCGTAATATAAATTAAAAAATAATATTTTTTTAAAAAAAAGAAGAATTTTTCAAATATATGTAGTATTATTAAAAACATATAAAAATAAAAAATAAAAGGAGTAGAACAATGAGCAAAAAAAATTTATTACCTATTTCCATCTTAGTATTAATATCAGGAGCAATGTTTTCTTCCCATTTCGGGGTGGGAGATCTTATTTTTCCCCCAATTTTAGGAAGGGGTGCAGGATCAAGCTGGTTTACAGCTGCTTTAGGGTACATGATAATTAATAGTATTGGGGTTTGGTTAGCATACTTGGCTTGTGCCCATCAGAATCAATCATTAACTGGAATTGCGACTAAAACATTAGGGAGTTTTTTCGGAAAAATTTATACTGCCATTCCAATTCTTATTACTATTTTTTTTATTCTACCTCGAGTTTCTTCCGCTACTCATGAGATGGCCGTTTTACCTTTATTGCCTACAGTTCCTTTGTGGCTTACTTTAGCGATATTTTTCTTACTTAGTTTTTACGTTGCATACACGAGAGCTACGGTTATTGATAAGTTAGGAAAAATATTGGCTCCGGTCTTAATATTATTTGTTATTGTTTTAGTGATTAAAGGGGTAGCTAACCCGCTTTCCGTTCCTAAATCTCCGGGTTCTTTAACTGCTTTAAGTGAAGGGATGTTAAATGCTTATAATACTATGAATGCTATAGCAGCCCTCTTGTTTGGAGGTTGGGTTTTACATGAATTAAGTATCCGAAATATAAAAACTAAAGAAGATCAAAATGCAAATTTAAATATTATTGGATTTTCTACAGCAATACTCCTGGGAATAACTTCTACCGCATTGGTTTATTTAGGAGCTTCCTCAGGATCTTCTTTCCCTGATGCCCCTATTGGAGTTCTTTCTACTAAAATCGCTCAAGGACTTTTAGGGCAGATTGGTTTGTTTAGTTTTGCAATAATAATGGCTTTTAGTTGTCTTACTACTGCTTCAGCGATAATTTCAATGGCGGGAGATATGTTTTCTGAGATGACCAATGGTAAACTTAATTACCGGGTAACAGTTACTTTAAGTACAATTATAGGATTTACCTTAGGTTTGGTAGGATTAAGCAAAATAGTAAAATATACTGTTCCCTGGTTAGTTTTATTATATCCTTCAATCATTGTTATAATCTTAAGCGCTCTGTATTATAAATTTGACAAAATTAGAAAATCAGTAACTATTGGAGTGATTATAGCTTTATTCTTTGGATTAGGGGATATGCTTTCTTTTTACGGCCTTACATCTAATTTTATCACGAAATTTTCTTCTCAATTACCTCTGGGAGAACAAGGATTGGGCTGGTTTTTACCTACAATAATCATTATGGGAATAGCTCAATTAATTTTTAAACCAAAAAGCGAAGAGGAAAAAAGTTTATAGAATAATATAGGGGAATAAGATGAAAAAAAAAGTTGAAGAATTTGTTCACAAAAAGATAGATAAAGGATTATATCCTGGGTGTCAAGTATTAATAGGACACAAGGAAGATGTATTGCTAAATGTATCCCTTGGCTCTAAGGCGAAGGGTTTGCCAAGCCAGACAAACAAAGTGAATGAAAATATACTTTTTAATATAGAATCAATAACTAAAGTAATGGTAACCCTTCCTTTAGTATTTAAATTAGTTGAAGAAGGTAATATACATCTTGATGATAAAGTAGTAAATTATATTTCTGAATTTGGAACTAATAAAGAAAAAGAAAAAGTTACTATAAGAGATCTTCTGAATTTTACCGGAGGAATTCCTCTGGATGACCCTGTGGGCTGTGAAGAAGCTGCATCAAAGGGGGATTTAAAAAA
>JAYEGH010000196.1:0-2021 GCA_034659055.1 Candidatus Caldatribacteriota bacterium
TCGAAGATATAAATAAAAAGGAAGTCGTTAATGCTTTAGAAGAATTTAAAAAGGAGTGGTTGTAATGTTAAAAATTGGAATTATCAATGGACCTAATTTAAATAATCTGGGAAAAAGAGATAAAAATGCTTACGGAAGCCTGACTTTAAGTGAAATCAATCAAAAAATTACACATGCAGCGGAAAAAGAAAACATGAAATTGATGTTTGTACAATCCAATTCCGAGGGAGAAATCATAGATTCTATTCAAAAATTGTCATCCCAGGCAGATGGTATAGTCATCAATCCGGGTGCTTATACCCATTACAGCTATGCTATTGCCGATGCTTTAAGGGATTGCCCGGTGCCGGTCATTGAAGTACATCTCTCGAATATCTTTTCCCGGGAGGATTTTCGGCAGAAATCTGTGACCGCTCCGGCTTGTAACGGGCAAATTGTCGGATTGGGTTACCATAGTTATATTTTAGCACTATACGGACTGATGGCATTGACCCCATAGAGAAAGAGGAGAGTTAAAATGAATAAGGAAGGTGGATTTAAAAAAATTACTATTATCGGCGTGGGACTGATTGGCGGATCCCTGGGCATGGCAATAAAGGCAGGGTGTATGAATAGTCGAATTGTCGGAGTCGACAAATTAAAGATAATTGAAAAAGCAATAGCTTTGAGCGTTATTGATCAAGGCACTGATAACCTGTTGGAAGGTATTCAAAATGCCGATTTAATTATTATCTCTACACCGATAGGAACTATATTAAAACTGTTAGCAGAAATAGCACCTCATCTTAAAGAAAAATGTCTGGTTACAGATACCGGAAGTACGAAAACAGAAATTATGAAGGAGGCCAATCGGATTTTACCTTCTTATGTTGACTTCATCGGCGGACATCCTATGGCCGGCTCCGAGAAATTTGGAATAGATGCGGCAAGTATTCAGCTTTTTAAAAATAAGCCTTATATTCTAATCCCTCGAAATAAATTGAATCAAAAAGCATTGGAAAAGATGTACGGAATAGTAAACATGATTGGTGCTTATCCATTAAAATTGGATGCCAGGGAACATGATAGAATTGCTGCTGCTGTAAGTCATTTGCCACAGCTTATCGCTATTTCCCTGGTTGATCTTTCGGGTTCCCTTGCTGAAAAAGAGAACAATGAAAATTATTTTAAAGCCTCCGGTTCGGCATTTGATGATATGACCAGAATTGCATCAAGTTCTTTTGAAATATGGAAAGATATATATGCAACAAATAATGAAATCGTGATCGAGATGATTGGTAAGTTTAAAAAACATCTTGACAAAATAGAAGATAAATTGAAAAACAATCCGGATGATCTGGAAAAAGATTTTATACATGCGAATAAATTTAGAAAATTATGTAAAAATGATAGATTTTTTGCCAAAAAATCTATCAAAAGGAAGGATAATAAAGAGGGTAAATAAATGAAAGAAAAGCAACAAAAATCTAAAAGGAAAAAAAGAGTGGCATTTCAAGGAGAAAGGGGCGCTTTTAGCGAAATGGCAGCTGTCCGTTTTTTTGGTAATTCCATAGATTTATTGACTTGTAAAAGCTTTCGACAAGTATGCCAGAAGGTAACCGCTCGTGAAGCGGATTATGGCATTTTACCTGTGGAGAATTCTCAAACAGGAAGTATAAATAAAGTACACGATCTTCTATTGGATGAATCATTGTTCGCGGTGGGGGAATCGATATTGAAAGTTGAGCACTGTCTAATCGTAAAAGAAGGAACTGACTTTAAAGATATCAAGAGGATATATTCTCATCCCCAGGCACTGGCACAGTGTGAGAAATATTTATCCAAAAAATTATCATCCTGTCAAATAATCCCCATTTATGATACTGCCGGTAGTGTAAAAATAATTAAAGAATTGGATGATACAAAAACTGCTGCTATTGCTAGTCATTATGCAGCAGATTTATATCATATGAAAATATTAAAATCCGGAATTCAGGACAATCAATCAAATCATACCCGATTTTTTATAATATCCCCCAACC
>JAYEGH010000197.1:0-2017 GCA_034659055.1 Candidatus Caldatribacteriota bacterium
ACATTGCCTTAGGCTCTGTAAAAGAACCTGTTGAAAAAGTGTATAAAAATCAATTACCTTTTAAAGAGTTTCTTAAAAAAGCTTCTCTAATCATAAAGAAAAATAGTGATTATAAAAAGTTTATTATTGTAGAAATCCTTACAGGAGCCGGGGGAATAGCTTTACCATTTTATATCCTTTATTTAAAGGATATATTAGACATTAGATTAGGAACAGTCGGTATGCTACTTTCTGCTCAAATGCTTGGTAGTGTGTTATCGAATATTTTGTGGGCCAATCTTTCTGATTTTGTGGGAAACAAAAAGGTGGTTCAAATCAGCACATTTGCCGGTTTGATGGTACCGGTTGTTGCATTGATGAGTCAATTCAAAAATGAATTATTATATCTTCTTCTATTCGCAATCATAGGATTTTTTATCGCAGGAAGGACGATAGGTAAAACAAATTACCTACTGGATATAGCACCTTCAAAGGATAGACCTATATATATTAGCCTTACCGGGACTTTATTGTTTTCAGTATCGCTTTTTCCTCTAATCGGAGGATTAATTATTCAACATATCTCTTATAATACCTTATTTGTCATTACCGGGATTCCTATTCTGCTTGGATTCATTTTGAGTTTTGGCTTAAAAGAGCCAAGAAATATAAAGATAGATAAATCCTAAATTTAACTATTGGTTTTATTAATAAGTCCATAACTTCCCGGGCGCAGATTTGGATGGGGTATTTACAGAGAATAAGATCTTTTTAAATTTTAGAAAAAAGTAAAAAAGGAGGTAAAATCATAATGGCACTTTATACCTGGAAGGTGATTATCGAGAGAGAACGTAAGGAGAAGGATAAATTCTTTGCAACGGATTGGCAATCACCTATACCATTTGAAGAAAGAGCAAAATTCAAGGGACTTGCATATTATCTCCCCGACCCAAATTACCGATTCGAGCTCGAACTTAATGAGCATAAAAATAAAAAAATATTACAAATTCAAGATACTACTGGTAATGTACGAAATTTCATAAGATGGGGGGAATTTCGGTTTAAACTCTCTGCTAAGGAATCCACGCTCCAGGCGTATAAGAGTGATGCTCAGGAAAAACAACTTTTTGTCCCATTTAAAGATACTACTAATACTAAGGAAACCTATGGAGCAGGACGGTATCTTGACCTCGATTATGATAGGGATTGCACAGTAAATGGGAATTGGATTCTTGACTTTAATAAAGCCTATAATCCATGGTGCGCATATAGCGAAAATTATTCCTGTCCATTTGTGGATCCCGAGAATTGGCTTAAGGTTTCCATACTTGCTGGTGAAAAAATGACTTTTGAAAAATATGAAGAGGATAAATAATGACTAAAGATATTTTAGAAGAAGATGTTCGTAAAGTTTTGGAAAAGATAGAACATCCTGCAATTAACAGTACCTTAATTGATCTGGGAATAATCAAGGAAATATCAATTAAAGAAAATAAAGTCACAATTATTATAGCATTTCCTTTTCCTAATATTCCCATTGGCGATTATTTTGTAAATAGTGTAAGAGAAGCAATAGAAAATCTTAGCGCAAAACCTGAAATAAAAATAACTATAATGAATCAAGAAGAACAAAAAAATTTTTTAGCTATGGAGCAAGAAAATTGGAAAGAAAATACGTAATTCAGCTTAAAATTTAGGAGAATTATCAATGTGTGCTTATTATCCAGAATCAAAAGTTGAAATTAGCAGATTGACAGCGAAATATTACGATAAATTAATGGACATTATGACCTTTGGTGGATATTCTTTTTTCATAAAAAAAGCAATTCGGTTAATGAGTATTAAGTCTAATGACAGAATTATTGATTTAGGAGCAGGGACTGGGAGGAATGCATGTTTAATTATGAACTGTCTTTCTATCAATGGTGAGTTGATAGGACTTGATATTTCAAGCGAGATGGTTGCTCAATTTAAAAGAAGGTGTGCAAGTTTTACTAATGCTAAAATTATCAATCAAAGAATTGATGAACCTTTGCCT
>JAYEGH010000198.1:0-2014 GCA_034659055.1 Candidatus Caldatribacteriota bacterium
TACTGTTTGCTACCATACCCTTACTTATCAATCAATTAAAAGAATCCAGATCAGAAAAGACCTTAAGAAGATTAGAGAGCAAATTTGAAAAGTATGACCTGGTGATAGCCGATGAATTAGGATATATTTCCTTTGACAAGGAAGGGTCAGAGCTGCTCTTTACCCATCTCTCTCTCAGGGCCGGTAGAAAATCCACCATCATTACCACCAACCTCTCCTTCGAGAGATGGGATGAAATCTTTTCAGATTCGGTGATGACAGCAGCCATGATCGACCGGTTGACTCATAAGTCCTATATCCTAAATATGAATGGTAGTTCCTACCGCTTGAAGGAGACCAGGGAATGGCTGGCAAAACAAAATTAATGATCAGTCAGGGAAGGAGGGAAATATGGGCTAGATTAATTTATTTTTTTGGAAAAAGTGGTGCACTTTTCGGTTAAAATACGGTGTACTTTTCATTTGCTATTTGCAAAGGGAAATAATTATTCTAATCTACACTCAGGCGTGTCGGATAGATCCGACCCCTGCATTACTAAGAATGTTGGCGATACACTCTTACCGTAAAAAGAGGATTTTTAATCACTTTATGGAGTGATAGGACTTACGAGAAAGTGTGGATAGTAGCAACATACAATAATGATGTAAATAAAGATTTACGCTTTAATTTAAAATTATTTCTCAAAAAAGAAGGATTTTTAAAAGTTATGTCGAACTATTATATAGTTAAGTAAATAAGAGATTTATAGGAAAAATAAGTTGAATAATAAACTCGTTTAAACTATTTCATAACTTTGTATGGATAGGTAGCGAAAGAGATTTTATTTTTCTAAATTAAAAATTTATTAATAATGGAGGTATTTAAAAATGGCAGCGGAAAAGAGAGGAGAGACGAGAAGTTATCAAAAGAGTTTTTCAGAAGTTTTTTTGGCTATTACTAAGGCCCTGGAAGATCTTAAAATTGGAATAGTTAGTAAAAATGAAAAAGAAGGAATAATCAATATATCTACGGGGTTTACTGTATTTTCTGCCGGAGGAGAGGGAGTTATTGAAGTGAAATCTGTTCCTGATACTAATGAAACTACTGTGGCTATTGCTATTAAGCCCAAAATGAAAGCAGTTCTTATTGATTGGGGGCAGGCTTCACGAGAAACAAAACAGATATTCAGTAAGATAGAAGAACATTTAGGAATAGTAGTTACTGAACCTGTACCGGAGAAGGTTGAGTCTTCAACTTCGAATACTTGTCCTTCCTGTGGTAAACCTGTGGGAGCAACTGATAAGTTCTGCCAGAATTGTGGAGCAAAATTAAAATAATATAATAATAGAGAAAAAGAGGTATAAAAAATGTCTTTTTGTCCGAATTGTGGTAAAAAAATTGAGGGTGAAGTAACTTTTTGCCCTTCATGTGGTTTTAATCTGAAAGGGGAACCAAAAAAAGGTAGAATAGTAAGTGGAGATGGAGTAAATACCAAGACTTATATGATTATTTCAGTATCTGGTCTGGGGGCATTAGCGATATTATCTCTTATGTTGACAGATGTTCCAGGTTTTCTAATTTCAGCTGCTTTGTGTGCTGTGCTATATTTCTTAGGGATGAAAAAGTTTGAAGAAGGCGATAAGGATTCAGCTAAAAGAATATTTTTAATTGTTGCTGTTTTGACTGGAATATTAGGATTCGCATTTATAGTAATGAGTAATTTTTTTGGTGCTGTTGATATTATAGTTGCTATCCCTATCTTTATGGCCTGGAATGAAATGGAAAAGAGTTAATTTGAGAGATTAAAACTTGTTTTTAGGGATTTTTGTTTATCTTATGTAGGGCAGGCGGGATGCCTGTCCTACGGGGATAAACAGGTTTGATGAATTAAACCCTTACAGGAAATTTGATAAAGGGTTGGCACTTAAAGGATATTGTTAGATTTTCTTAATCTTTTGGATAAGATCTTCGCGGGTTTTGGTTAGGGTTTTAAGTTCCTGGTTGTATTTTTTTAAATCGATCATCAGGTTCTGGA
>JAYEGH010000199.1:0-10236 GCA_034659055.1 Candidatus Caldatribacteriota bacterium
AAAGCCTTATTTCATAAGGGTTTGGAGAGTGCTAAAACGAGGGGATATCCAGAAACCAGGCAAATGGATAGAAGGAATAATTCGAAACTATTAAATTCTTATATATGGTTACAACCCAAAAAGCCAAGATATTTTTCAAACGGTTTACATATATTCTAAGTTGCAGATAATTTCATAGTAAATTATAACTTTTCGGCCATAATCATGTTATAGGGGCACAATGAATTGTGCCCCTATGCTACTACTTTATTACTTTGCGGGGTACAATCATATATATTGAAGATTTCATTTTTAAAAGTAACTTTATTCGGGTCTAATCGAAAACGGTTTTAACTTTTTTCGAATTAAGCCATGTTATAGTTACATGGAAGAAAGAATCCTTTATCAGAAAATATGAGAAAAACTATCATCCTACAAAAATATGGTGTTTTTATCCGGTCCCAGGCAAAGCGGGAAAATGACTCTGGCAAAGATAATTGCCAGGGAATTTAGCAATCAAATTATTATAATTGGGATGATATTCCCAGCAAGAGAACACTAGTTGAAGATCCTTACTTTTTTGAGAAAATTGATCGGATGGATGAATCGGTCCCATTGGTTATTTTTTGATGAAATTCATAAATACAGCAATTGGAAGAATTATCTCAAAAGAGTTAATGACAAATTTGCTAAAGAATACAAATTTTTATTACCGGTAGCGGTAGATTAGATTTGCATCAAAAGGGTGGAGATTTCCTTGCCGGTAGATATATGAAATTTCACTTGCTATCTTTTACTTATTCAAAATTATCAAACAATCAATATTCGCCACCTTATTTCCTTTTTGGTTTTGTTTTAAATATTAAAACTAAAAAAGATGATGCTTTTATTTATATAATTATTTTTATTTTTTTTGAAAGGTGTGTTAAAATGAAAAGGATTTTATACTTTTTAGTCATTTGTAAATATAAAAAAATAATAATTTTTTCCAAAATTGTTATTTTTTAACGGAATTTTTGCAATTAATACATATTACAATGACTAAATATTTGTAATGGAAATATTTTATAAATAGAGGAAAAATGTACCAAAAAGCTAGATATTTAATTGCCGGGGATAAAGCAATTGTTCTCGAATTTAAAAATGAAATAAACAAAGAAGTAAATTTATTAGTAAGAAAAATGTATTTTAATGTTAATAAGGAAAATATTAAGGGAATTGAGGAAATAATTCCTACCTATCATTCTCTGATTATTTACTATAATCCTCAAAAAGTAAAGTATGCCTCCCTTATTCAACAGCTAAAAGAATTAGAAAGAACTGTTACCGAAATAGCCTTACCTGTTCCTAGCATTACAGAAATACCTGTTTTGTATGGCGGAGAATATGGCCCTGATTTAGAATTTGTAGCCTGGCATAATAAACTTTCTATCGAAGAAGTTATTAAAATTCACACTGAAAAAGAATATTTTATTTATATGTTGGGATTTTTACCGGGTTTCGTTTATCTTGGGGAAATGTCAGCTAAAATTAAGACTCCCCGTTTAGAAAAGCCAAGATTGAAAGTCTTTGGAGGTTCTGTTGGGATTGCCGGAGAACAAACCGGTATTTACCCTATTAATAGTCCTGGAGGTTGGCAAATAATAGGAAGAATTCCTATTAAACTCTTTGATCTGAAGAAAAAATCTCCCTTTTTATTAAAATCTGGAGATTACATAAAATTTTACCCGATAAATCAGGAACAGTTTAAAAAAATTAAAAAGAAAATCGACGAAGGAAATTATAATTGTAAGGTAATGCCCTATGGAAGGATTTAAAATTATTCAATCAGGTATTTTTGATACCATTCAGGATTTGGGTAGATATGGTTTTCAGCAATATGGAATGCCGGTCAGTGGTGCAATGGATTCCTGCGCATTACAAATTGGTAATCGGCTTCTCGGGAATAAAAAAAATGAAGCAGGTATAGAAATCACTACTCCGGGATTATCCTTAAAAGCAATCAGCAAAACAGCAATTGTTGTAACCGGGGCAGACTTTGTGCTTAAGGTTAATGATATATCTGCTCCTATGTGGGAAGTTTTAGAAATTAAAGAAGGGGATATTATTTCTTTTAATCAAATAAAAAGTGGATGCCGAGCTTATTTATCAATTGCTGGAGGAATCGATGTTCCTTGTGTACTTGGAAGTAAATCCACTTATGTTAGAGCAAAAATCGGGGGACTGGAGGGAAGACCTCTTAAGAAATCAGATATAATTAATATCGGAAATCCAGAGCAAAAATTACAAGATATAATTGGCAGAAAAATAGAATCTATTGATATACCTGATTATCCAGTAGAAAAGGAAATAAGGGTTATTCTGGGTCCTCAGGATAATTATTTTACTAAAGCTGGTTTATCTACTTTTCTCAATTCTTTTTATGAAATAACTGTTGATTCGGATAGAATGGGTTATCGGCTAAAAGGTCTTAAAATCGAGACTAAAAATGGTTCTGACATAATAACTGATGGGATTCCCTTGGGAAGTATTCAGGTGCCTCAAGATGGCATGCCGATTGTTATGTTAGCCGACCGTCAGACAACTGGGGGTTATGCAAAAATTGCTACAGTTGTTTCGGTTGATATTGATAAATTTGCTCAGATGAAACCTGGGAATAAAGTAAAGTTTACCAAAATAAATTTAGAAGAAGCACACCAGCTTTTGCAGGAAAGAGAAGAAAAGATTACTAACTTACATTTTGAAAAAAAAGAATTTGTCGAATTAAAATTAGGTAATAAACGAATGTTTAAAGTAAAAATAAACGAAAAAAAATATAAGGTTGAAATAGAGAAATTATAAAAAGGGGAATAGAGAATGTTGAAGGTAGTTGACTTGAATTGTGATATGGGGGAAAGTTTTGGCAACTATAAAATAGGTCAGGATGAAGAAGTAATAAAATATATTACTTCTTCAAATATAGCCTGTGGATTTCATGCAGGAGATCCTAATGTAATGAAATATACCGTAAGGCTTGCCAAAAAATATAATGTAGCCATAGGAGCTCATCCTGGTTTTTTAGATTTGCAGGGTTTTGGAAGACGAAAGATGGATCTTTCCCCGGAAGAAGTAAAAAATTTTATAACCTATCAAATTGGAGCTCTCCAGGCAATTGCTAAGGCTGAAGGGATGAATTTACAGCATGTAAAGCCGCACGGGGCATTTTACAATACCATAGTTAATGATAAGAAATTAGGCCAGGCAGCAGTAGAAGCTATTCTTAAAATAGATAAAGACCTTATATTGGTGGGTCTAGCTAATTCAGAAATAATTAATATTTCTTTAAGATTAGGATTAAAAGTTGCCAGAGAAGCTTTTGCAGATAGAGAATATAATTTTGATGGTACATTAGCGAAAAGAAGTATTCCCGGTGCAGTAATTTCTAATCCTAATATCATTGCTAAAAGAGTAATAAAAATGATTCAATTGCAAAAAGTAGAAACAATCGATGGTAAAATAATTGATTTACAATTTGATACCATCTGCCTTCATGGGGACAATAAAAATGCGCTAGATATAATTAAAGCTATTAGGAATATACTAAACGAAGAAAAAATAAAAATAGCTCCTTTATCTAAATTTATTAACTGAGAATTTTACTGTGCATTTAACAAATTTAGCCTGGAAGAATTTTTGCAGAAGTTAATAAAGTTAAGATGAGGAGTAAATTTAGGGGGTGATATATACAATTTAATAAAAGAGTTCTTTGTTTTCTGGAAAAAATGAAATTTACATGTGTTAATCAATTAAATTTTTTAAGCAATAAAAAATAAGGAGAAAAAAATGAAAAAAACAATTTCCATTCTTTTAGTAATAAGTTTAATGGTAGGAATCTTTGCGATTTCCGCTCTTGCGGCAACCAGATGGGTTGCTAATTCAGTTTGGCCACCGAACAATTATCATAGTATAGGTTTGGTTGAATTTGCGGAAAAAATTAATGAAAAAACCAACGGTGAATTGAATATCGTAGTAGAAACAGGTGGTGCATTGGGTTATAAGGGTCCGGAACTATTAAAGGCAGTCCGAGATGGTTTGGTTCCGTTATCTGATATGTTGGTCAGTGGAGTGGCAGGAGATGAAATGCTCTTCCAGATAGTAACCTTACCTTTCTTAGCTTTAAATTCTGATGAAGCTAAATTGTTAAATACTATTTCCCGTCCTTTCTTTGATAAAGCAATGGCCAAATGGAAGCAAAAGATATTATATATTGCACCTTGGCCGGCTGCAGGATTATGGACCAAAGAGAAAGTTCAGTCCGTTGAAGATATGAATGGTTTAAAGACTCGTACTTACGATAAAAATGGTGCTTTAGTAGTTGAAGCAACCGGTGGTACTCCTTATGCATTACCATTCAGTGAAGTTTATTCTTCCTTGGCTACCGGTTTAATTGACTCAGTTATTACTTCCAGCCCAACTGGTGTAGATGGTAAATTCTGGGAAGTATTAAATTATTTCCAAAGACTTAATATTACATATGCAACTGATATGGTTACTGTAAATTTAAGGGCTTTTAACAAATTAGACAAAGAAACACAACAAATTTTAATTGATACTGGCAAAGAAATGGAAGAAATAATGTGGGAAAGAGTGAAAGGAATAGATAAGGAAAAAGAAGCCTTATGTAATCAAAATGGTATAGTAAGTGTTCCCGTAACTGATGAACTTAAAGTAGAATTAAGCAAGATAACTGCAGGAATACGTGAAGAATGGCTAGCTAAAGCACCGGCTGACGCAATAGTAATCTATAAGAAGTTTATGGAACAAGTGGGTCGTTAATTTAGTCTCTAACCTAAAATTTATAAAAATTAGGAATCCTGAAGTTAATCTTCGGGATTCCTAATTCAATTAATATGATAAATAAAAATTTTTAAATATCCAATAGTAAATACAAGGGGACTTATCATGAATAAAAAATTAATTACTATTATTGATAAATTTTCTGTTTTTGGTGGCACATTGTCTGGTATTATGATTTTTTCATCTCTTATTCTTATAGTAGCGGAAATTATTACGAGAACTATATTTAATAACACTCTGTATGTCGCTGAAGAATATTCAGGATACTTGATGTGTGGCCTTACCTTCATGGCTCTTGGTATTACTCTTCGAGAAAAAGGACACATTCGTATGACTTTTCTCCAAAATATAATAAAAAATCCCAGACATATATTAGTCTTGGATATGATTTGTTATGTTATTGGTTTTATTTTTTCTATATGTATTACATATTTTTTGGTCATGTTCTTTTGGGATTCAGTTATAAGTAATTCTCGGTCTATGCGGATCTCTGAAACATATCTTGCCATACCCCAATTTTTCATGCCTTTTGGTTCTTTTATGCTGGCTCTCCAATTTTTATCCGAATTTTTAAAAAATCACATGGCACTAAAAACCGGCAAAATTGAAGTGATAGAAGAAGATAAAAGTTTGGGAAAATAGTTTAAATTTGATAAAATTATTACTCAACTTTAGATGTTTTAAAATAAATTAACACAGTCATTATTTTAATTTTTAAAAAATATTAGGAGTATAGATTATGGACTTACTTACTGTTTCTCTAGTCATGATAGCTTTATTAGTTTTATTTTTAGGCGGAAGCGTATGGATCTTTATTTCATTAAGCTTGGTAGGTTTCGGTAGTTTTTATTTTTTTACTGATCTTCCATTTGGGTCTATTTTAGCTAATATATTCTGGAATAATACGAGTGGTTCTGCTATGATGGCTTTGCCTCTTTTTGTATTTATGGGAGAAATTCTTTTTAGGAGTAAAATTTCAGAAAATTTGTTTAATGGCCTATGCCCCTGGATGGATTCTGTCCCGGGCAGATTGATTCATGTTAATATTTTTGCCTGTACTTTATTTGCTGCAATTAGTGGTTCATCTGCGGCTACCACTGTTACTGTTGGGAAAATTACCATACCAGAACTTACTCGCAGAGGTTATGATAAATCTCTTTCCATCGGCTCTTTGGCCGGATCCGGTACTTTAGGTTTTTTAATCCCACCCAGCATGATGATGTTAGTTTATGGCATTATAGCTGAAGTAAGTATAGGAAAACTTTTTATTGCGGGATTTATTCCCGGATTAATATTGGCATTTATGTTTAGTGGCTATGTTATCGTAAAAAGTTTAAGCAACCCAAATATTGCACCTGCTGGCAAGACAAGTTATTCTTGGTATGAACGATTAAAAGCCATACCTTTGTTAGCTCCGGTAGTTATTTTAGTTTTTCTAGTTTTAGGGAGTATTTATTTTGGTTGGGCTACTCCCACCGAGGCTGCAGCAGTAGGAGTAACGGGGGCATTATTTTTTGCATTATTAAGTCGCAGCTTAAATTGGAAAGTATTTAAAGCTGCTTTAATGGGGTCAGTTAAAACAAGCTGTATGATTATGGCAATAGTTTGCGGTGCTGCTTACCTATCAGTTGCCACCGGTTATCTGGGAATTACCCGAAGTTTAACTGAATATGTAGGATCCCTTGGTCTGTCACCTTATATGCTTATTGTAATACTTTCAATTATGTATATAGGATTGGGTTGTTTGGTTGATGGATTTTCCATGATTGTTATGAGTACACCTATTGCTTTGCCTTTAATTAAAGCAGCTGGTTTTGACCCACTATGGTTTGGTATTTATATAGTCTTAATGATTCAATTAGCTCAAATTACTCCGCCTGTTGGTTTTAACTTATTTGTTATAAATAATCTGACCGGTGATGAGTTATGGCCCATTGCAAAAGCTGCATTACCTTTTTTTATTATGTTATGTATAGGTACAGCATTAATTACAATATTTCCCCAAATTACCTTATATTTACCAAGTTTAATGATTAGATAATTAAGTAATAAATATAAACAAATTTAACTGGTATAAAATGAAATCGTAGAAAGGAGTCATTCGTATGACTTTTGGAAGAGTAGGGAAAATATTATTTGTTAATTTAACAAAAAAAACTTTTTATATTGAAAAAACTGAAAAATATTTATCTTGTTTAGGTGGAAGAGGTATTAACCAATACTTACTTTTTAATTTTACTGATCCTAAAACAGATCCTCTAGACCCCGAAAGTGCTATCATCTTGGGATCTGGACCTTTAGTCGGTACTCTGGTACCTTCAGCAAATCGTCTGTCAGTTGATTTTAAAAATGCGATGAACCATGGTGTTGGTTCAGGAAACAGCGGAGGGTTTTTTGCAACCGAGATGAAATTGGCTGGTTATGATCATATTTTTATTACCGGAAAAGCATCCGATGCAATCTATCTTTTTATCCAAGATGATAAAATATATTTTAAAAATGCAAAAGGCATTTGGGGAAAAAATACATGGGAGACTGAAAACCTTATCAAAAAAAAAGAAAACATTTCGAGTTTAAAAATTCTATCTATTGGAATCGCCGGCGAAAACAAAGTAAAATTTGCCTGTTTGATAAGTGACAAAGGAAGGGCAATAGGTTATGGAGGTTCAGGGGCAGTTTTTGGAAGTAAAAACTTAAAGGCAATAGCAATTAAAGGCACAAAATCAATAAAAGTTTATAATTCTGAAAAACTCCTGAATAAAGTCTTAGAATATAACAAAGAAATTATTAATAAAAGCCATGCAGTTCATCTGCATCGTGCAGGAGGAACGCTATTACCTTATCTGGCGCCTGGTGAAGATAGACCTCATGCTGTCAATAATATGAATGAAGGATTTTGGAGTAATAAAAATTTAGAAAAATTCTCAAGAAACAAAGTTGATAAATATTTAATAAGAAGGCATTCATGTTTTAATTGTCCGGTATATTGTAGTAGTATATTCGAGGTAAATGGTATTAGATTTGAAACTTTTGAAGCAAATTCGTTTCGTTCCTATGCTTCTAATTTAGGAGTAACTTTTTTAGAAGGTGCCTTAAATTGTCATAAATTAGCTAATTTATATGGATTGGACGGTGATCAATTATCTGCAGTGATTGCATGGGCGACAGAGTGTTATGAAAATGGAATTATTACAAAAAAAGAAACAGATGGATTGCAATTGCAATGGGGAAATTATAAAAATATATTACTACTTATAGATAAAATAGCAAATAGGATTGGCTTTGGTGATTTGTTAGCTAATGGAGTTTTCGAAGCGTCAAAAATAATCGGGCGGGGTTCAGAAAAATATGGTGTATTAGTTAAGAAAATCAGCCTAATGGAGGCTGCTATGCGCTCTCATAAAGGATGGGCTTTAGGTATTGTAACTAGCACTAAAGGTGGTGGTCACTTAAGAGGTGCCACTGCTCAAGAGTTTCAAAAAATATCACCTAAGATGAGTAAAAAATTATTTGATATTGATGATATTAGTGTTCCTACCTTATATAAAGATAAAGCAAAATTAGTAGTTTGGCAAGAAAAATATAAAGCAATAATTGATATTATGGGCATTTGTGCTTTGCCAACAATGTGGATGGATTTTAATCTTTTTCAACCTGAAGATATTTCAGATTTTTATTACTTGGCAACAGGAGAAAGCGTTTCAGTAAAAGAGTTGTTCGAGATTGGAGAAAAAGTACAATATTTCGAAAAAACTTTTAATATTTTACACGCCTCTTTTACTAGAGAAGATGATTTGCCTCCTAAAAAATTAGCTGAAATACCAGTTAAAAAAGGACCTTATAAGGGTGAAAAGTTAAATTTAAAAGATTGGAATGAAATGCTTGATGAATATTATGTTTTGCAAAAATGTGATAAACATACTGGGATTCCTACAAGAAAGAGATTATCTAAGCTAGGATTATCGAGATTAATAGGTGCATTAGAAAAAAAAGGCATTAAATTAATAGATTAGAAATTCTTAAATCTAATTAGGAATTTATTGGATATTTTTATTCAAGATAAAAAAATATTAAATAAAAGCCAAGAAAAGAATAATTTAAAAATGAGGATGTTTATAAATGATTAAGATTGATACTGGCAAGTGCGTTGGCTGTTGTACTTGCGAATTAGTTTGTTCGTATCACCATAAAAAATGTTTTAACCCAATATATTCTACTATAAGAGTTAATTTCAAAGATAATTATGATATTGATATTACTATCTCAGATACTTGTGATTGTAAGGAGGAAGAGGATCCTTTATGTGTTAAGTTTTGCCCTGTAAATGCAATAAAATTAATCTGACAAAAGAATGCTCTTTAACACGTTAATCAATTTTTTTGGTATTCAATCTATATTTATTTTTGCTAATGCTAAACTTAAGTTACGCTTAGAACATTGAAATATTCTGTTAGTTAAATTTAAAAAAGTGTACTAAATCAAACTTATTATTTTTATTTTTTTGCATACCTAAAAATTTATTTCTATACCAGAATCTTACTTCAGCTAAACCGGGTTCTTTGTCTGGACTAATCCGAAATTTTATTCTCTCATGCAAAGTTCTCTTTTCTCTTATTACTCTTTGAAATCTAATATAAGGTATCTCCCCGGTAGTAGAATGAACTATTCGCTAATTGTATCTTTGAAAAAGATTGTTCAAGATTAATTGGCCCCTTTTAATATCCCTAACATTCTCTCTATAACAGGTCCTGACCAATCGGTCCTGAATCCATCTATAGGGTCTTTCAATCTTACCCTTGGCTTGCGGAGAAAGCGCATAGGTTACCTTCACCCTACAGTCCTCCAAAACCTGTTTCCACTGCGGATTAGCCTCATCGGTAAGTCTGTAGTGATTTCTCCAGAAGGAATCTCTACCCTGTACAAACCTGAATATTGAATGGCTATCTACATAATAGGCCAGAGGGAATCCATATTTCAATAGAACATTCTCTAAGGCCAGGATATGTTCCCAGGTAGTCTCTCGCTCTACTAAAACAGCATACAATATTAACCTGCTGTAATCATCGATTGAGGTAATCAGATACCATTTCTTGGGTGCATAAGGGGCAAACAGATGATGAGAAGAATCATGTTGGATAAGTTCTCCCGGATAATTAGTTATTACTTCTCTATCATGAGCCTTTCTCTTCGGCCTTAAAAAGTAAAAATTATTTCTTTTAGCCCGGTCGATTATAGTAGGCAAAGATACCTTCTGGCTATATTTTTGTTCTAAAAGATCTTTTATATAACTGTAGTTGTAATATCTAATCGGTACATCTTTGGCTTTAATCAAATCCTTTTCGAGCTTTAGTTCTTTTACGATATTTTTCTCGATATCTGGGTCTATTTTTCGATTAATGGTTTTCCTTTCATACTGGATAG
>JAYEGH010000200.1:0-10235 GCA_034659055.1 Candidatus Caldatribacteriota bacterium
TGGCTTCATGAGGGTTAACCGCTTCTGTCTGTTGCTGCAGGGCCCTACACTTCTTTTCAATCTCTTGTATATGTAAGCGGTGTTTTTCTATCCATGCCTTCCTGGTCCGCACTGCCTGCTCTGCCCTTGTCAGCGGCATCCCTGCAGGCACTGAAACCCGGACACCCTGGAAAGGAATTACAGAGATACTGAGGCGTCTGGCCCGGTGGCTGGAGCGAAAACAGACCGGGCCGATGCCGGCAAGATCGATATGTAAAGATTTTTTTTGCATAGAAAGTCAATTCCATTCATCATCTAAATTGATTAAGCTCCACTCCCATCTATCGCCGGAAAATTTCTAAAACTCAAATCCTTGACAACAAAATCACAAAATAATATTATTCCATTTTAGTAAATAAATTGAAATAAATATTTCGTTAATTCAAAAGTTGAAATAAAGATCATGCGAAGAGATATACAAGGCCGCTACCACACAATTTCATCAGTCGGAGAAAAAACCCAAGCCTTTATTCCCGCGCCGCTACCGCCAACGCTACCCATTGAGTGGTCAACAAAATTGCGCGAAAAATTTGATTCTGCCTTGCTGGCTCTTGGGCGATTGGACAGCGTATCAACGTTATTGCCGGATACGTCACTATACCTATACATGTACATTCGCAAGGAAGCGGTGCTTTCTTCAATGATCGAAGGAACACAATCATCTCTTTCCGATCTGCTGCTATTTGAGTTCAAGCATCAACCCGGCGTCCCTTCGGCAGGGACGCAAACTGGTGCTTCTCGACAATACCAAACCGAATACCGGTGTCTTGTTCGATTTCCTTTTGCAGGTTCTCGGCAAACTGTTCGTAACTTTCGGTTGCTATAACCGTCAGCGTATTGATGACAAAACCATGCAGGCGCTGTCCTTCCTGGTTAACGCACAGCCTCAAATCGCGACCAATGGTTTGGCGTCGTTCCTGCTCTGTACTCATATCCCGGAGGGCGCAGATTTGAAACACGTTCGGATTATCCCAGCCCTCGCAGAGGGCGGAGTGGGAAAAGATAAACTTGAGCTTCGATTCAAAGCTTAGCAGTTTTTCCTTTTCTTTCATGATTAAGTTATAGGCGCGTTCGGCGTTGTCTCGGTTGGCTTGTGTGTTCTCCGCAGTCTCCGTCCATCCACCTTTTTTATCGATTGAGAAATAACCGTTATGTACCTCACCGGCATCAATATCCAGGTCAATTTGGTAAAAAAGATTCTGGTAATCAGGACTCCTTGCCAGCTTTTTATACTCTTCTTCAAACATCAGAGCATATTTCCCTTTAACCTCGTTGCCATCCTCATCATATTGGCGATAGTATTTAACGCTGTCGATAAAAAACAGACTGAGGACCTTGACGTCACGTCCCTGGGCGGCAAAGCGCTTTTCCTTGTCCAGATGTTCCTTGATCGTTCGTCGGATCATCAAGCGCTTTACATCATCAGGGTTGACACCGCCAAATTCTTCACCCGGATGTAAGGTCAATTCTCCTCCCGGTACGCTGATTTCCATTGATTGATTATTGTCGCCGCAGATGATTGTTCCGATACGGCAATTTTCGTAAATCGCCCGCCCGGTTTCCTGCTCCAGATCATCGCCATCCTCGACGGTCATAACATCACAGCGGATTGTTCCACGACTTTCAAAATCAATCTCAATCTTTGCGGTAATAGAACCACGATTATTGTGGGTTGAAACGAGTTTAACGTAAGCCTTGTTGTGACCGCCTGCAATTTCCAGAGAAGCCACTTCAATCTGTTTCACCAGCTCGCGCTCGTAAGCGTCAACTGCGTCCAGCCGGTGAACCATGTGATGTTTGTCCACATGGGTGGCGGAATATCGCAGGGAGCAAAGCGGTTTCATGGCATCAAGAGCATCCTTGCCCTTGCCTTTCAGGCCGCCATCGACACTTTGCGGTTCATCAACGATGATAATGGGGTGGGTTGCCCGAACCAGGTCAATAGGTTTTTCGCCACCGGTCTTCTCGCTGTCTTTATAGAGATTGTTGACGTCTTTTTTGTTAATCGCCCCGACCGTGACCACCATGATCTGAATATTCGGGCTGGTGGCGTAATTTCTTACCTGACCAAGTTTTCTGGAATCATAAAGGAAATATTCATAGCCCTTGGCGTTTGGGTAGAGATTTTCAAAGTGGTCACGGGTGATTTGCAGGGTTTTATAAGTCCCTTCTTTAATGGCGACGGAGGGCACCACGATCATGAACTTGGTGAATCCATAGCGTTTGTTCAACTCAAATATCGTCCGCAGATACACATAGGTCTTCCCGGTGCCGGTTTCCATCTCCACAGTAAAATCACCGCTGGCGAGTGAATCTGAAGGGCGCAGACCGTTTCTGAGCTGGATATCTTTCAAATTTTCCAGAATTTCGTCATCCAGGAGCTGCAGGCGGTTGCCGATACCCAAGGTCAATTCTTCCATGCCCGGGAGGTGCATTTGCGCTAGATTTGACAGGGGTTCTTCTATGCCCGGGAGGGTTGTTTGTGTCGAAGGAACTATCAGCTTTGATACGGTAAATTCGGTGCGGTTGATATCCTGGCCGCGAAACAGGTCAGCCACGGCTTTGATGGCCACCTTCTGATAATCGAGATCGTCTTCAAAATGTAACTTCATAGAGATTCCTTTTCAACCACGAAAGGCACGAAAAACACGAAAGAAAAAATATTTTTCATCTCTCGCCCTTTTCGTGATTTTCGTGGTTAACTCTTCGTGTTTCATAGGGCAAATCTTTTGACTCTTGCTTTGGGATAAACCCCGAAGTTGACTAACAGACCAAGCTTCATATCTGTAGCTTTCAGGTAATTCAGAAAAGATAATTTTATTTTCGTGCCTTTCGTGTATTTTGTGGTTCATCTTTTATAAGCTCCGAACATGCTTAATTCCGTTTTGCTCCAAAATCGCGGTCATGTTGGTCTTGGCAATGTCGTTCTCAAAGGCACTGTCTCGAAACACCACTTGAGTATCGCTGGCGGGTTCCAGTTCTTGGTGCCAGGCAATAATTCCCATGGCAAGGTCTTCTACTTCCTCTCGGTTTATCGCAGTATCAAGGCAGGCAAACAATACGCCGTACCCGATGGAAAAGACCTTTTTTGAACCACGAAAATCACGAAAGCCACGAACACTCTCCTTTTCTTTTTTCGTGTTCTTTGTGCCTTTCGTGGTTATTTCTCTTGTCTCAATGGGTACCGTCAGGTCAACCCCCCGTTTAAGTAGCAATTCATACAGCACATCTTCCTGGCTCCGGCCCTCGATCAGATGTTCCGTATGATCGATAATGGAATGTTCCAGATCGTTCCGATCCGGATTCCAGGCTCGGATGTTACTGCTGTCCAGCTTAAAGACCTTTAAGCCAAGATCGCCTTTATAATCCGGGTTTTCTTCCCTGATTTTGACGGCAGCGCGGCGGATACGTTCTTTGCCGATTTCTGCAATAGTTTTGTAGCCTTTGTTGAAAGCGACACTACCGTCATCTATTATCTCTGGCAATTGGACTGCTATGAAGTTGGTGGTTTTACCACCTCGAAGATTAAAACTAAAAGATGCATGACCGAATGAGCCTGAACCAGCAAACAAGTCGACAATCAACCCTCCTTCTGGGCAGGCGATATCTATAAGTCTTTCTAACAATCCTGTTGGCTTGGGGAAAGAAAATATTTGCGCCTCTCCAAACAGATCAATGATCTCATTGGTGCCATGCTGACTGAATACATCGTCAACTATAGAAAAGAATTTGCCCTTTCTGATATTACCATCTTTATCATAAAGATATTGCTTTGAATGAACGCTCCATTCGTCATCTCTTCCCTTGAGAAATTCGATTTCACCATTCGCCAAAGCTTTTTCAACGCGCTCTTTCGACCAAAGCCATTGGCGCTTCGGCCAAATTTCCTCGCAGTTCGGCCCAGGAATGGGAAAGACAAGGTTCTTTCTTTCTCCCATACTTTTGGTCGCTTCTAAGGGGTGGGTTCGGTAAGGCCCACGTTGTTCAAAATTGCCATCCTTTTGTTTGTAATATCTTTTGATTGCTGATTTTTCGAGCGGAACAAAAATATCTTCGAGGGAATCTTTGTCTTTGGCGTATACCACTACATATTCATGGAGAGTAATGAGATGTTTTTCTTTGGCTCCTCCGCCATATCTTTTTTTCCAAAATATCTGAACTCCCTCTTGCATAATTTTTGATTTTCCTATAGATCCTATAGACTCGGCATTGGCCATGGCCGTGGCCGTGGACAAGGAACTGGCGGTGGCAGAGGAAGAAATAATGGCGGGAGATACAGTATCGGCGGTTATTGCGTATGTGCAAAATGTGGTGAAAAAATACCGCATCAACAGGGAGTAAAATGCACTACACTAAAATGTCCGAAATGTGGACACACCATGATTCAGGAAGAATTATTGAACGAAAAAAGAGATAAAAAATAAGGAGGAAATAATTATGAATACAAAAGAACAAAAAGAGAAATTAGCACAAGAGAGTAAAAAAATTACTGATAATATTAGCCATATTAAACATCGTATTGTAGTTTTTAGTGGTAAAGGAGGAGTTGGTAAAACAATGGTAAGTGTAAATCTTTCTTACGTACTTCATACTCTCGGTTATAAAACAGGAATTCTTGATGCCGACATTACAGGGCCTAACGTACCTAAAATGACAGGTCTTAAAGGAGAAGTACATACTTTGGATAATAAAATTATTCCACAAGAAAGTTATGGAGTGAAAATTCTTTCTATGGCGAATTTGCTGCCACCTGATCAAGCAGTTATTTGGCGTGGTCCAATGCGATCTAAAATGATTAATCAATTTCTTGGCGATGTAAAATGGGATAATTTGGATTTTCTTGTAGCAGATTTACCTCCCGGTACCGGTGATGAGAGTCTTACAATAGCTCAAAGCATGAAACCTGATATGGCAATTATTGTTACTACACCGCAGGAAGTATCATTACTGGATTCTGCAAGGGCTATTAGTATGGCAAAAAAAATGGAAATCCCACATATTGCCCTTATAGAAAATATGTCCGGACTAATTTGTCCCGAATGTGGTCATCGGATTGATTTGTTTGGATCCGGAGGAGGTGAAAAACAAGCTAAAGAATTGAATATCGATTTTCTTGGTGCTATACCTATTAATATTGATGCGAGAAAAATGGCAGATGAAGGGAAACCCATCGTTATTGAAAATTCAAATGCTGATATATCTATTACGATTTTCGATATTGTTGAAAGGATGAAAAAATTATTCGATGAAAATTAAAATCCTTTATGATAATACAGTATTTAAGTCAAGTCTAAAATCTGATTGGGGGTTTTCTTGTCTTATAGAAACTCATAGCAAAACAATTCTTTTTGATACAGGAGCAAACGGTTCTATATTACTCGAAAACATGGAAAAATTGGAAATAAATCCGTTATCAATTGATGATGTATTTATTTCGCACGCTCATTTTGATCATATAGGTGGCCTTTCAGCTTTTCTCAGTGAAAATAATAATGTGAGAATTTATGTCCCCGTTTCATTAAGAGGAATTCGTAATGCAAAAGAAATAATCTATGTAAATAAAGCGGTAAAACTTCATGAAGATATTTTTTCTACAGGTGAACTTGAACATATAGAACAATCAATGGCTGTTAAAACAGATAAAGGATTGGTTTTAATTGTTGGATGTTCTCACCCCAAAATGGAAAATATACTTAAAGCTACCTCACAATTTGGAAAAATTTATGCAATTATTGGTGGTTTACATGGGTTTAATAACTTTGAATTGTTTAAAGACCTTGACATGATTTGTCCTACACATTGTACTCAACATATAGCGGAAATTAAATCTTTATATCCGGAAAAATATATCGAAGGTGGTGTAGGAAAAACCATAGAAATATAAATAATATGAAAATCAGTAATGTAAATGAAATGCGAAATATGGATCGACATGCCATAGAAAAATATGGAATTGTCCAGGAACTTCTTATGGAAAATGCCGGTCAGGCTGCTTATTTTACAATTTTAAAAGAGTTTGGAATAAAAAATAAGAATTTTGTAACCTTTTGTGGTGCAGGGCATAATGGTGGTGATGGTTTAGTGGTTACAAGAAAAATTTTTTCCAATGGCGGCAATGTAACCGTTTTTCTCTTAGGTGATAGTTCGAAATTTGAGGGTGCTGCAAAACAAAACTTTGACATCGTTAATAAATTACAAATTAAGATATTTAATCTGCAAGATATTTCATTAGCATTAGAAACAATAAATAAAGCGGATGCTATTATTGATGCTATTTTCGGAACAGGTCTTGACAGGGATGTTAAAGGAAAATATAAGGACATTATAAATATTATCAACACAAGTCAGAAAACGGTTTTTAGTATTGATATCCCTTCCGGGATAAACGGAGATACAGGACAGGTAATGGGAACAGCTGTAATGGCAGATTATACCACTACATTTGGGTTACCAAAAATAGGAAATTTGCTTTATCCCGGATTTGAATATGTGGGAAAATTGTATGTTACTCATATTTCTTTCCCTCCTGTTATGCAAGATGCTGATCATTTAAAAATTGCAACTAATGATCCTAAACCTCTTCCGGTAAGAAATAAAGATACACACAAAGGCAGTTATGGAAAAGTATTATTTATTGCAGGAGCATCAAACTATCTTGGTGCACCTTATTTCTCATCCATGTCATTTCTAAAAGCAGGGGGTGGACTTTCTTATCTCGCAACACCTGAACATCTTGTTTCTTCAGGAGGAAATAAAGGAAGTGAAATTGTTTTTATTCCACTAAAATCTACAAATTCAGGAAGTATAAGTCTTGAAAATAAACAAGAGCTTTTACAACTTTCCAAAAATGTAGATATGGTTATTATTGGTCCTGGATTATCATTGAACGATGAAACGCAAAAACTTGTTAGAGAATTAAGCGCTGAAATTAATAAACCATTGCTGATTGACGGAGATGGACTAACTGCTGTTGCCAATGATTTGGAATGTATTAAAAACCGAAAAGCCCCTACAATTTTAACACCGCACTTGGGTGAAATGGTAAGAATTGTTAGACAAAACATTAATGATATTTCTAATGACAAAATAAACATTTTACAATATGTAGCTCAGGAACTCAATGCTACCATTGTATTAAAAGGAGCACATTCACTAATCGCTTATCCTGATAAAAACGTGTTTATTAATCTAAGTGGAAATCCCGGAATGGCAACGGCAGGCAGTGGCGATGTTTTGACAGGAACTATTGCTGCCATGTATGGACTTGGATTTGCAATTAATGATACTGTTCGTATAGGGGTTTTTATGCATGGTTTTGCAGGCGACATTGCAGCAAAAGAAAAAGGCGAAGACGGGCTGGTTGCCGGTGATATTTTAAATTATTTACCTACCGCTTTAAAAGAATATCGTGAAAATTATGTTTCAACAACCGAAGATTTTTATCACAGCTTATATGTTATTTAAAAGATTATGAAAAAAATAGGATTAATAGTAAACCCCATTGCTGGAATGGGCGGTAGTGTCGGTTTAAAAGGAACTGACGGGGATGCGTATAAAAAAGCGATAGAATTAGGGGCAAAACCAACAACGCCTCAACGAATTGAAAATACACTTGCTTTAATTAATAGAAAAGACCTTTATTTTTTGGTTGCCCCAGGTAAAATGGGTGAAAATTTTATTAAAAAATTTAATTTTAAATATGAAATTGTATCTGAAATAGGTAAAGAAACAAATGCGGATGACACTAAAAAAATTATCGGGGAGATGCTTAAAGAGGGTATTGACCTACTTATTTTTGTTGGTGGAGATGGAACAGCAAGAGATGTTTACGATATTTTAGGATTATCAACTCCTGTTTTAGGCATTCCTTCCGGAGTTAAAATGTTTAGTCCTGTTTTTGCACTTTCAACTTATGCTGCTGCTGAAATTATTAATAATATAACGAATGAAGTTCTTGAAAAAGAAGTTCTTGAAAAAGAAGTTCTTGATATCGACGAAGAAGCGTTCAGAGAAGGGAAATTGGGAGCTAAATTATATGGTTACTTAAATGTGCCTAAAAATTTAAACTTCTTGCAAAGCAAAAAAGAACCTTCTAATGTAGGTAAGTCTGAAAAAATAAGTAAAGAAGAAATTGCACAGTATTTTTTTGAAAAAATTGAGAGCAACCTACTTTATATTTTAGGTCCTGGAACTACTTTAGAAACTATTGCTGATAAAATAGGAGTGAAAAAAACATTACTGGGGATAGATGCTGTTTTTAATGGCGAATTAGTCGGAACTGACCTCAATGAAAAAAGTTTATTGGAATTAATTAAAAAATACAATAACATAAAAATGATTGTTACACCCATTGGGGGAAATGGATTTATTTTTGGCAGGGCAAGTAAACAATTCACCCCGGAAGTCTTAAAACTAATTGAAAAGGAAAATATAATTGTTGTTGCAACCGAAGATAAAATAAGCAGATTGGAGGGTCTTAGAGTTGATACCGGAGATGCCAAAACAGATGACAATTTAAAAGGTCATCTTAAAGTAATTACTGGATATAAAACAGAAACAATTATTGAAGTAAAATAATAAAAGATGAAAATTATGAGAAAAAACTGGTTAAACAATAAAAAAGATTTCGTTGAATTTGATGTAAGAACATTGAAAGGTAATATTCTTTTAGCAATCTTAAAAAAAGCTAAAAATATTCCTAAAGGCAAAGGAATAAAGATTATACAAAATTTTGAGCCAATTCCTTTGTATTCAACAATGAAAAATTTAGGGTTTGATTACCACACTGAAGCCTTAGATGACGGAATTTACAATTCTTATTTCTATCGCATAAAGATAATTGAAGCAGATGATACAGAATTGCCTTTAAAACCAATTGTTATTCCAAGATATGCAGACATTGATAAAACAATAGCAGATCTTACAGTTAATTTTTGGGATAATATATGGAATAAAACTGAACCTGCTATAGAACTAAAAACAAAACTTCTACTGTCATTGTCAAATGCTGTAGGTTCAGGAAGAATTAAACAAGCTACAAGAGAACTTATTAAAGCATATTATCTTGGAGTAACAATTGAGCAACTCGACGAATTATTCTCTTTATTTATATGGAATCAAGGAATAGGTCACTTCTCGTCAGAAATAGCACAGTCGTCGCTTTTTAAAGTATATATGATTATTAAAGATTTAAGAAAAAAAGGGAAAAACAGAAAAGAAATAATGCCTGTGTTAATCGAAAAATTTGGAGAAAAAAATCCGGAAACAGGATTTAATAATCAGACTAAATAATAACACAAATTTCAGTAAAACCTTAAAAATCAGACTTCGTCTGTTTTATTATTTTTGATTATCTATATAGTTATGTTTTAATGAATTATCATACTTTGTGATATAATTGTATAGATTTATTTGTAACTTATAGATTTACATTGACAATTTGTTTAATATTGTTCGGAAATAAGTATCAAAACAGACGAAGTCTGAAAATTATAAAACAGTACAGTAAAAACGCAAATAAATTTTATTAAATATAATATTATGGAAAACACAATTTCAAGACAGATTGCAAAATTTGCTCTTAATCTTAAATATGAAGATTTACCTAAAGAGGTTATTTTTCAGGTTAAACGATTTTTATATGATTCTGTTGGATGTGCCTATGGAGCTTATGACACAAAAGATGTAAATATTATTTATGATATTTATAAAGATATGAAAGGAAAGCAGGAAGCAACGATTATTGGCTTTGGCGAAAAAATGCCTGCTGTAAATGCAAGCTTGGTAAATTCACTGATGATACGTTCATTGGATTTTAATGACATTTATTGGAAAGAAGACCCCTCTCATCCTTCTGATATTATTCCTGCTGCTTTGGCCGTGGGAGAAATGATGAATGCTGATATGAAAGAAGTAATCGTCGCAATTGTGTTAGCTTATGAATTTGAAATGAGGATGTGTGAATTTGCGGTTCCCGGTGTTCGAGAAAGAAAATGGCATCATGCCACAATAACCCAATTTGTATCTCCCATTGTTGCCGGAAAATTACTAAAACTTACTGAAGATGAAATGGTAAATGCTATTGGAATAAACGGTACTCATAACCATACAATTGGAGCTCCTACCGCCGGTAAATTAACAATGATGAAAAACACAGTTGATCCCATGGCTGTTCAATCCGGTGTTTTTGCTGCTTT
>JAYEGH010000201.1:0-1983 GCA_034659055.1 Candidatus Caldatribacteriota bacterium
GGCAAACTCTTTTTACATCGCTTTACAATTCTTGTTTTACTTTTAAAATGGTTTTGTTATAATTAGATAGAAATTATTTCTACTGGGTATAGTGAAGTGTATTTAAAATGTAACGATGAGAGGAAATGAAAAATGAAAATAGGAATATTAGGAATGCCTTTAACCGGAAAAACCACTCTATTTAACCTACTAACCGGTCAGGAAAAGGAGATATCAACATTTTCTAAAAAAGGGATAAAAAATATTGGAGTAGCAAAAGTTCACGACCGGAGAGTAGATTATTTAAGCTCCCTTTATCATCCCAAAAAAACGACTCACGCGACGATTGAATTAATTGATATTGGTGGAATTTCTCCGGAGTTGCCGGAAAAAGAGAAGATAGAGATATTCAGTCTTATTCAGGATGCAGAGGCTCTACTGTTTGTGATTAGATTATTTGAAGACCAGATAGTGCCAGGCGAGAAAGACCCGATAGTTCAGATAGAAAATTTAAAATGTGAACTTTTGCTTAGAGACTTAGAAGTAGTAGAAAATAGATTAGAGAGATTAAAAAAATCTAAAAGGAAATTAACTCATGAGGAATCAGTAGAGATGGAAATTTTAAAAAAATGTAACCAGGGATTAAGTGATGATCAATTTCTATCCAACCTTGAATTTTCCGAAGATGAAATAAAGAAAATCAGCGGTTTCAGTTTTTATACCTTGAAACCGATTATTATTGCCCTGAATCTTAGTGAAGAACAATTCAAAACAAATTCATATTCTCAAAAAGAGAAATTAGATAAAGTTATTAAGAATGACAATATAGCTAATTTAAATATTTGTGGCAAAATAGAAATGGAAATAAATCAATTAGAAGAAGAAGAAAGAAAGATGTTTTTGGAAGATTTGGGACTTAATGAATCCGGAATTGAGAGATTATCCCGTGTATGTTACAAACATTTGGGACTGGTATCTTTCTTTACAGTAGGGGAAGATGAAGTTAAAGCGTGGACCATTAAAAAGAATACCATTGCCAAAAAAGCTGCCGGGAAGGTACATTCCGATATAGAACGAGGATTTATTCGTGCAGAAATCGTAAAATATCATCATCTGGTAGAACTGGGCGATATGCATAAAATAAAAGAAAAAGGATTGTTAAAAGTAGAAGGAAAAGAAGCGATCATCGAAGATGGAGATATCATCAATTTCCGGTTTAATGTTTAAAAAGAATAAAAAGGCAAAAGGTGGAAAATAAATATGGCAACACTTGAAGATTTTGAAAAAATTGATATCAGAGTAGGTAAAATTATCGAAGTAGAAGATTTTACCGAAGCAAGAAATTCTTCTTATAAAATAAAAGTTGATTTTGGAAAATTAGGCGTAAAGGTTTCATCTTTATAAAAAGGATTGTTTAGATAAAAATAAATATATTTCTGAATATGAATTATTAAAAGGGGAATTGATTAAAAAATATGGAAAACCAATTTTAGATAAAGAGGAATGGAAAGATGATGGATATAAGGGAATGAAAACTCTATGGGGTTATGCGGTTAGTAAAGGTAAATTAACCTTTTTGTCTGCCTGGAAGACAGAAAATGAAGATATCGAATTTTCTTTATATGGTAAAGATTACCGAATTTATCTGGAAATTCATACCAAGACTAAAGAATAGAAAAGGAACGTCTGGAGAGGGCTTTGGCCTTCCTTAAGGAATGCCCTTTAAATACAAAAAAAGTGCCTTTTAAGGGGCATCATTTTTCGGAAAATCGGCAATTAGGATGATTTTTTAGTCTTTTTTGTGATTGTCTCTTGAAACCCTTATTTTATAAGCCTTTAAAAAAGGAGAAAATAGGGCTAATTGTTTAAGTTGACATAAAAAAGAGATTATTGTAGAATAGTATTATTACTAATAGATAAAAATAACTAATAATACCGAATAAGAGGTATAGAATGGATAAGAATGAAATAATTAAACTACTTGGAGATTGGAATTTCTGGGAT
>JAYEGH010000202.1:0-1982 GCA_034659055.1 Candidatus Caldatribacteriota bacterium
TTATTGCGGAAAAAGCTATAAAATCTGCTGCGGATTATCGATTATCCTCACCTGAAGAAGTTAAATCCTGGTTGGAACAGTTTTTAAAATAAATTTACCAATTTATTAATTCACCGATTCACCGATTGCCCAATTTACCAATTAATTTAGTTAGCCACTTATCCAGTTTACCAGTTAAATTTAGTTAGTTGGTTAACTATTTAAGATTAAGATAAAATACAAAATAAGGCAATTCACTGATTCATTGATTATCTGCTTGCTTTTATTCTTTCCTTTATTCTGACTTCTGTCTCCTGGCTCCTGACTTCTCTTCTCTTCATTCTTCACCCGATACTATACGATACTCCATACTGTTTTCACTATTCACTATTCACTAACGACTAACGACTATCTTATTTGCCAGCTAATTCCTTCAAAAGTGTCTTTACTTCGATAAAAGAATCAATATTGTACTTAGATTGAGATGGACCTGAACCTACCCTAATAGAATATGCAAAATCAGGTAGAGTAGTAAAAGTGTTTTCATCTGACCAGTCATCACCTATCGCCATGATAAAATCCCAATCTTTCCGGGAAATCCAGTAATTAGCAGTAATACCCTTATTTATTCCCATGTTTTTAATTTCAATTGTTTTCGCTCCATGAAGCACCTCTAAATTCAAGTTAGAGGTGAGGTGTAAAAGAGAGTCTCTTAATTCCAGAGCTCTCAATCGGCCAAAAGCGGGTGTAGAATTGAAATAATACCAAATCAAGGAATATTCCTTTTCTTCAATAAATGAACCGGGGGTCCTGTCTACATAAAGTTCCAGGAGCGGTCTGATCTCTTCTTTCCACTCCATTTTTAGGGGCTGTATTGTTTCCCATTGTCCAATACTTTTCCTTAACCAGGCACCATGTTCGGCAATTAGCCCGATATCGATATCAGCAAACCATCTTTCCAAAACATTCTTTTCCCGACCACTCACTATCACCACCTGATTCCTCTCATCCCGGATTAATTTTTGAATTATATTTAAAATCTCTTTACTGGGATTAATTTTCTTAAATTTATGAGTAGCGGAGACCAGTGTTCCATCATAGTCTAAAAGAAATAAGCAATTTTTACTTTTCTTATAATCTTTAATAATCTTTAGACGTTTTTTTGGTGACAATCTTTTTGTAGAAAATTCCCTCTGCATGCTTTTTACCTGTAAAAGTCTTCTGTTAAAATCATCCGCCCATTTTTTTACATTGTAATTTTTCAATCGCTTTTGCATTAAACGATTTCTTTTTTTCTGTTCCTCCTCAGGCATATTCAAGGCGTATTTTAATGCCCAGGATATTTGCTGTTTGTTATTCGGATTAACGATTAAGGCTTCACCCAACTCATTGGCCGCTCCGGCCATTTCGCTAAGCAAAAGGACTCCTTTGCCATTACCTTTGGCAGCAATAAATTCTTTAGCAACTAGGTTCATCCCGTCTTTGAGTGGAGTAACAAGACCGACATCGGCAATATAATACAGAGCAATTAATTCTGAGAAAGGAATAGACCGAAAAAGATAGCGAATTGGTGACCAACTTACTGTAGCATATTTACCATTTATTTTTCCAATGAGATTATCTACCTGTTGTTTTAGTTGCTGATATTGTTTTACCCGAATGCGTGAAGGTACAGTTACCATAATTAAAATTACTTTTTCCAGATATTCCGGATTTTCCTGAAGAAAAAGTTCGTAACTCTCTAAACGTTCAGTAATCCCTTTAGTGTAATCCATGCGGTCGATAGCAAGAATAATCTTTTTATCCCCTGTTTCTTCCCGAATTTTTTCAATTTCTTTTTTAGTTTCAGGATTTCGAACAGCAGAGGAAAATTTATCATAATCGATTCCCATAGGAAATGTATCTGCTTTTAATATACGATTCAGATATCTGACATATCCTAAATTGCTTTCATAACCAAGTAAACGCAATATCGAATCTAAAAAATTCCGTACATAATCATA
>JAYEGH010000203.1:0-1980 GCA_034659055.1 Candidatus Caldatribacteriota bacterium
ATTATGAAATTGTTTTAAAAAAGAAAGATGGTACTCCCCTGGTAATTTCTGACACAAGTCGCTTTTATTATGATAAGAAAGGAAATATTGCCGGGACAGAAGGTAATTTTATAGATATCACTGAACGTAAAAAAAATGAAAAAATACAAGAAGTTTTATACAATATCTCTAAAGCCGCTAATTTACCCATCTCCTTAAAACAACTCTACCCTTTGATTCATCAAGAATTAGGCAAAATTATCGATACCACTAATTTCTATATTGCCTTATTAGACGAGAAAGAAGGTAAAATATATTTTCCTTATCATGTAGATGAAATGGGGGATGAATTTGAACCCCAAAATTTAGATTATAAAAGCTTGACCTGTTATGTTATTAGGAGTAAACGTTCTCTACTTTTAAATTATGATAAAATCAAAAAATTGAATGATAATGGAGAATTATTAAATCCTGGTGTTATTACCAAAGATATTTTCTGGTTTGGAGTCCCTCTAAAGGTAGAAGACAAAGTAGTGGGTGCTATGGCCATACAAAGTTACACCAATCCTAACCTTTATTCCGAAAAAGATACTGCACTCTTAGAATTTGTTTCTTCCCAGGTAGCTACTGCTATAGTGCGAAAACGGGCTGAAGAAGCTTTACAGGCAAGCCAGCAGGAATTTTCCAGCCTATTTAAGAATAGTCCGGAAGCTTTAATTTATATTGATGAAAATTCTAATATTTTAGACATTAATTCCCAATTCACTAAACTATTCGGTTATACTCTGGTGGAGATTAAAGGTAAAAATATTAATGATGGAATGATACACCCACAAGAAAAAATAAAGGAAGCTCAGGATTTATATCAAAGATCATTGCTTGGCAATTATTATAATTATGAATCTATAAGGAAAAAGAAAGATGGATTCCTCTTTCCGGTGAACATCTCCTGCTCCCCGGTAGTAATTAAAGGTAGAATAATATCCTATCAGGATATCACTGAACGTAAAAAAAATGAAAAAGTCCAAAAGGTTTTATACAATATTTCCAAAGCTGCTAATTCTCCTATTTCTCTTAACCAATTATATAAGATTATCCATAAAGAGTTAGGTACTATTATTGATACTACTAATTTCTTTATTGCATTAGCAGATTATCAAAAAGATGAGGTCTATTTTCCTTATTTTGTAGATGAGAAGGATGATGATGCTCCTATTACAAATTTTAGTAAGAGTAAATCACTTACTTCCCATGTTGTAAAAAACGGCAAATCTCTATTAATTGACTATAAAGAGAGGGATAACCTGGTTTCCCAGGGAAAGTTAACTGTTTTAGGTCATACTACTAATAAACTAAATTGGTTAGGAGTTCCTTTAAAGATAAAAGATAATGTCATAGGTGCTATGGCTGTCCAAAGCTATACTAATCCTAATCTTTACCGTAAAGAAGATATTAGTCTTGTGAAATTTGTATCCGAACAGGTTGCAACTGCCATCGAGAGAAAAAAAACGGAAGAAGAATTACGTCAAAGTGAGGAAAAATTTTCCGGTATATTTACAAATATTCCGGATGCGGCTTTTTATCAAGATAGAGAAGGAACCATTCTTGATATAAACCCCCGCTTTACCCAACTCTTCGGATATACCAAAGAAGACATGCTGGGTAAAAATATCGATAAAATAGGTTTTTATCCTAAAAGTAAGATAAAAGAAGGAAAAAAACTAACCCGTGAAACCTTAAATAAAGATTTAACTAATTTTGAAACTGTAAGACAAAAAAAAGACGGAAATCTTGTTCCTGTTAATATTTCCACTTCCTTTGTAAAGATTAAAGATAGGGTTAGCGGAATTATTGCTTTATATCAAGATATTACCGAACGCAAAAAAAATGAAAAAGTTCAAGAAGTTTTATACAATATTTCCAAGGCTGCCAATTCCCCTATCTCTCTTAATCAGCTTTATAAGACTATTCATCAAGAGTTAGGTAACGTTATTGATACCA
>JAYEGH010000204.1:0-10119 GCA_034659055.1 Candidatus Caldatribacteriota bacterium
ACCAATCAGAAGCTATGGTTATGAGCGATTATGTGGCAGTCATGAATGCCGGACATTTTGAACAGGTTGGTACCCCTCAGAATCTTTACAGTAATCCGTCTTCAGCTTTTGTTGCTCAATTTGTTGGAAAAAATAATAAATTTATTGCAAAACAAATAAAGGATGAAAATGGTAATTTTTTTGCTGAAATAAAAAACGGTCAAAGTTTTAAATTAAGCAAGCCTGTTGATTTAAAAAATGATAATTATGTCGAATTGTACGTTAGACCAGAGGCAATGATGATAAATCCAAAGAGTACAAAAGAAAATTTTAATATCCTGGATGTTACTGTGGAAGCGTTACTTTTTGATGGCGGTAATAGCAGGCTTTTGGTTGTACCTGAAAACTCAAAACAAGAACTTATTGTCTCTCTACCACAAAATAAGCAATTTGATTATATAAAAGCTAAGGACAAGATAAAAATAGGTTGGGATCCTGAAGCTGCTGTATGCTTCAATAAAACAGATGGTAAAATATATGAAGAACTCTAAAATATCTAAAATAAGATGGAGTTTTGTTATATTCTTCATCCCGGTTTTTTTATGGTTATTTTTATTAATTATACTTCCACATCTCGAGCTTCTCCGAATGTCATTTCAGGGAAAGTCAGGGTTAACTCTGGAAAATTATTACGCTTTTTTTACCGAACCGATTTATTGGCTTACATTTGTGCGGACAGCGTTGTATTCTATTTTTGTAACATTTATTGTTCTGATTATTGCCCTCCCGATTTCCTTTTTCATTACTAAAGTAGTTAATCTTAAGGTACAGGGATTATTGTTGGTTTTGCTTCTGGTTCCATTCTGGGTTAGTGAACTAATCAGGGTTTACGGTTGGATGATACTTTTACGGGAAAGTGGTGTTATTAACCATTTTTTATTAGAAATGGGTTTATTCAAACAATCCACAGAGATGCTTTATAATGATATTACCATGATAATGGGACTGGTTTATACATCTATGCTTTTTATGATTATACCGATTATTGGCGTAATGGAAAGTCTTGATGATTCTCTTATCGAAGCAGCCTACGACCTGGGTGCCAAGAAGGTAGCCATATGGCGTGAAATTATTATCCCCTACTCAATGCCTGGAATTATGTCTGGAAGTATAATAGTATTCATGTTGGTCATTGGCAGTTATTTGACTCCAAAACTTATGGGTGGTAAAAATTCTCTATGGTTTACCGAACAGATATATAATCAGATAATAACTTATTTTAATTGGAATCAGGGAGCTGCATTTGGTTTTCTGCTGTTGATCTTATCTTCACTTATAATATGGGTTGCATTGAAATTAACAAAACAGGATTTCAGGAAGGTGGTAAAATGATACGTTCATTACCAAATTCTAAAAACTATTTATCAGGTTTCAGATTGTTTACCCTTCTCTATTTTGTATTTCTCTTTGCCCCACTTGTTATAACTATGATTCTTGCATTTAACAACTCTATGTTTCCATCTTTACCATGGAAAGGATTTACTCTTGATTGGTTTTTTGGAAAAGGACCTGAAAAAATAGGTATATTTTATGACAACATGAATTTAAGAGCTATTACAACTTCCTTTAAAGTTGCAATTTCAGTTTCTATACTTTCGGTTGTTGTAGGAACTATGGCTGCTTTTCTCTTTGAACAGGAAGATTTCAAGTTTAAAGGTGTTTTATATTTTCTGATGATTGCCCCACTGGTAATACCCGGAGTAATTCTTGGTATATCCATACTGCTATTTTCTACTACAGTAGGATTATTTTTTGAGAATACTTTTGGAATCGATATAAAAATACTTAGGCCGGGTTTCTGGCTTATAGTGCTTGGCCAGTTTTCATTTATAACCACTATTGTAACATTGACTATTTCTGCAAGACTTAAAAAATTTGATCGGGCACTTGAAGAAGCGGCAAATGATCTTGGGGCAAATCGTTTTGAAGTTATCCGGTTTATTACCCTTCAATATCTCAAGCCTTCAATTATAGGAGGAGCTGCAATAGCATTTCTTATGTCATTTGAAAATTTTAATACAACGACATTTCTTATTAGTTCTCAACCCACACTACCCATAATTTTATATCAACAGGTAAGGGACGGCTCAACCCCGGTTATAAACGCAATATCTTTTATTCTGATAGTAAGTGTTTCAATTATCGCAGTAGCGAATTTATATTACGGCAATAAGCAAAAAAATTAGTCCAAGAAGAAGATAAATAAAAAATTTATTTTAAAAAAACTCTAATACCTTTTTAAATTTTGAAGAGCAGATAGCAAAAAGTTGTAGATTATAATTTAATATGATATGATAATAAAAATTAAATATTAATGGTAGAGAATTTAGAGACAACCATTTTGTTGACCAGGGATATGTATCCCTTGTGTCTGATTTGTACAGATATATCGGTTAATGAGGTGGTTTTTTTATTTACTATATTAAAAGAGGAGAATATTATTGAAAGTGTTAATGAAGGCGGATGTTGTAATTGTTGGTGGAGGAATAGTGGGCACAGCTATTGCTCGAGAATTGTCGCGTTACAGATTAAGAATAATTTTAGCAGAAAAAGAAGATGATGTGGCTATGGGAACCAGCAAAGCCAATTCCGGAATTATTCATGCCGGTTATAATGCAGATTTTAAAACTTTAAAAGGTCGATTAAATGTAAAAAGTAATTCCAAGTTTGATAAATTATGTCAAGATTTGAAAGTGCCTTTTAAAAGAATAGGTTCATTGGTGGTAGGATTTACCCGGGAGGATTTAAGTAAATTAATAGAATTAAAAGAAAATGGAGAAAAGAATGGCCTAAATAATTTGAAAATAATTACCGGTGATAAATTGCTTGACTTAGAAGCGAATTTAAATCATGAAGCAAAATATGCTCTTTATGCTCCTTCTGCCGGAATTATTTCTCCTTATGAATTAAATATTTCCCTGGCTGAAAATGCTGTGATAAATGGAGTGAAAATACTACTGGAGACAAAAGTAGTAGATATTGTTCAGAGAGATAATCAGGTGATTGGTGTGCTAACTAATAAAGGATTAATTGAGACCAGAGTAATGATAAATGCAGCTGGATTATATGCTGATGAAATAGCTGAAAAAATCGGAGATGATTTTAAGATTAAACCGCTAAAAGGTGAATATCAGTTATTCGATAAACAATGGGGGAGGTTGGTTAATCATGTTCTTTTCCCTATACCAAGCAAATTGTCTAAAGGCATTCTGGTAACTCCTACAGTTCATGGAAATTTACTAATAGGGCCTGATTCTTATTGGGTAAAGGAAAAGGATAATCTGGCAACTACTAAAAAAGGGATAGATGAAGTATATAAAGGGGCAAAAAGACTGATTCCTGACCTTCCCCGCAAAGATTTATTGATAAATTCTTTTGCAGGTTTAAGGGCAAATACAAGGGGAAAAGATTTTATTATCAGAGCATCAAAGAAAATAAAAGGTTTTATCAATGTTGCCGGCATCCAATCTCCGGGCCTAAGTTCTGCTCCTGCTATTACCGAAATGGTGCTAGATATTTTACGGGAAGTGATGGGTGATATTTATCCTAAATTAGAATTAAATTACCGGGATAATTTTGTGGAAACTTTAGATGAACAGCCGAGATTTGCAGATTATTTAAATAAGTTAGAGGAATGGCAGGAGATAGTAGAAAAGGATTCTGATTATGGTGAAGTTATCTGTCGATGTGAGAAGGTAACAAAAGGAGAGCTATTAAGGGCTATTCGGAGACCCCTCCCAGCAAGGAGTCTTGATGCAATAAAAAGAAGGATTAGAACCGGAATGGGAAGGTGCCAGGGAGGTTTTTGCGGTCCAAAAGTGCTAAAGATTTTAGCCGAAGAATTAAAAATTTCCTCCCTGGAAATATCTAAAAAAGGTGAAAATTCAGAGATATTAAAGAGCAAAACAAAGGAAATGATTAAGGAGAAAAATAGTTAAGATGAAACTAAAATGCGATTTAACGATTATTGGAGGAGGCCCTGCTGGCTTGGCTGCTGCCTTAGAAGCTAAAAAAAATGGGGTAGAAAATATTTTACTTTTAGAAAGAGATAAATATCTGGGAGGGATTCTTCCCCAATGTATTCACAATGGGTTTGGCTTACAATATTTCAAAGAAGAACTAACAGGTCCGGAATATGCCGATAAATTTATTTCTCAAATTGAAAAACATAAAATTGATGTAAAAACTGAAACTATGGTGATAAAAATAACTTCCGGAAAACAGGTTTTGGCTTTAAATCGAGATGATGGATTATTGAATATTAACACCAAGGCTATTGTCCTGGCTATGGGTTGCCGGGAAAGGACTAGAGAAGCAATTGCTATTCCCGGAAGCAGACCGGCAGGGATTTTTTCCGCTGGGACAGCTCAAAGATATATTAATGTTGAAGGTTATATTCCCGGTCGTGAGGTAGTAATTCTTGGTTCGGGTGATATAGGAATGATTATGGCTCGAAGGATGACTTTAGAAGGAGCTAAAGTCAAAGCGGTTTTGGAAATTATGCCTTTTTCTACCGGGCTAATCAGAAACAAAGTTCAGTGCCTGGATGATTTTAATATCCCCTTAAAATTTAATCATACTATTACTAATATAAAAGGTAAAAAGAGGGTAGAAAAAATAACTATTGGCCGGGTGGATAAAAATATGAAAGTAATTCCCGGCACCGAAGAAGAAATTAGATGTGATACAATTCTTTTCTCAGTAGGTTTAATTCCGGAAAACGAATTAACTACAGAGGTAGGGATTAAATTAGATTCAGTAACTAGAGGGGCTATAGTAAATGAAAATCGGGAAACAGAAATGGAAGGGATTTTTGCCTGCGGTAATGTGCTGCAGGTGCATGATTTGGCGGATTTTGTAACCGAAGAAGGGGAGATTGCAGGACGAGCGGTGGGTGAATATCTAAAAGGTAAAAGAAAATATCGTACTCAATCTATAAAAATAATTCCTGGTGATAATATTGCTTATGTAGTTCCTCATCATATAGATTATATCGTTCCGGATAGGAAAAAAATAAAACTATTTATGAGGGTAAAAAAGCCGGCAGAAAGAGTTAGGATAAGTTTTAAAGATAATAAGGGAAAAAAATTAGCCTCTTATAAAAGGAAGATTGTAACTCCGGGAGAAATGATAAGCCTTTTTCTTCCGGAATCCGTATTAACTGAGCAATTGAAGAGTGTAACCATTTCTGTTAAAAAAGAGAATAAGGAATAAAAAAAATGAAATCAACTAGTTTAGTATGTATAAAATGTCCCAAGGGATGTAGGATAACTGTTAAAAGTAAAGAGGATAAAATTATATCAATCACCGGAAATGACTGCTCCAGGGGAGTTGAATATGCCCGAGAGGAATTTATTAATCCCGTAAGAATTTTGCCTACTACAATTAAAGTGCTTGGTGGTGAATTTCCTTTAGTATCGGTAAAGACAGAAAAGGCAATTCCAAAAGAATTATTACTAAAAGCCATGGAAGAGATAGCGGATATTGAAGTAGAAGCACCGATTAAAATTGGTCAGGTGATAAAAGACAATTTGCTGGAAACAGGTATAAGGCTTGTTGCAACACGTAATATCAGAAGAATTCAATTTTTCTAAAAGCAATTTTCTAAATCCCGGATTATGTTTTTTTTCTTTTTTAATTCTTATTACTAATTGGATGTAATTATCAACGAATTTTTACTTGATATCATTTAAAGATATCTTGTTAGTTAAATTTAAAAAGTGCACTAAATTAAGCTCACTATTTTTAACTTTATGTATACCTAAAAGCTCACCTTCATGTTAGAATATTACTTCAGATAGACTGGATTCTTTATCTGTTACAATCCGAAGCTGTATTCTCTCATGTAATGGTACACTAGTTTTCTTTTTAAGCTCTAGTTCTATATTACATCTTTTTAGTATTCTAGGTTAGTGCACTTTTGAATTTTAAATCATTAAATACCAGTGCACTTTTGATTCTTAAATGACACATTCAAAGATATCTTTTGAGATAAATAATTATCTATGATATAATTTTATTGTAAATAATTAGCAATTGTTTAAAAAGTCGGAATAATAGAAAGAGTAAAAAGGAAAATGCAAAATTTAGAAAAATGTCTTAAGCAACATCCGATAATTGCTTCCATAAGAAATGATAAAGATTTAAAATATGCATTAGATAGTAAAGTTACTGCTATTTTCATACTATATGGAAATATATTTAATTTACCTGAGATTATAGAAAAATGTAAAGAATATGAAAAGCTTGTATTTTTACATATGGATCTTATTAAAGGAATTGGTAGAGATAAAGAGGGAATAATTTTTTTAGCCAGGAAGAAGCTTTGTGATGGAATCGTTACTACCAAAAGTAATTTGATTGAAGTTGCTAAAAAAGAAGGTCTTATAACCATACAAAGAATATTTTTACTTGATTCTGCTTCTCTTAAGACAGGAGAGCATCTATTAAAAAATAACCAACCTGATGCGCTGGAAATTTTACCCGGAATTGCTGCCCCCTATTTTGTCGAACATATTCATAAAAAATTGATTTGTCCTGTTATTGCCGGTGGGTTGATTTGCCAAAATGAAGAGATAAAAAATTTGTTTAAAAAAGGAATCTTGGCAATTTCTACCAGTAAAAAGGAATTGTGGTAATTGACTAATTGAATTAGTCGTTAGCATTAAGTACAAGTTTTCAATTCACAGTTTTCAGCTTTCAGTCTTATGTAGGGGCAGACCTTGTGTCTGCCCGTAATAAGATAAAATACTAAATACCGTTACAAGTTGCAAGATTCGAGTTAAGAAATAAAATACGAAATATAAGATTGACTGATTGACCAATTAGCCAATTTATCAATTAAAGAATACTTAAAAAGATATATACTTATTAATTCATCCACTACACAAAATATTAAAAAGTAGAAAAAGGAGGTAATTGCACAATCAACTAAAAATCTATTTATTTTTTAAGGAGGTGATGTAATAAGGAATAATTAGAAAAATTTTTATTATCTTTTTATCAAACTTATCAAACTCAGAGATTCTTTTAAATTTTGTTATTAAAAAAACATTAAGAAATTGAAAGGAGATTTATTATGACTGCTATAATGGATTTATTGGGCGTTATTGATAGTTTTGTCTGGGGTCCACCTATGATGATCATATTGGTAGGAACAGGAATATTCCTAACCATCAGATTAGGTTTCCCGCAGTTCAGGCATACCAGTTATGCCTTAAAGCTTATCTTTAAAGGTGCACAGAAGAAAGATTCATCCGAAAAGGATGAAGGAGAAATAACCCCATTTCAGGCCCTTACCTCTACTCTTGCCGCAACTGTAGGAAATGGTAATATCGCAGGAGTAGCCACCGCAGTAGCTGCCGGAGGACCGGGAGCGTTGGTTTGGATGTGGCTTACCGCCTTAGTCGGAATGGCCACCAAGATGAGTGAAGCTACCATGGGTGTAAAATTCAGAATCAAGGATAAAGACGGAGCACTAGCCGGTGGTTCCATGTATTTCATCAAAAAGGGGCTGGGTCAAGGATGGTTAGGCTGGCTCTTCGCCTTATTCGGAGGATTGGCTGCCTTCGGTATCGGAGATATGGTACAAACAAACTCCATGGCTTTGGTCGGTCACAGTGTATTCAACATACCCCCTCTGGTAACCGGTATCGTAATAACCTTTTTAGTCTGGATAGTCGTAGTCGGTGGAATTAAAAGAATCGGTGAAGTTACCGAAAAATTAGTCCCCACCATGGCAGTTTTCTATATTGTCGGTGCCTTGGCTATTATAATTGTTAAGATTGATATGATCCCCTGGGCACTCGGAGAAATATTTAGATCTGCCTTCACCGGAAGAGCTGCCTTCGGAGGATTTGCCGGAGCAACCGTGGCTCAAGCCATGAGATTCGGTGTAGCAAGAGGAATATTCTCCAATGAAGCCGGATTGGGTAGTGCAAGTATGGCTCATGCAGTCGCCAAGACCCCTCATCCCGCCCGTCAGGGAACCATCGCTATGGTCGGAGTTATGATCGATACTTTAATCATCTGCTCCATGACCGGCCTGGTTATCGTAATGACCGGTTCCCTGGAAACAGGACTAACCAGTACTGCTCTTACTGCTCATGCTTTTAGTTCTGTATTAAAAGGTGTCGGAGGACCTATTGTTGCCATCGGCTCTCTACTGTTTGGTTATTCTACCATTATCACCTGGTGTTATTATGGTCAACAATGTGCCCGTTATATTTTCGGCCCATCGGTTGTAAAAGCTTATGCCTGGGCTTTTGTTGCTTTTGCTTTTGCCGGTGCTGTGGTAAAGGTTCCATTTGTCTGGTTACTCACCGATATGCTTAATGGAGCAATGGCTATTCCTAATTTAATTGGCCTAATCTTCTTAAGTGGTGTAATGGCAAAAGAACTAAAAGATTATTTTTCTAACCCGGAACTACTAAACCGTTAGGTTTATTTTGGGGGCATATTTTAATTTTAATATGTCCCCAACATTTTTTAAGGAGGAAGTTTTTAATGATAATAGGTGTCCCAAAAGAAATAAAAAATAATGAAAACAGAGTAGCAATGACTCCAGCTGGCGTGAAAGCATTTTGCCTTGCCGGTCACAAAGTATTGATTCAAAAATCAGCCGGTCTGGGTAGTGGTTTTAAAGACGAAGAATATAATGAATCCGGAGCTGCTATAATTGAAACAGCTAAAGAAGTTTTTGACAAAGCTGATATGATTATGAAGGTAAAAGAACCTTTAGCTTCCGAATATGATCTTTTAAGAGCTGATCAGATTCTCTTTACCTACTTTCATTTTGCCTCTTCTCTCGAACTAACTGAAGCCATGATAAAAGGAAAGGTAACATGTATTACTTACGAAACCGTAGAAACAGAAGATGGCGGTTTGCCTTTATTAGCCCCTATGAGTGAAGTAGCCGGAAAAATGGCGGCACAAGTTGCTGCTTATTATCTTGCCTTACCTTATGGAGGGAGAGGTGTATTAATGGGTGGTGTTCCCGGAGTTAGCCCGGCAAAAGTTGTAGTAATAGGAGGGGGAGCTGTTGGTACCAATGCCGCAAAAGTAGCCGCGGGTATGGGAGCTAATGTTACCTTATTTGATATTAATATTAATAGATTGAAGTATTTATCCGATGTTTTGCCTAAAAATATTAACTTAATAATGTCCAATCAGCAAAACATAGAAGAAGAAATAAAGTGTGCTGATGCGGTAATTGGAGCAGTATTAATTCCCGGAGCAAAAGCACCTAAACTAATAACTGAAGAGATGATAAAGAAGATGAAACCTAATTCAGTTATAGTGGACGTAGCCATAGACCAGGGAGGATGTATAGCTACAAGTAGGCCAACTTCTCACAGTGACCCGGTATTTAAATTACATGGTGTATTACATTATTGTGTAACTAATATGCCTGGAGCTTTTTCGAGAACATCTACTTTTGCCTTGACCAATGCTACTCTTCCTTATGGTTTGGAGATTGCCAATAAGGGTTATAAAGAAGCAGTAAAGGAGAATAAAGCTTTAGCCAAAGGTTTAAATGTAATCGATGGTAAAGTAACTTACGAACCAGTAGCAAAAGCTTTTGATTTAGAATATTCTCCGCTAGAAGAAACAATTTAAGTGATTGGTTTATTGACTAATCGGTCAATTTCTAATATATTTTATTAATGTAAATTAAATAATGATTAATACGACTAGAGATTAGAGAAAAGTCTATTTAGTATTTGTTAGAGGCATTGCTTCTATTTTACTAAATAGACTTTTTTTATTCACCTTAAAAAATTATTTCTTTAAAGTTAATAATACTAAATAATTTTATCAGAAAAATAAGAATATATGCTATGATAAGATACAGGCAAATAGAACATTTTATATTTTGTGGCCTCTAAAGCTACCTGTTTAGGGGACGGATTGTTTGTTTGCTATTACAATTAAATCTAAAAAAAGGAGATTGAAAAAATATGAGTAAAGATATTATTTGGGTGGATTTTGAGACTTTAGAAAGATTTATGGTAGATACCTTTAAAGGAATTGGTGTTCCGGAGGATGAGGCAAAGATATGTGCTGAGGTTCTTATATCAG
>JAYEGH010000205.1:0-1970 GCA_034659055.1 Candidatus Caldatribacteriota bacterium
TATAACAAAACCACGGAAGTATGTAATCATAACTCAAAAAAAGATTGGTGAAGATACAGCCTATTTATCAGATAAATTTCCAAAACTGTATCAATATCTAACAGAAAACGATTGTCTTTTTGAACAAAGAAAATCTAGTATTTACAAGGACAAACCACCTTTCTCAATATTTGGAATTGGAGATTATTCTTTCAAGCCTTATAAGGTAGCAATATCTGGGCTTTATAAGCGATCTACTTTTTCTTTGATTCTTCCTGAGAATGATAAGCCAGTAATGTTAGATGATACATGTTATTTTTTGGGATTTGATAGTCTTTCGGAGGCCATTTTGGTTTGGGCTATCCTTAATAGTAAACCTGTTAAACAATTACTTGCAGCAATTGTGTTTTTAGATGCAAAGCGTCCCTATACAAAAGACATTTTAATGCGGATTAGTATTGACAAAATTGCTAAAGATATGACCTATGACAAAATAACAGACCAAATTGAGTCGTTAAATGAAAACATGTTAGTTAATGTAACAGAGGATAAATGGGAGGTATTTCTTGAAAAAATGAATAAAGGAAACTCAGAGACAAAACAACTATCATTATTTGAAATAATGGCAAATCCTCCTTCACCATTCTTAACCTCGACTAAAAAATGAACATGGCACAGCAGATAACATGGTGTAAAAGACTTCGATTCGCTCCGTCCAAATTTGGCTTCGCCGAACTTCTTTTACACCGAAAACGTTCTACGCAATCAGCTTTCGGGATCGCCTTTGTGAAATGTTCAAATACTTGAATTTAAATTTGACCAGAAGAACGAAATCATCGAAAGGTAAAGCATTCCCAAGAGCATTCTTCATTCGTCTCTACCCCTTAGATAGTTTTCTTTCTCCTCGTTACCCGCTCAAAAATCCTTCTTTGTTCCATTATCTCCCTCGTCTTACCGGTTATTATCACCTCGGCTTCTTTCAGGTCTAAGGTGGTCTGACATCCGGTTAAGAACATTGCAACCTTCAATTCCTCACCTATTTCCTTTATCTTCTTCACTACGTTATCCGCACTTACATTATCCATCGCGGGTTTCAGGAAAGGCAAAGCCGCACTGCCAAGATCTGCACCCAGAGCGATGCTCTTTGCAACGTCAAGACCAGTTCGTACCCCACCCGTAGCGATTACAGGAATGGGAAAAGGAATCGCACTGCACTCCACGATGCTTTCCACCGTCGTAATGCCCCAATCCCAGCCAAAGAGGTGTCCTAAATGTTCACCCAGCTCATCGTGCTCTGCCTTCGCACGGTAGATTTCCGCAGCAGCTAAGCTCGTGCCTCCCAATCCACCAACGTCTATCGCGGACACTCCGATCTCATGTAATTTCTTCGCCACACCGTAACTTATCCCAGCCCCGGTCTCCTTTACAATCACCGGCTTTTTTATCGCCTCGCATACCTCTTTTATTGCATTAAGGCAACCTCGTGCATCTACGTTACCTTCGGGCTGAATAGCCTCCTGCAAGAAGTTGAGATGTATTGCAATCGCATCAGCGTCTATCATCTCGATAACGCGCTTAACACCTTCTACCCCGTATTCCTTCACCTGTGGAGCACCTAAGTTCGCGTAAATAAACGAATTGGGCGCAACATCACGAACCACGCGAAACGAGTCCTCTTGTTCGGCACCCTCCAGTGCGGCTCTCTGTGAGCCCACGCCTATACCCACACCAAGCGTTTCCGCGGCTTCCGCAAGAACTTCGTTTATTCGCTTTGTCTCTGGATGTCCCCCGGTCATCGAGGCGATCATTAGGGGATAATTAAAAGAGAAACCAAAAAACTCCGTCTTCAATTCTATCTCTTCTTTATCTATTTCCGGTAACGCAACATGAATAAGCTTGATGTCCGCGAAGCAATTTTCCCTCACTTCCACTTCCTTCTCCGCACAAATCCGTAGTTGCTCTATCTTTCGCTTCGATGTTTGGTTCATTTT
>JAYEGH010000206.1:0-1946 GCA_034659055.1 Candidatus Caldatribacteriota bacterium
ATAATATTTGATTTTTAATAATGGAGAAAATAAATGAAGATTGCTTTTTTTACCAATTGCTACAAACCGTTAATTAATGGAGTTATAACCAGTATAGTTTCCTTAAAAGAAGCATATGAAGCAAAAGGGCATGAGGTTTATGTCTTTGCTCCCAAGGTAGAAGATTATGTTGATCTAGATAAACATGTATTTAGATATAAATCAGTAAATTTGACCAAAAAAATAAAATATCCCGTTGCAATACCTTTGTCTTTTAAGGCAAAAAAAGTTATTACTGAATTTAATCCGGATATTATTCATATTCATCACCCTTTTTTATTAAGTAATTTAGCTATAATGTACGGAAAAAAATTTGGTATACCAAAGATATTAACCATTCACACTCAATATGAACAATATGCTTATTACGTTGCTCCCATACCAATGAAATTTGCGCAGGAAGCAATTAAAATTATAGTCTCTAATTTTGCCGATAAGACTGATTGTATAACTACTCCATCAGAATCAATGAAAGAATTAATAAGGGAATACGGTATAAAAAATAGAATTGAAGTTATACCTAATGCAATAAAAATCGATTCCTTTAGAGAAAAAAACAAATCTAAATGTCAGGAAATAAAGAAAAAGTATCATCTAGAAGAAGACGAGAAAATAATTCTTTTTGTAGGTAGAACATCGACCGAAAAAAGTATTGACAAAATTATAACAGCTTTATCCATGGTAATGAAAAGAGGAATTAAAAAAGTCAAATTGCTTATTGTTGGTGATGGCCCGAATTTAGATGAATTGAAACACCTTGTTCAATCTTTAAAAATAGAAGATGATGTAATTTTTACCGGTGCGGTAGATTACAAGGAAGTTCAATACTATTACAAAATTGCTTACCTATTTACTATTGCCTCTACTACTGAGTCCTTTGGAATAGTGAATATAGAAGCGCTGGCTTCCGGAGTTCCGGTATTAGCGGTTAGTGCTCCCGGAGCAGTGGACATCCTGACTCATGGAGTGGATGGTCTGTTAACTGATAACGATGTTGATAAATTTTCAGAAGCAATGGAAAAAATCATAAGAGAACCGGAATTAAGAAAAAAGCTTTCCAAAGGAGCGATAGAGACTTCTGAAAAATATAGTATTAATACAGTTTCTGAAAAGATGTTAAATCTCTACCGGGAAATGATAAATGTTCAAAAGACAAAAGGCGAAGAGAAAAAAGTTTTATAAAAAATATTTTGTCTATAGATAAAGGAAGTGGAAAGTAAAAAAATGAAAAATAGAAATATAAACAGTATTATTTTTACATTGTTGTTATTTATGGCTTTTAGTTGTATCGGGCAAGCAGCCACTATGACCCCATCAGAAGTAATTAATGAATCTATCGGAGTATTAGAGGAGATGTCAGCATCAGAAGATAGTGGAGCTTTTGGAGCTCTTTTAAAGGAGGCAGAGGGAGTTGCCATTTTCCCTTCGATAATTAAGATAGGATGGGGAGTTGGCGGACAGTATGGAAAAGGTATAATTTTTAAAAAAAACAGTAAACTAGGGCTATGGTATGGTCCCGCCTTTATAAAAATAAAAAGTTTAAGCATAGGACCTCAGATTGGCATTCAATCTATTGCCCTGGTTTTAGTCATTTCTAATGAACGTGGGATGAAAGGATTTATGAAAGATAATTTTACTTTAGGCGGTACCGCAAGCATTGCAGCAGGACCCTTGGGTAGGTCTCTTTCGGCAGATACGGATTATAAGTTTAAAGCCTCAATATATTCTTATTCTATAACAAAGGGAGCTTATATAGGAGTCTCTTTCCAGGGTTCAACCATTGAAGAGGATAGGAGTGCTAATAAAATATTTTATAAGAAGAGTATTGAAAATAAAAGTATATTGAAAAATAAAATATCTTTAAATCCTTCCATTGTAAAGCTACTGTTTTTAATTAATAAAGTAAG
>JAYEGH010000207.1:0-1945 GCA_034659055.1 Candidatus Caldatribacteriota bacterium
GGTTTAACTGAAGATATTAAAGAAAAAGAATCTATTCCTTATAGTAAGATTCCTCATTTCCCCGTATCTACGGTTGAAGGACACAGCGGGAACCTGGTTTTTGGAAAATTAGGAAATAAAATAGTGGTAGCCATGCAGGGGAGATTTCATCATTATGAAGGATATAGCCTGAAGGAAGTAACTTTCCCTATTAGAGTAATGAAAAAATTGGGGGCAGATATAATTATTATCTCTAATGCAGCAGGAGGAATGAACAGATATTTTAAGAGAGGGGATTTGATGCTTATTGCTGACCATATAAGTTTATTTAGCGGGAATCCCTTAATTGGTCCTAATGATGAAGAACTGGGATCAAGATTTCCTGATATGTCTCAAGCTTATGATAATAAATTGCTTGAACTGGCAAAAGAAGCAGGGGCAGAGGAAGGAATAGAGCTGCGCCAGGGTATTTATATTGGGTTAACCGGTCCCACTCTAGAGACTCCTGCTGAATACAGATTTTTAATAGCTGCAGGGGCAGATGCAGTAGGAATGTCTACAGTACCGGAAGTCATAGTAGCCAATCATATGGGGATGAAAGTATTAGGAATTTCTTGTATCACTGATTTGGCTATAGATGGAGTAGTTAAGAAAACAGGTTTGGGAGAGATATTGAAAGCTGCTTCAGATGCTGAGCCGAAGATGACTAAAATAGTGGAAAGGGTAATAGAAAAAATTGATTAGCAATGGTTTAAGGATTGCCCTGATTTCAGCTTTACCTATTTCTGAATTAAGAGGGGCTATCCCCCTGGCTTTAACCGTATATAAAATGCCTATTGTTCAAGCTTATATATTTTCGGTATTAGGAAATATAATACCGGCAATATTTTTATTGATTTATCTTGGACCTTTTTCTGAATTTTTGCGGAGATGGCGTTTTTTTGATATATTCTTTAATTGGCTTTTTAATAGGACTCGAAGGCAGGAAGAAAAATATGAAAAATACGGAGCCTTGTTTTTGTTATTATTTGTAGCCATACCTCTACCAATAACAGGGGTATGGACCGGATGTGCAGCTGCTTTCGTTTTCGGGATAAGATTTTGGTATGCTTTTCCGACTATTGTAGGCGGAGTAATGATAGCCGGTTTGATTGTATCTCTAACAAGTTTAGGGATAATTAGTATTTTTTGAATTAGTCATTAATAAAGATGCGGGTAGAATTGGGGGAATATTTGTTAGCCGGTTTGCCGGTTAGTTAGTTGAGGGAACAGAAGGAAGAAGCCAGGAGAAGAAAGACAGTATCAAGTATCGAGTATGTAGTATATTGTGAAGAAAAGAAAAGGAAAATATAAGTTGCGGGTTACGAGGAAGAATAGTTATCAGTTATCAGTTATCAGTTGATAGGAAGAAAAAAGCTAAAAATTAAATTAATTAAAAAGGAAAAAAATGAAAACTATAGAATGGAAAGAGGGAAAGGTTTTCCTAATAGACCAGAGAAAACTTCCTTTAAAATATGAAATAGTTAAATGTTCTTCTTATCAGGAAATTGCAGAAGCAATAAAAAAAATGAAAATAAGAGGAGCTCCGGCTATTGGCGTTGCGGCTGCTTTTGGCATGGTTTTAGCGGCTTTTGCCTCTAATGCAGATAACTATAAAAAATTTAATCAGGATATGGAAAAGGCCAAAAATATTTTAGCTCTTACCCGTCCAACAGCGGTCAATCTATATTGGGCGTTAAATAGAATGATGAACTTAATCATTAATAAGCAAAATAATAAAATAACGGAATTAAAAAAAATTATCTTACAAGAAGCGCAAAATATCTCAAGGCAAGACATAGAGATAAATAAGATGATAGGAAAATGCGGATCTTCATTAATAAAAAATGATAATAATATTCTTACTCACTGTAATGCAGGAGCTTTGGCTACTGCGGGTTATGGTACGGCATTAGGTCTAATTCGG
>JAYEGH010000208.1:0-1939 GCA_034659055.1 Candidatus Caldatribacteriota bacterium
GAAGAATCAAGAAAAGCGATGAAAAAAATCTTGAAAGATATTCAAGAGGGAACATTTTCTACTGAATGGCTTTTAGAAAATAAAGTTAATTCTCCTAAATTTAAAGCACTTGTAAAATTAGAAGAACAACATCCTATAGAGGAGGTGGGTAAAAAGATTAGAGAAATGATGCCCTGGATTAGTGAAAAAAAATAATGAGTAAAAAAATTTATTAAGATTAAGAAAGGAGTAAAAAATGAAAAGATTAATTGTTTTAGCTTTAATCGTTATCCTATTAGGAAGTCTATGTTTAGTAGGTTTTAGTGCTGACAAATCTCGTGTAATTAAGCTCGCTCACGTAGTAAACGAAAAGGATTCTTTCCATATTTCTGCTTTAAAATTTAAAGAAATTGTGGAAGAAAAAACGGCTGGTAGAATACAAATTGAAATTCATCCTAATGCTGAATTAGGGGATGAAAGAACACTTTTAGAAGGTATGCAGATGGGCACCATAGAGATGGGCGTCATTACTAATGGACCAATCGCCAATTTCCTTCCCGAAGTTGCTGTTTTTGAGATGCCATTTCTTTTTGGTACACCAGATGAAGCTTACTTTGTATTAGATGGATCAATCGGACAGAAAGTTCTAAAAGACCTAGAAAGTATAAAACTTCATGGTTTAGCCTATTCAGAAAGAGGGTTTAGAAATCTTACTAATAGTGTAAGGCCAGTTAAAACTGCCGATGATGTTAATGGTTTAAAGATTCGTTTAATGGAAAATCCCTTATATGTGGATACTTTTAAAGCTTTGGGAGCTAACGCAGTGCCTATGGCTTGGACAGAATGTCTAACTGCACTTTCACAAGGAACTATTGATGGGCAGGAGAATCCAGTGGTAGTAATTTATTCTTTTAAACTCTATGAATCTCAAAAATATATGGTTTTAGATAGACATACCTATGCACCAGCTACTATCTTAACGAGTTTGAATGTTTGGAATTCTCTTTCCGCAGAAGACCAAAAGATATTTACTGAAGCAGCAAAAGCCGGAGGGAACGCAGCAAGAGAATATAATAATAATAACGAAGCAGAACAACTTAGAGTGATAAAGGAAAATGGAATGGTAGTGGAAGAGAATCCAGATTTAGACACTTTTAGGGAAGCAGTAAAGCCTGTGTACGAAAAGTATGGGCCTAAATTTGAAGGTCTCCTTGAGGAAATTCAGGAAGAATTGGATAAATTTAGAAATAAGTAAGAAAAAGTAAAATATAATTGATTACGGCGTTATATATTAACTTATATATAACGCCGTATAATTCAATTTATAAGGGTGGAAAATGGCTAAATTTTATCTTCAATTAAAAAAAATTAGTGATAATTTAAATTCAGTGATTAAAACACTTACTTTTATTATGTTGGCAACGATGACTATTATCGTTACTATGCAAATTATCTGCAGGGTATTTTTTACCGCTTTATCCTGGGCGGAAGAACTATCTCGTTATCTCCTGGTTTGGGGTAGTCTTTTTGCAGCTACCGTGGCCTATAAACAAAATTCCCATATCGCTATCACTTTCGTAGTAGAAAAATTAAAAAATCAGACTCGAAAGAAAGTTTCAATATTGACTTATTTCATTACCATTCTATTTTTTATTGTAGGCATCTATTATGGAACCGAGATGATTTCACTACAAATATTCCAAACCTCCCCAGCTCTACTTATTCCTATGAAAATAGTTTATCTATGTCTGCCTCTAAGTTTTTCAATTATGTTATATTATGGATTGGTTAATCTGGTTGGAGAGTTAGCAAATTTTAAGGAGGCAGAAAAATAATGATTGCCTTAATTCTATTTCTTTCATTTATATTACTTATGTTATTAGGTATACCTGTAGCAATTTCCATTGGGTTATCTTCTATTTTAATATTAATTATTGGAAAGATTCCTTTAGTGATTGTT
>JAYEGH010000209.1:0-1939 GCA_034659055.1 Candidatus Caldatribacteriota bacterium
AAACATCAGCGATCGTCATATAATCACTCCTCCATTCCGGAAGTTCTTTTTGAACACTTTTTTCCAATTGGTCTTTGTTGATGTATTTTGCTGCTCTTGTTAAATAACGGATAAAGAGTCTAAATACTTCCAGGGTTTCTTGTGTATTCTCTACATTTTTGTACAGTTTTATCAGGTGTAAAATCTCTCTGAGCCTTTCTTCAAGTTCAACATCATTTGCTTTTGTCAAGTGAAAACTGGTTCTTTACAAGTTAAGTAGAAATAGGGAATCAAAATAACTCTGTATGACTCTGAAATACTTATTTTCAATATTCTATAGGCGGTTTTGTTTGTCTGAACTAGCAAATGCACTCTAAAGGCGGAGTACATGGTATTGATCTCAATAATTTTCTATCATAAGTGGAAAGAACCTGAAAACTGAACCACATCGCACTCGAAAATTGAGCCACTCACTTAAAAAAATTAAGCACTAAAACTTGCAATCATTTCTTTTGCTTTTGTTTCTTTCATCCGGTAACTGTTGCCGGTCATGTTAATCAACAACGCCTTATGCGTTAATCTGTCCACCATAGCTGCTGTTAAAAAAGCAAAGGGGACGGTTCTGTTTGCCGATACATCTTTCAAAAAAAATGCGTTTCAAAGTATTTTTTTTACACTCCTCAACCCGGCTTCAATTTTTTGTTTTATGCTTTGTTTTTCAAACTTTAAATTTCTTCTGCGTCACTCAAAATATCCTTTATAAGCTTCTCACTTAGCCTTATGTCATTATCGGAAAATATTTATATACACTCTTTCATTTTTTTTGTTTTCCCTTCTTTTTTTGCTTCTAAAAGTAAGCCTAAAATCCCAATTACATTTAATCCATTTCTTTTTGCCGTTTTTCTGGCTTTTGAATCATCAAGTATTATAAAATCAGCTTTTTTCTCAAATGCAAGTGTAATTGCTTCTGCTTCTCCCAAATCTATTCTTTCGCTTAATACCGAAACCATATTTATATTTTCAACGGTTGAAACTTTATTTTCAAGATACTGTTTTAGTTTTTCAGAAAATGGTTTATCATAAACAGAAACTTCTTTATAAACTGCGTAAGGAACATAAACCTCGTCAAAATAATACTCCAAAAGCTCAAGCATATCGATGATTGCCAAGGATATAAGTGGTGATGAATCAGCGATGATAATCAATTATTTTTCTTCCTAAATTTTTTCAGTATCTCTGATTCGGCTCTTACATCTTCTATATCATAATCGATTGTAGGGATATCTCTTGAAGCAAGTTCTTTCTGAAACATATATTTGTCCATTTCCGCAAATTCAGCTGCTTTCCCCATTGATATTTTATGTTCTCTATAAAGTTCTATTGCGGACAGCAGTTTCAACTCTCTGCTTAATCTTTTTTCATTCAAATCAAAGGCATATAAAAAATTCTTTGACACTTCCATGTGGATTTTTACTCTTTCCATCTTTTATATCCTCCCTATTTTCAAAAAAGGCAGCCTTTTCATGAGTATCACTTCTTAAAGAAATTATACCATGGAAAAATAAACCAAGGTGGCTCTCATAATTCATCCATCCCATTTTATTACTATCTCCAGAGGAAAAATCTATCAGAATACTTGCAAACAGAACCGTCTCCGTTGCTTTTATGGGAACAAGAGAAAGAAAAAGAAAGATTCAGTCATGAAGCGGTCAAAAAAGAACTTGGTCTTGGATTTCGCTTTGTGTCGCAAGCTCATCCGTCCTGCTCAGCCTGATACGATTCTTGTTCATCGGATCGGGATTTTGCTTCCGGCTTCCTTCAGATTCCTTGTCGCCAAGGACACCCTTGCCTTCAGCTAGTGGTTCCCACTACCATGCCCACAACGGTCTTTCACCGTCTAGTTCTTGTTCATGCCGGGCGCACAACAAAAAAGGGAGCATAAAGCTCCCCTTTGACAATG
>JAYEGH010000210.1:0-1938 GCA_034659055.1 Candidatus Caldatribacteriota bacterium
GAGCAGTCCTGTCGCTCCAGAGAGGGACATTTTCAGGAGAGAGTTTCTCTTCCGGAATGGCAGAGTAAATGTCAACCGCTCTTTTGAAATCCCCTTTTCTGGCATAGGCAGTGGCCTCGAGGATCCTAGCAGTGTTGCTTCCCTTCACCTGCGAGAGGAGTTTTATAGCTTCGTCATACCGTCCCTGGTCAAGATTGGACGCGCCAAGGGCGAGTTGTGCCCAGCCGTCGGAAGAGTTTAAAGAGTAGGCGTGTTCGGCGTCTTTATATGCTTCTTCATGCTTTCCTTTCTCTATTAAGGCAAGGCTTCTTAATGCAAGCGGATTAGAAGCCTCTTGGGAAATTATCGATTCTTTTTTGATTACCTTTTCAATGGGCATGTCTAAGCCTTTTCGTTGAATGGTAATGTTCACATATTTTGAACTTATTACGCTCTTGATTGCTTTCTCTATGCTCCACCCTTCTGTTAACTGACCATTGATCTTAATTATTCTATCTCCGGTCTCTATACCAGCCCTTTTTGCTGACTCCAATCCTGCCCTTAGAGTTGGTGTTAACGTTGTAGGCGCTTTCACTATAGGGTAATTATCCTCAATAAAAATATAAGGCCCAAGCCCTATTGCATTCAGCCCTATTGCCTTATTTGCCGCTTCGATAGCATCGTCGCATCTACCTTGCTTGTAGTAAGCATCGGCAAGTTTTGAGAGATATGTCCAGTTGGTTGGTTGCAGGGACGCAGCTTTTTTGTATTGTTCGGCGGCCCCTACACAATCTCTTTTTTCCGATAGAAAATGTCCGTAGTTGGAATATAAAGTGGGATCTTGTGGATTTATTACAATTGCTTTCCTGAAAGCCTTAAACGCCTTATCATATTGTTTCTTTTTGCCATACACATATCCGAGATTGTTATATGCCGTATCACTATCAGGGTTCAGCTCTATCACCCTCTTTAGGACGGTTATGGCCTCGTCGTAATTCTGGACTTTAATGTAACAATAGCTCAGCTCCCGAAGAAAGACGCTTTCGGTCGGTTCTATCCCGATTGCCTTCTTAAGTGCAACTATGGCATCCTGATACTGCTGGGTTTTCATGTATGCGTTGCCAAGCATAAGGAGATGGTAGGCATTGTTTGGCTGAAGTTCCGTGGCCTTTTTGAGGTGCGTAACGGCGTCCTTGTACCGGCCTTTGTCATAATACGCCTTGCCGAGCCAGAAGTGATTGTATACGTTGTAGGGTTCCTTGCTGACTGCCTTTTTGAATTCCGAGATCGCTGCGTCATAATCCTTTTCACCTAAATAAGCTCTCCCGATGTTTCTATCAACGTTAGGCGGAGTACAGCTCGCGATCATCAGAGTCATTAGAACAATTAATAATATCCCGTATAATCTCATATTTCCCACCCCCAAGATGTTTATTTTGCCTAAGAAATTATCTGCTGCTTTTTTTGAAGTTCTCATTAACTGCATCCTCCCTATTAGCTCTCTGACCCGCTGTTCAACTTTTCCTGCAAATTCCTCAAATCACTCAAATCATTTTCTTTTATTTTTGCGTATTCCTCTTCCTTCTGTTTTGCCTTCTCAATCTGGGCCTCGGCCTCGTCCTGGAGGGCAAGGGCCTGCTGAAGGAGGTCATCGGCCTCAGTCTTTTCCTCCGGCGTTTGGGCGCTCTCTGCCCGCACCTTAACCTCCTCGACCTTTACTTTGGCCTCCTCAAGTTTTTTCTCGGCATCCGCCTTCTCCTTTTTCGCCTCGTTGAGCTTGATTTCAATCTCCTGAAGATGCTTTACCTTCTTCTGAATCGTCGGCATAAGTTTTACCATTTCCGTAAGTCTTTTGTTTTGTTTCAGATTCTGCCGCTGGACATCGGCAAGCTGTTGCAGCCCTGGCAACTGGCACTCCACATCGGTCATCTCACCTACAGTCACCCTGTCTGCCTGGAT
>JAYEGH010000211.1:0-1921 GCA_034659055.1 Candidatus Caldatribacteriota bacterium
AGAATCGGCAGTACATGCTATAGGGGTGGGCGTAAAGAAAGTTCATTTTCTCAACGGAAAGCGTGAGCATTCAATCTTGTTGGAATTATTTACGGATAGTGGAATAGGAACAGAGTTTGTCTCTTGATCATATAGGTGTTTTATGTAGTCAATTTATTTAAAGATTAATTTAGGAGGTTAAAAAATCATGAATACTAAAGAATTAATAGAAAATGAAAAAAGATATTTATTTCAAACTTATAGTCAACCGGCCATGGTGTTGGATAAGGGAAAGGGAATGAAAGTTTGGGATCTGGAAGGTAAGTTGTACTACGATTTTATCGGGGGGATAGCAGTGAACAGCTTGGGATATTGCCATCCCAAAGTAGTTGAGGCTATTGAAAATCAGTCTAAAAAATTGATTCACTGTTCAAATCTTTTTTACAATGAACCTCAAATTATTTTAGCCCGGAAGCTGGTTGAGCTTTCCTACGGGGATAAAGTCTTTTTTGGTAACAGTGGAGCAGAAGTCAATGAAGGTGCAATCAAATTAGCGGTTAAATATTTTAAAGAAAAAGATAAAGATAAACATAAAGTCATTTATATGAAAAATTCTTTTCATGGCAGAACGATTGCTACACTGGCGGCTACGGGCAAATATAAATATCAGAAAGATTATATGGCTCTTATGCCGGAATTCAAAGAGGCGAATTTTAATGATTTGGATTCAGTTAAAGAAGCGTTTGATGAAAAAGTTGCTGCAATTTTAGTGGAACCAATTCAAGGAGAAGGCGGAATAAATATTGCTACAGCGGAATTTATCGAAGGATTGAGAGAATTCTGTGATGAAAAAGGTATATTATTAATTTTTGATGAGATTCAGTGTGGTATGGGAAGAACGGGAAAGATGTTTGCCTATCAAAGCTATAACGTAGAACCGGATATTTTGACCATTGCTAAATCTTTGGGAGGAGGTATGCCTCTTGGTGCCATCATAGCGAAAGATAGTGTGGCTTCTGTTTTCAAGCCGGGAGACCACGGAACTACTTTTGGCGGAAATCCGGTAGTCTGCGCTGCAGCTCTTGCCAATTTGCAGGTTTTGGAAGAAGAAGATTTATTAGCAAAATGCAAGGGAAAAGGAGAATACTTTAAAAAAAGATTAGGAGAGCTAAAAGAAAAATACCCTATATTTATTAAAGAAATAAGAGTATTGGGCTTAATGGTAGGGCTGGAAGTTGAAAAAGATGGTTCGGAAATCGTAAAAAAATGTGTTGAAGAGGGAATATTAATAAATTGCACAGCAGGTAATGTATTACGTTTCCTCCCACCATTAATTGTTAAGAAAAAAGAAATAAATTATTTGATAGAGGTTTTAGATAAAATTTTTAAATATATTACGAGTAAAAAATAAATCCCTGCTTCTGCGGGAACAAAAGGAGAAAAAATAAAATGAAGAAAATGAAAAAAGTAGTCTTGGCTTATTCAGGAGGTTTGGATACTTCAATAGCCATTAAATGGTTAAAGGAAAATTATTGTGATGAAGTGGTTACAGTAGCTGTCGATGTAGGTCAAAATAGTGATTTGAAATTTGTAAAGGAGAAAGCGTTAAAAGTGGGTGCGGTTAAATCGTATGTCGTTGATGCAAAAGAAGAATTTGCAAAAGATTACGTTTTAAAAGGACTGCAGGCCGGTGCAATGTATGAGTCAAATTATCCTTTAGCTACAGCTTATTCTCGACCATTAATCTCTAAAATTATGGTTGAAATTGCCGAAAAAGAAAAGGCAGAAGCTATCGTGCACGGATGTACCGGGAAGGGTAATGACCAGGTAAGATTTGAAGCATCGATTGCTGCTTTAAACCCCGACTTAAAAGTGATAGCACCTGCAAGAGAATGGGGATTTACCCGGGAGGGAGAGATTGAATATGCTAAAAAGCATCAGA
>JAYEGH010000212.1:0-9882 GCA_034659055.1 Candidatus Caldatribacteriota bacterium
AGTTATTTTTTTAAATCCACACTCCTCATTCATTCTAACTCTCCCCTTTTCTTTATCCTTTTGTCTTTTCTTTTTCCTTAGTCAATGCCAGCAACCCATAAAGCGCTAAAATATAACTATGGTAACCAAATCCGACAATTTGTCCGTTACAAGCTGGAGCGGTCACAGATTTTTTTCGAAATTCTTCCCGGGAAAAGATATTCGAGAGGTGTACTTCGATAACCTGCACCGGGCAATCCCTTAAAGCATCAGCAATAGCATAACTGTAATGGGTATAAGCACCCGGATTGATGATTAAACCATCTGCCTGGGATGACAATTTTTGAATAGAATCTATGATTTCTCCCTCGAAATTGGATTGTACAAATATCAATTTCATATTTTCTTTTTCCGCTGCGTGTGTAATTTTTTGATTGATTTCACTTAAAGTCAGGCTTCCGTAAATATTTTTATCTCTTTTTCCCAGATTATTTAAATTAGGTCCATTGATAATTCCAATTTTTAACATTACAACCACTCCTTTTTAAATTCTTCTAAAGCATTAACGACTTCCTTTTTATTTATATCTTCGATTATATTTACCTCCCCGATTTCCTCGGGTAATGTAAAACATATTCTGCCATGTTTATTTTTCTTATCAAAAGCAATTGTTTCCCAAATATTCTCATTGTTAATACTTTTCGGTGCTATCTTAAAAGAAATGTTCAGCTTTTTAATTATATTTTTAATCTTTTTTTCCAAATCAGTAGTACATATTCCCCGAAAACGTGAAATTTTGGTTTCTATAACCATTCCCAGGGCAACTGCTTCTCCATGGGTTAACTTTTGATATCCAAAAATCGTTTCCAGGGCATGACCGATACTGTGACCAAAATTTAAATATTTTCTTTGATTTTTTTCTTTGGGGTCTTTTAAAACCACCTGCACTTTTAATTTTACAGCATCACTGATTATTGTTTTTAAAACCTCCATATCTTTATCTAGTGCTCGCGGAATCACCATATCAAGTCTTTCAAAAAGAGAAGGAGAATCAATAATGGAAATCTTTATTATTTCAACCAATCCGTTTCTTAAATGTTCTAAAGGTAATGTTTTAAGAACCAAAGGGTCTATAAAAATTGCCTGGGGATGATAAAAGCTACCTATAATATTTTTTGCCATTGGATGATTAACTGCCACTTTACCTCCTATGCTGCTATCTACCTGAGCTAAAAGGGATGTCGGAATATGAATCAAGGGTATCCCTCTCATATAAGTAGAGGCGATAAAGCCGGCTAAATCGCCGATAACCCCGCCACCAAAAGATATCAGGGTAGTTGTCCTATCCGCTTTTTCTTTTAATAATAAATCATAAATACCAGATGCCGTAGATAAAGATTTATATTTTTCTCCATCAGGTATTTCAATAAATTTTGAGTGAATCCCGTATCGGGAAAATCCACAAATTAATTTCTCTCCATGCAAATGTTTTACCAGCGGATTGGTTACGATAAATACTTCTTTCTTCTCACTTAATGATGTCAAATATCTGCCGACATCATCGACTATGCCTTCCTTTATTATTATTCTGGATTCTTTTTTTTCAGTAAAATTTATTAACATATTTTCTATAAACAATCCCTTTTTTCTAAAATATTTATAATTTCATCCGCTGCTTCTTCCACGTTTAATTTTGAAGTGTCTACTTGCCAGGCAAATTGATTATATTGCGTTTTTCTTTTTTCCAGAAAATATTTTATTTCTTCTAATTTATCTCTTTTATTTAAAAGCGGTCTTTTGTTGCTTCCCTTGGTCCGTTGATAGATGACCATTGGATTTGCACACAGGCAAATAATCATACCCCCCTTATTTGCCAATTGAACATTTTTCTCGAAAAGTAATGTCCCTCCTCCTGTAGCAACTACCAAATCATCTCTTTGCACTAATTCCTTCAATAGATTTGTTTCTAATCTTCTAAAATGATTTTCTCCTAATTTACTAAAAATATTAGCAATGCTTTTACCCTGACGATCTTTTATCGCCCTATCCATATCGATAAAAATTTTACCTATTTTTTTTGCCAATGCTTTACCCACGGCACTTTTTCCGGTTCCCATAAAACCGGTGATATACAGATTATTCTCTATCATTTTTCCATACCTTTCTGATAATATTTAAAATTATTTTCTGTTTCCTGTAAAGAATCTCCCCCAAACTTTTCTAAAAATGCTACTGCAATTTCCCAATTTACCATTGCCTCACCTACCACAGAAGCAGCAGGGACAACACAAATATCGGAACGTTGATACATTGCCTTTGATTTTTTTCCGGTTTTTATATCAACCGAATCAAGAGGGCTAAGCAAAGTGGGAATAGGTTTAAAATAAGCCCTTAAAAGAATAACTTCCCCATTACTGATTCCGCCTTCCAAACCGCCTGCATTATTCCTTTTCCGGTAATATTTAAAACATGTTTCCTGTTTATCCTCAGTAATAAATATCTCATCATGAACCCTTGAACCACTTTTTTCCGAAATTTCAATGCCATTTCCTATCTCAACTGCCTTGACCCCAGGAATGCTCATCAGGGCAGCAGCCAACCTGCCGTCAAGACGCCGATCCCAATGGGCATAACTTCCCAATCCAACCGGAACATCTTTAACTGCTACTTCAAACACTCCTCCCAAAGTATCACCATTTTTCCTGGCCTCATCAATTTCCCTGCACATTTTTTCCGATACGGATTCATCCATACAAAACACTTTAGACTGCTGAATTTTGCTTTTGAATTCTCCGTCAAAAATCGGTTCGTTTTTAATGCTTATGCTTCCAATTCTTGTAACATGGTTATAGCTACTGATTTTAAAATATCCCAGGAACTGCCGGGCAATGGACCCAATCGCTACTTTCATCGCTGTTTGCCGGGCACTGGCTCTTTCCAATACCGGGCGGCAATCATCAAACCCGTATTTTGTAATTCCCGCCAAATCTGCATGTCCCGGTCGGGGTATCGATAAAGGAGATAGACTCTGTTTTCTGACATTTTCCCAATCATTATTCTTAATCATTAAACCTATCGGTGTACCGATGGTCTTTCGGGAAATAACACCGGATAAAATTTCCACATGATCGTTTTCAATCTTCATCCGTTTTCCTCTCCCATAACCCATCTGTCTTCTTTTTAAATTTTCATTTATTTTATCTTCATCCAAAAGAAGACCTGCGGGTATCCCTTCAATGATTCCTAACAGACATTTTCCGTGAGATTCTCCGGCATCTAAAAAACGCAACATTTTTTGTTATTCTCCTTAATTTGGAATATATTTATCACAATGACATTTCTTTTCTTTATTCTGACTTCTGACTTCTATTTCTTGAATTCTGTCTCCTCTTTTTCTCTCTGGATTCCCGCATGCGCGGGAATGACAAGGGTGGTGTAATCCCTCACTCCATGCCATTTTCTTTACTTGCACCTTGTATCTTTCACCTATTTTTTTACTTCTTTATTTCTTGCTTCTTACTTCTTTATTTCTATTTTTTATATTTGTAATAAACAAGCGGGACGCCTGTCCTACGGGAGGAAAAGGGACATTCTGGCTCTTGGTTTCTGACTTCTTTATTCTATTTTCTTAACCAGTAACTCGAAACTCTTGCTCTTTTCTTCACTATTTACTATGCTTAATACTATCTTGTCCTCTGTCTTCTTATTATTTTTTCTTTTTTATTTTCATTCTTTGCATTTTCTTAACTAACGACCATTCAGTATTCACTAACGATTATCTACCCGTAACTTTTCCTTATCACTTATTTCTGGTTGCTCATCACTCATCACTGGTTACTTATCACTGCATTCTTGCTATGGAATTTATGAATTAATTGTCGAACTATTTCCATCTCCGGTCTAATACCGGTCCATAGATAAAAGCTTTCTACTGCTTGATATACAAGCATCTGACCGCCGTTGATGGTTTTCGCTCCAGCTTTTTCCGCTTGTCTTAAAAAAGATGTTTTAGCCGGGAAATAGATGAGATCATAGGCAATAAGATGTTGATTTAATAAAATATTTTCAGGTAAAGGATTTAAATTAATATCCGGGTAGGAACCTAAAGACGTAGTATTGATTAAAAAATCTACACGGTTAATTTTATCCTGCAAACATCTATCCCCTATGGGAAAAATTCGAATGGGACAATCAGGGAAAAAAGCATGATATTCTTTTTCTATTTTTCTTGCCTTATCCAAAGTTCGATTAAAAATGGATATTTCTTTTATCGCTTCTTGACAGAGAGCATAGATAATGGCCCTCGCCGCTCCTCCTGCCCCTAGAACAATTGCGCTTTTTCCTTTAATTTCTATCTCCTTTTCCTCCATAAGACTCCTCTTAAAACCGATAAAATCCGTATTGTATCCAAATAGCAATTTATCTTTATGTACAATAGTATTTATTGCTCCTATTCTAAGAGCAGAATTTTCCACTTTATCTAAAAATTCCATTGACTTTTCTTTAAAAGGGACAGTTATATTCACTCCTTTTATATTTAAAGCCTTTAATCCCTCTATTGCTGCCGGCAGTTGATCTGTAGAAATTTGAAAAGGTAAATAACAATCATTTAACGAATAATGTTTCAGCAATGTATTATGTAAAAATGGAGAAAGGGTTTTATTGATATTTCCCCCGATAATTCCCATGATTCCGGTTTCCCCGTTAATTTCTGTTTTCATCTTTATTCCTTTATTTGATTAATTCTTTTAATGTATCAAAAAATTCCGGATAAGATATGTCAATACATTCCGCATCCTTGATCACCGTTTTACCGTTAGCATACAAGGCTGCTACCGCCAGAGACATAGCCATCCTATGATCATGATAACTTTTACAGACAGCACTTTTCAACTTGGTCGGGCCGGTAATTTCAAAACCATCTTCTTTTTCTCTAATTAATGCACCCATTTTTTTCAATTCTGTAACAATTGCAGTTATTCTATCAGTTTCCTTCAACCGCAATTCTTTAGCATCAGAAACTACGGTTTTACCGCGTGCCTGTGTAGCTAAAACTGCTATCAAGGGTAATTCATCTATCAACTTACCAATCATCTCTTTGTTAATTTCTATTCCGACCAGTTTATTTCCTTCAATTTTTATATCTGCTCTTGGCTCATTTGACTTTATTTGATAATTTGAAATTTCAATAACAGCACCCATTTTTTTTAATATTTCAATAATACCTGTTCTAGTAGGGTTAACTCCTACCCCTTTTATAATAACCCCGGATCCTTTTCTTGCAATTGCAGCAGCGAAAAAATAAGCTGCTGAAGATATATCTCCGGGAATAAATATTTCTGCGCCTTGTAACACTTTTTTCCCGGTTATTTTTATTTTAGGAGAAACAACTTTAATATCAGCTTGCATAAAGTTAAGCATTCTTTCAGTATGATCTCTGCTGATTTGCGGCTCGGTAATAACCGTTTCTCCTCCGGCAAAAAGACCAGCAATTAAGAGGGCGGATTTGACTTGAGCGCTGGCCACCGGAAGAGTATATTTGATAGAATTAAGTTTACTGCCTTTAATGCTTAAAGGAGCGAACCGGTTATCATTTTCTCCTCTTATTCTTGCTCCCATCATAGAAAGAGGTTGAGTCACTCTTTTCATCGGTCTTTTTCTTAAGGAGTCATCCCCGGTAATAACAGTATTAAAATGCTGTCCACTTAAAAGACCGGTTAATAATCTGATAGTTGTTCCTGAATTTCCAGCATCAAGGATATGCACAGGTTTTTTTAATCCATGTAGCCCCACTCCTTTTATTTTAAGCACCGAATGGCTAATTTTTTCTATCCTTGCTCCCAGAGCAGACATACATTTCAGGGTATTCAGGCAATCCCGGCTATGTAAAAAATTATGTACTCTACTCTCTCCCTGAGCAATCGCTCCAAAAATAATGGCTCGATGGGATATGGATTTATCTCCCGGTACAAAAATCTGCCCATATATTTTTTTTGTGCCCTCAATTACTATTTCCAATGAACGGTTTATCCTCCTTATTTCACCTGACTGGTAATATTCACTTCTCTCCCTATAACATGGGCAATTGCGCTTATTTCCTTTAATAAATGATTAAATTTTTTAAAATTTAAAGTCTGCTCACCATCACTTAAAGAAACTTTGGGGTTAGGATGGACTTCAATGATAAGACCATCTGCTCCGGCAACTATTGCAGATTTTGCCATGGGACCTACCAGATTCCATCTGCCTGTTCCATGACTGGGATCAACTATAAGCGGTAAGTGACTTAATTCCTTTAAGGATGGCACAGCACTCAAATCAAGCGTATTTCTGGTATAAGTCTCAAAAGTTCGAATACCTCTTTCGCATAAAATAACTTCTTTATTTCCATTGGATAGAATATATTCTGCTGATAATAATAATTCTTCCAATGTGGCAGACATTCCTCTTTTAAGCATCACCGGTTTTTTAATTCGACCCAATTCTTTTAGTAGCATAAAATTTTGCATGTTTCGCGCACCAACTTGTAATATATCCGCATATTTTGCAATCAAGTCGACCTGATCCACGGACATCACTTCTGTTATGACCAGCAAACCAAATTCCCGTGCAGCCTGTGACATGAGTTTTAAACCTTTTTCCCCCAAACCTTGAAAACTGTATGGAGACGTTCTTGGTTTAAAAGCCCCTCCCCGGAGAATTTTAATTCCCAGCCTGCTTAATTCACCGGCAATTTCAAAAATTTGTTCTTCATTTTCTATGGCACAGGGTCCGGCCATGATTGCCAGTTCCTTGCCACCTATATTAATTCCCTTTAATCGAATAGTAGTTCTCTTATCTTTAAACTCCCTACTGGCCAATTTATAAGGTTTTAAGACCCGAAGTACTTTTTCCACTCCGGTATAAGCATAAAAAGGAAAAGATTCCAGGATACTTGTATCTCCGATTAAACCGAGAACCGTTCTCTTTTCACCCCTGGATATATTTATATCAAGTCCCATACTTTTTAATTCATCGATTATTTTCTCTACATCTCCCTGGCTGGCACTACCATTCATAACTACTATCATTTTAATCTCTCCCTCCCGGTTTATTATAAATCTTTCCTTAGGTCCTTTGCTTCACGCAAATAACAATGCTTTATCTCATTTTGCTTTTTTTCGCAATTAATTTGTATCAGGACTCTAATACATTTTTTTAATCCGCTTTGGACATTAGCTTCCTGCATCCCGAACAGAGGTACTCCGGACCAGCCCAATTCCCGGGCAGCTGCAGCCGGAAAAGCCGAATCCAAATCCGATGTTATACTGAAAAACACTGAGACGATATCTTCAATATTAAAATCATTTGATTTTTTCATGGCTAATAATAATTCTTTTGTACCGGTTAAAATTTCCTTTTTTGTATTTTCATTTACGGTTATTGCCCCTCTTATTCCTCTTACCAACATAGTTTCCTCCACTTTTTATTATATTTTTTCCCGGGATATATATTAATATATCTTAACATAAATTAAAAAAAGGCTATAGGTAGTAAAAAAACCTATAGCCTTTATATGTTTTGGTATGCATATAAAGATACCATAGGCATAAACGATGTTCACGCCTGTGGTATCTTATTTTTTATATCTCTAAGATACTAAAGCATAAACATCGACTCTAAAATAATAATAGTTAAAGTTGAAAATGGCTGAATATTTATTTATTAGCATCTTTTTATTGCCCCTTGTTAAATTATTAAAAACACTCTATCATGAAATTTTTAAAGTGTCAATTTTTATTTTCATTTTAAGCCCTACTACGCACACGATGTTAAAAAGTATTTATTATTTTATAATTCATTGTAGAATTCAAATAGTTAATTATTTCTATTTATTTTTCTGCTTTTGTTCGATTAAATGCAAACATTCATCAGCCCATTCTATATCGGTAGTATCTTTCTTGTATCCTAATCTAATTATTAAATCCCAATAAAAATTTTCTTCCTTATATTTATCTTCCTTACTGTAATTTTTAACCATCTCTTCAATGTCTTTTATTTTTTTTATTTCTTCTTCCTTTTCCTTTTTAAATCTCTGTATTTCAAAAGCCAAATCATCTAATTTAATCTTCGATGAAAAAAACACACGCATTAAAAATCGACTTCTGTTAACCTCACCAAGTTTTTTAGGAAATTTATTTAACCATCTTAAAAAATTCTTTTTACCTTTTTCAGTAATTTGATAAACTTTCTTATCAGGCCTCTTCTTCTGTGGTTCAATCTCGGATTCAACTAATCCCTTTTTCTCTAAACTATTTAAATCCCTATATATTTGACTCATCTGGGCAGACCAGAAGAAAACTATACTGCTATCAAAAGTCTTTTTTAAATCATAACCAGTCATTGATCTATAATTTAGTAAACCTAATAAAGCATGTCCTAATGACACCTTACTTCACCTCCATATCTTACAACTTGCTTTATTATATTCTACTAGTTGAATAACGTCAAATAAATTTTATATATTCTTAATATATTTTTATATCTAGCAAAACTTCTCTTTTACCAAATTTATTTGAGTAGATAATTAGATCTCCACATTATGGTAAATTTGGCAAGTTACCGGCAAACAATATTTGATAAAATATTTTTCCCTATTATTTTTATACTTTATATTTCAGATAAATTTTTTATAGATAATGATTATTTAATATCATTATTTATAATATAATGCTTTACAATATATTCTTTATATTGTATATTATATTATATATACTGTAAGTATAAGGAGGTTATCTATGAAAGGCGAAACAAAAGAACAACGCTTCAAACGAGTGGCTGAAAGAAGGATCAGAAGGGTTCTGGACAGTTTTCGAAGCTTGTCTCAATGCTCCAATAAAAGAATGTATAACTGGGACGAAAAACAGCTAACTAAAATATGGGATGCCATTGACCATGCATATAAAACCTGTCAGGATAGTTATAAAAATGCAGAACCTGAAGAATTTATATTATAAAACAATGGTGAGTAAATGAATCATGGGAATGCTTTTATATAAAAAAGTTCCTTTCTCTTTAGGGAAAAAAGAATATGAAATCAAAGTGTTTTATGACGAAGATGCCATTAATATTGTGCTTTTCAAAGATCATTATCCTGGCAATGGTTTCAGGCATCAAATAAAAATCTCTAAAAATCTTGTGATGAAAAAATTATTACAAAATAATATCATCGACGAATTCATCGAAATATGCAAAAGGGATATTTCGGAAAAAAGATGGGAAAGATTAATTCAATAAATATCCAAAAGCAATTTTAAAATTTAAAGACAATATCCCTTATCCGTAAATTATATTTTATGAAGTAAGTAAATCTAACCGATAATATTTATTAGGGCTTTTAGAAATATACTCTATCTTTAGATTTTTTTTCTTTTAAATACTTATTTTTATATTTAAAAGCTTGCTCGTAATTGGTAATTTCTTGGGATTGCAAATTTAAATTATGGTACTACCTTTGTTTTTTTTATCTATAAAATTTACCTTTGCCTTTGAATCTTATCCAAATATCCACTCTCTCTAAAAAATTCAAGAGGATCTAAAGGCAGACCCATCTCTTCCCTTACTTTAAATAAAAGAGGCGTTATATCAGTTTCAAAAGCTTCAGTTATTACCTTCTCAGCCATAATTATATCTTCATCTTGTTGGAATTTTCTCAAAGATTTTCTATCTACAATTAGAGCTTTTGCATAGGTTTTTTGAATATTTTCAACACTTTGGATCATTTCTTCAATTTTTGGCTTAACCCAACTTCACCAAATTTATAAATAAAGTATTGCTATATAAGCATTCAGGTCTTTTTATGGTCACTACAGTATTTTACTAAACTGGAAATACGGGTTATTTTCCCGGATAGACCAAAGAGGT
>JAYEGH010000213.1:0-1919 GCA_034659055.1 Candidatus Caldatribacteriota bacterium
TGATCCTGAACCCGACCTTTATGGTAGTGTAAGCAAAACAAGATCGGTTACTTTCTCAGATTGTGTATGTCCACTCCCAACTGCTGATGCAGGAGGTCCTTATATTGAAACTCTTGTATGTGAAGATGGGGATTTCGAAGATGATGATGTAGAAGTAGCTTTCAGTGGCTCTGCTTCAGGAGTCGGTACATTCACTTATGATTGGAATTTTGGTGATGGTGGTACAAGTACTCTACAAAACCCAACCCATACATATGCAGGCTCATCCGGTTCTCCTTATACTGTAACCTTAACAGTTACCGGTGATGGTGAGAATTCATGTGGTAGTGATACTGATACAACTAGTGTAAATATCAACTATGAACCATGCGATGACTGCGATGACTGTGAGGAAGATGGTTACAACGATTGTTTCACGGTTGAATCATGGACCACATATGACAGTGGTAACGATCAAACGACTTTCCATTTTGAAATTTGCGATTTAAATGGCTCTGACTGCGCTGGTCTAAGTCACTGGATTTTTGGAACCGAAACCTCGGCAGACTTCTGTATTTCTGCATCTGATATCGTAAGCATTTCACCCGAATCTACTTCAATCGGCTATGATGGGAGCACAGGCTACTATGGTATAAAATGGGAGAATGACCTCCCCGGTGATGGTGAATGCAAAGAATTTACTATCGTTTTAGAAGGATGCAGGACCGGTAAATCTAGTTTTATGGTAATATTAAAATACGGAACTACCGAAGCTACTTTTGATGTCTGCGGACCTACATGTGAGTAGAAAAAGAAAACATATTAAGAATCGAAGTAAATCATCGATAATGATTTATTATTAGAAGAAGAGCTCCTTTATTAAAAAAAATATGATAAAGGAGCTCTTCTATTTCATATATCAACTTTGATATATATTTCCTTGAAATCCACTGCTTACTATAAGCATATTCCAATCATGATCAGACATCAAAATTATTTTTAATTAATAATTAATAAATTGAATAACCAGTTAACTGAAAAACCAGCTATAACTTGTCTTGAATCTTGCATTTTAATACTAACGACTATTCACTAACGACTAAATTAACTAGTCAACTGGCAAACCGGCTAACTAGCTAACTATCCTTACTTACTTTCTTTCTTTATACATTCAACCGGTACAATTTTTTTTGGCAAAGCGGACAGCTTTTTTTTCAGTAGAGAAAACTCTATCCGCTACTTTAATCGGCGAAGGTAAGATATCTCCATTATAAGTATTGTGGCCAAATTCAACGATATATCTATTTCTATCAGGAGATATTTTACAATAATCATATTTTGTTTTCAACATCTATTCTCCTTTTTTGATAAAGGCCAAATGAATTTAGAATTTATTTTATTTTTTAATAATATTTTCGTGATTCGTTGTTTAAGAATTATCCGTACTGTTGACAGTTGCAACATTTTTTACGTCAATTTCTTCTGTTGAAATTACAATTATTTTAAAGAAATCAGGATTAATTCCGGTGTTAAGAGCAACAAAGTTAGAATAGGAAATCTTATAATCCTCACCGGCTGTTGGATCATTACTAATTACTTCTTGTTTTTCTTCATCAAATCCAATAATTACTCGCGCATGAGAGTAGGGCAGAGTTAAACTATAATTTTGAACAGCAATTACTGGAATATCTTTGTTCAATAAATTTTTTATTTCCTCAATAGACATGTAATTATATTTTGCTTCAAAGCCTAAATCTCTGGCATATTTAACCATCTTATATACACTGCTTGTTCCATCTTTGATTACTGCATCGGCTATTTCCGCCTGGCTAATATTTTCACCATAATATTTAAAAGTCATTGCACCGGAGGCCGGAAGACACCAGTTTGTTCCACCATATTTTTCGTAAGGAACATCCAAATAAACATAATCAATTTCT
>JAYEGH010000214.1:0-9761 GCA_034659055.1 Candidatus Caldatribacteriota bacterium
ATATTATTGGGTCATAGTGGGCATGGTCATGTGGATATGGCTGCTTATGAAGCCTATTTTGCCGGAAAGCTAAAAGATTATTCCTATCCTCAGAAAAAAATTGATGAAGCACTGGCCGAATTACCAAAAGTGTAAAAAAGTGTCAGGGGGACGGTTCTACTGACATACAAGTCCCCCTGACATCTTTATATATTTATTTTATTTTCCAGTAAATAAGCAGTTGCTGTAAAAAATACGACCGTAAGGATGATGTTTAAAAATACGGCTGTGTAACCTCCGGAAAGTACATTAATATTTGATGCCGTACCGAATTCTATATAAGCGTGCCTTATTTGATTTAAAAATGGGCCATAATAAAATTTTTCAATTAAATACGCCAGCAGAAAAAATATACCTATTGACAGTAAACCGGAATATTTTTTATTTACCAATAAAGTTTTTGTTAAAGTCAAACTTAGGTGAACCATCAAAACAAAATTGAAAAATGCTGTTAGTATAAATAAAATTGTCGGGTAAAGGGAAGAATCAATTTGTGTTGTTACCCGGGAAATTTCCTGATAAGGCAATTTGGAAAAAAATATTGAACCAAACCCGATACTAATCATTCCCCATAGCCCTAATTGTATAAAAAGTAACAATAATTTAGAAGCCAGGATGACCCTTTCTTTTTGAGGTATGGTAAAAGTGAGGTATCCACAGGGTTCATACAGATCTTCTTTTAGCATGTTTATACCCTCAATTATAATAATGATAAATACAACTATGCTGACTAAAAAAAATTTTCCCATGGATTCTGCGATAATACCATATTGCATAGGTGAGGAGGATATTCTGTTGAAAAAGATAAATCCTAGAACAATTAATGCTGCGTATCTAATTGCTAGCCATTTCCAACGGCGATAAATTTCATATTTTAGCAAAATAATCATTATTGAAAAACCTCCTGATATAATTTATCAATAGACATGCTTCTTTTGTTTCTTAAATCTTCCACTCCTCCTGCTAAAATGATTTGGCCTTCAGACATAAAAAATACATAATCCAATAATTTTTCAATATAATAAATAAGGTGCGAACAGATAACTATTGTACTTTTTTTATTAAAAGCATCGCGAATAGAAGTGATAATCTTTTCTCGGGAAACGGGATCGATGCCATTCAAAGGTTCATCCAGCAGGAAAAGTTTAGCTTTTCTGGATAATGCCAGGGTTAATTTTAATCGTCCAAGCATTCCTTTGGAAAGACTGGTTATTTTTTCCTTTTCCTCAAGTTTCATAAATTCAATATTTTTTTCTGCATTTTCCATATCAAAATCTGCATAGAGGTCGTTAAAAAAATTTAAAGCATCCTTTATTCTCATCCACTTGTAAAAGTAATTAATTTCCGGAAGATAAGAGACAATAGATTTGGTATAGACTCCCGGATTTTTATTATCTATTATTATTTCTCCCTGGGTTGGGTTAAGGAGTCCTGCTGCTAATTTTAAAAATGTGCTTTTCCCTCCACCATTTGGACCTAATATGCCATAAATTTTCCCTTTTTCTATGTTGATATCTATTTTATCGAGAGCTTTTTTCTGGTAAAAATACTTGCTAAGCTGTTTGGTTGTTAAAACATATTCCATTTATTATCCTCTATTGTCCTCCTTGTTTTAGAGATGTCTATTAAGAGCATTTATCATTTTTTTATTGCAAAAATGTAATTTTTATTTCACTAATATTACTGGGAATAGTTTATAGGGGGTAAATTTTGCTTTAATTATTTTATCATATTTTTTTCTTTGGTTACAGATAAATATCAGGGGGACGGTTGTTTTGACAATATTTTACTAAAAGGTTAAGATGATATAAATAATTTAAATGAAAGTTGATAAAATGTCCAGACATCCTAGAGAATATAGTAAGGCAGGGGTGTATCATGTTATGCTCCGGGGCAATGAGAGAAAAAATATAATTATTGATCACTATGATAAAGAAAAATTTATTAATACAATTTTTAAGGTGAAGAAAAATAACGTTTTTAAACTATACGCCTACTGTATAATGAGTAATCATGTTCACCTGATTATTAAAGAGGAAAAAGAACAAATATCTGATATTATGAAAAAGATAGCGGTCAGTTATGCTTATTACTTTAATTGCAAGTATAAAAGGGTCGGGCATGTATTTCAAGATAGGTTTAAAAGTGAGGCCATAGAAAATGAAGCTTATCTTCTATCTGTAATAAGGTATGTCCATAATAATCCGGAAAAAGCAGAGATATGCAGAAAGGAAACATATTCATGGAGTAGTTACCATAACTATGTTGAAATATCAGCTAAGAAGGCAATTTTGCCTGAAGTAAAAGAAATACTGGAGTTGTTTTCTGATGATAAAATTAAAGGAGTTCAAGAATTTATTCATTTTAGCAACGAAAAAGACAAAAAGAATTTTTTAGAGTTGGATGAAAAGAAAAAGTTAGAGGTAAACGAGGGAAATGTTAAAGAATATATTAATGGATATCTGAAATTGAAAAATTTGAGAAAAGAAGATTTAAATAAAAAGGAATATAAAAGGCAAAGAGAAGATTTAATTAAACAATTGATAAGAAAATCTAGTTTATCAAAAAGAAGAATAGCTTTTTTTAGTGGAACCAATCGAGAGATTGTAAGAAAAATGTCAGTAGAACCGTCCCCCTGACATTACACGAGGCGAGAGGTTTATCAGCAAGCGGTTTGCCAAAAGAACAATTAGAACTATTAAAAAAGGAAAGAATAAAGTTAATAACAGCCAAAAGAAGGGAATTTGCAAATAAACAATAAATATTAATTTTGAAAAGGATGGTTTACCCATAGATGAACCAAAGAAAAATTAATACTAATAAAAAAACTAAACCAGTTTACACCTCAGATATAAATGTAAATGCCAGCATTCCAGATTTTAATTTAATTAATGATGTAATTTTTGCCTTTGCTTACCACAAAGGTGAAAAATATATAAATGAAGAAATATTTAAACAAAATGTTTATGGAATAAGAACTTTGAAGTCTCGGAAAAGATTTTTAAGTGCAATAACCAAAACTTTTATAAAATTTAAAACTGAAGAACATCAAAAAGTCTTTTATGCTCTTTTTTCTCAAAATAATTTTATAAATTTAAAAAGAATAGCCTTGTATTTTCAGTTTGCTTTTAATGACCAGTTATTTTATGAACTCACTATCAAAGTATATATGAACCTTTATAAAGCGGGTCGGTTAACAGTGCCTAAAGATGAATTTAGCGCTTATCTTTATGATCTGAGAGATAAACAACCAGATATTCAAAATTGGTCTAATCCCACTATTGACATTATTGCTTCCAAATATTTAACCTTACTTAAAAAATTAGGCTTTCTCAAAGGTCGATTTAGAAAGGAATTTTGCACGTTAGATCTTGATGACCCAACTATTGTGTATCTTGTATATTTATTTAAATCTTTAGGAAGTATAAATCCTGATATTATGAAAAATCCTTACTTAGATATTTTGCCTTACAGTAAGGATAATCTATATGGGCGTATAAAAAAAATATCACTTGTCGATTATTTTACAATCTATACTTTAGGATATGATTTGAAAATAAATTTAAAATATGGTTTTGAGGAGATTGTCGATGTTATTATCCAAAACTATCGATCAAAAGTTTAATGATTTAAGGATAATTTTGAAAAGCAAAAATAAAGATTCTATAAAAATGGATGCACATGGAGGCAATTCTATTCTATTCGTTTATCCTCCAAGAGAAGAGAAATTATATTTATCCAGGGTAAGAAGAGATTACCCGGATGCTTATTTTATTGACATAGCAGAACTTTTCATAAAGTATATTGATATTATTGGTTATAATAATTTTATAGAAGCTTATGAGGAATACAAAACTGAACCAGAAAAACTTTTTAAATCTGAAAGTAGTTCACAAGACCTTTATGACCTTATTTTAGACGAAATAAAAAAAGCTGCTGAAACAAATAAGATGGCGATTATAATTCGCACTGGAGCATTATTTGGTACTGGAATAGAAAACATAAACATCATGGAAGAATCCGCTGTTTATCGAATGAATTTACCTTTAATAATTATGTATCCAGCAGTTATTTTAGAAGAAAATAAACTTAAATTTTTAAACTGTAGATTAGCTTCCGGATACCGCGCGATAACTATTTAAAAATTTTAGATGATTAGATAATTGAGGAGAAAATTATGGATAAAATTAAAGATTTATTACTATTAGATTTTTCTGAAGATATTAAGGATGTCATTAATCTTGAAGAGCAAACTGAAATAGCGATACAATTCGAAATTGAGAATTATATTATTACAGATAAAATTGCTGATTATTTTGATAAATTTATTCAAAACTATAAAAGCAATATTAAGGAAACTGGAGTTTGGGTCTCGGGATTTTACGGTTCGGGGAAATCTTATTTTGGGAAAATGCTCGGGTATCTTTTAGAAAATAAAATGATTAATGGAACACCTTTTCGTGAAAGATTTATTCAAAGATTAAATGGATTAGATAATCAGGATATACTGGAAAATACTATACGGAGCTTAGATGCTTATCAAAATAAAGTAATTTTCCTTGATATTGCCAAACAGCATACCGGGAACAGCTTTGCCTGGACTTTATTCCGGAATTTTTTACATCGTTTAGGATTTTTAGATAATGTTTTTGGTTATATCGAATATGGTCTTTTTATTGGAGGCCAATATTCAGAATTCTTAAAAAATGTAAAAAAAATTACAGGAAATGAATGGAATATTCTGCGGAAAGACAATATCTTAGTAGCTAAAAATATGCGTAAAGTTCTTGTAGAGTCGCAATTTTTTACCTCTAAAGAATATGACGAAACAAAAAAATATTATGATGATAAAATTATTTCTTTTGATGCTTCCCGGCTAAAAGAAGAATTATTAAGTTATTTAGAAAAATATCCCGAAGACCATCTCCTTTTTATTATTGATGAAGTAAGCGAAGCTATTAATCTGGGCAAGATCGACCTTTTAGAATTAGAAGGAGTCAGCGAATCTCTATCGGCATTACCTCAAAGTAAAGGTTGGACCATTGCTATTGCCCAGGAAGATTTAGACCAAGTCATTAATAATATTACCAACGTTAGCCATAAAGAATTTAACAAAGTCTCAGACCGTTTTAGAATGAAAATGCCATTATCTTCTGAGGATGTAGAAACAATTATCAAAAAAAGATTATTAAAGAAAAATGCTGAAGGAACGAAAAAATTAGAAGAATTATATAAAAATAATAATGGCACAATCATAGATTTTACTAACTTAAAAAGCAAGTTTCCTACTAAAAGCGATGACCCAGATAAATTTATTACTTATTATCCATTCCATAGTTATCAGATTGATTTATTGCAAAATTTTATTCAAGCAGTATATTCTAAGACACATGCTACTGAACGTGGAATGATTATTGCTACCTTTACGGTATTGAAAATTATAGGAGAGTATAAATTATTTAATTTTGCAACAGCTTCTAATTTGGTAGATGGGGCGGCGAAACAGCATCTTTATAGTAATTTAGGAAATAAATTTACAAAAGCAGAAAAAGTCTTAAAAGAAAGCAATTCTCCAATTAATGGTCCCCAGTTACTAAAAGTTGTTTATTTCATAAATGAATCTTCGCTAATTAAAGCTACCTCTGAAAATATAACTAAGCTTTATATTAATGATTTTAATGGATATTACGAGTTAAAACCTAAAATAGATGATGCATTAAATGATCTATGTGACGTAAACTTACTTTTGAATAAAAATAATATTTATGTAATTACCTCCGATTTAGAAAAAGATAAAATTGAAGAGATGAAAACCCTTGATGTGGAATTTTATATCAAAAAAAGAGAGTTTATTGAAAGATTAAAGCAACAGTATTTTTTAAAAACCACATCTCATTGTACGTTTGAAAATAATCCTTATATTTTTTCTATTAGTAGTATTCAGGGAGACGAACTTAATTATACTCCAAAAAAATATTTGAAAATAAATATTGCTAGTATCTATGCAGTAGGCAATGAAGATCGAGAAAAATTTTTGGAGAACATTAAAGTTGAAACACAAGAAAATATAGATGCCGCAACTTTAGTTCCTTCTGTTAATAAATTTAGTGAAATAGATAAATATATTGAAGAAATATACCGGTATAGTGTTATGGAAGACCGTTACCAGAATGACGACGATGAAAAATTACGGCACATTGTTAAAGATTTTTCAACCAACAAAGCAAATAGATTAAAGGAATTAGACTTATTAATTGAAGAAACCTATATAAATGGGACGCTCATTTATAATTTTGAAGAATATAATTTAAGTGAAAATAATTTTGAGAATACTTTTAAAGAAATTGAAGGAAAAATTATTCGTAATACTTATACCGAACGGTTACCCCTTCAACTAACCGGAGACATTGCTTTAAAAATATTAAAAACAAGAAATCCAAAAAGTTTATTATTGTGTCTTCCGGGTAACCAAGAATTTGCTTTCTTTGATAGTGATGGTAATTTTATCGGCGAAGGTTTAAAGGTGGTGGAAAAGTTAAATGATGCCATATCTTCTGTTTTTGTTAGCGGGGAAGAATTAGAAGATAAATTTGAAGGTCCTCCTTATGGTTATACTTATGAAACTATACTCGTTGTTTTAGCGGTATTAATCAGAGCAGGCCGTTTGGCGATTAAATATAATGGTAGAAAAATTTACGATTATAATGATGCTGATATACTAAATCTTTTTATAAAATCTCGGGAGTTCAAAAAAGCCTCTTTTAAAGCAATTACTTCAACTCTTAATGCTTTGCAAAAACAAAAATTGGTTGAAAATTTAAAGGAATTACAAGCTACAGAAATTTTGGGCAAATCTTTTGATTATAATAGCAATGACATAGAATTGGTTAATATAATTAAGAGCTTAGCAGAATATTTTAATAGCAAAATAGAAGATTGCAAGAAATATATTGATGAATTTGATAATTATTTCCCTCAAATAACTAAAAAAATAATTTTATTAAGAGGATTTGAATCCCTAATTACCGGAGACAATTATAAAGATCAAGCTGAAAAATTTATTAAAGAATATCCAGAATTCAAAGAAGCTATAGATGATATTCAAAAGGTTTTAAAATTTTGTGAAACTGATTTAAATAATGTAAAGACATATAGGAAATTTGTAATTCAGATTGTTCAGGAATTAGAAAAATTGGGAGGCGTTTATAAGGATAATTGTATTTTTTCTTTAAATGAACAATTTGAAGAAAAATACAGCAAATCTGTTTCTAACAATTTTGCAGAACTGAAAACGATTTATCAAAAAATAAAGGATGAATATTATCAATTAATAGAAATAGAGCATAAAAAAATGACTCAGAAACATGAAAAACTAAAAAATCAAGTGGAAGAGAGTAGAAAAAAAGTTGCCTTAATACCAGGTAACCTTAATGAAAAAGTTTTAGATAAATTAGATGAGATTATATATTATGCTAAACAGCATATTTGTACCAATTTAAAAATATCTTTTGACACAAAATGTGAATCTTGCCATTATTCTTTAAATGAAATAATCTCTGCAAACCAAAATATAAATTCTAAAATAAAAGAATTAGAGAGGGCTAAGATTCAGATAAGGTATCCCGATAAAATCACTTCCAAAGAGATAAGAATAAAGATTGAAAAAGGCAAATTTACTGCACCTCAATACAAAGAAATGTTGCAAGAGAAAATAAAAGATGCAGATTCTTTGAAGGACAATGATGTCGTAATTATTGAATAGGAGAAAAAGATGATATTAGAAGAATCAGTAGAAAATATTCGTGAAAAAATCACTAATGCTTTTGATAAAAATTTATCTAAAATGGGCTTATTTCCAAATAAACAATTATCTATAAATAAGCTTGACCCAGAATTGCAGATGGAAAGAAAAAGAATGGCTGATATATTAAATAATTTACAAGAAGAGACTGGAAATTATTCTTCAGCCCGGGATAAATTATTAGAAGAGCTTTCTTTTACTTTATTTAACCGTATTGCAGGGATCAAAGTAATTGAAGCGAATCAACTACAACCAGAAGTGATAACTTATCGGGCAAGCCATGCAGGCCGTTCTTTTGGACATAAACTTTGGTTAGAACAAAACCCTAATAAGAGAAATTTTCCTTTGGAAGGTTTAAAAGAATACATCCGTTATGCTTTTAATCAATTATCAGATAAAATTCAGCTTTATTCTTCGGGCTATCTCTATGATTTATTACCTGAAGTATATGATTTAAAAGAAATTGTAAACGAATTTAATAAGATTAAGCAAAATGATTGGCAGTCAGATGATATTATGGGCTGGTTATATGAATCTTATAACCGTAAAAAACGAGAATCTTTTAAAAACAGTAAGGGAAAAATTGAATACAATTGGGTATCTGTAACTTCTCAGATTTATACACCTCGTTGGGTGGTAGAGTTTATCCTTAATAATTCTTTAGGAAAGCTTTGGATGGAGATGCATCCCGAAAGCCAAAAACTTAAAAAAAATCATGATATTGCAAATATTCCCGATAAACCTATCGTTAAAACTAAGCCAGTGACAGAGATAAAAGTCGTTGATCCGGCAGTAGGTAGCGGTAATTTCCTGCTTTATGCCTTTGACCTTTTTTATGACATGTATGAGGAAGAAAATTATGCTAAAGATGATATTCCTCAGTTAATTATCGAAAACAATCTTTACTGAATTGATTTAGATGACCGGGCTGTACAAATAGCTCAATTGGGATTGTATATTAAAGCATTAAAAAAGAATAAAAATATTGAAATATCAAAAATAAATATAGTTTCTTCAGATTTTTATTTGCCAGAATATTCGAAAGTGAAAAACTTATTTAGTGAATTAATCCAACATCCCGATACAGTAAATTTGCTTAAAGAAATTTGGGAAGATTTACGAATGGCTTATAAATTTGGTTCGCTTATTCGTATTGAAGAAAAAATTGAGTATATAACGGCCAAGCTAAAAAGTTCTGGTCAAGGGATTCTTTGGTCTAACAATACATTAACTTTTTGGGATGAATGGAAAACCAAAGTTTTTAGAAAAATAATAGAAACTTTGCAGAAATATAGTAAAAATAATAACGGTAGTATTAAATTCTTTAAAACCAAAACGCAAGACAGTATGCTTTTTGCAGATATTATTTCCCATAAATATGATATAGCAGTAGCCAATCCTCCTTATACGGATTCAGGAAGTTATGGTAAAGAACTTAAAAATTTCGTTACTAAAAACTACAAAAAACCTTTATCATTTTATTCCAATCTTTATGCAGTCTTTTTGAAAAGATGTTCCGAATTAATTAATAAGAATGGTAAAATTGGTATGATACATCCGTTGACTTTTATGTATATTAAGTCATATGAAGATATGAGAAGATATATTCTAAATAATTTTTATATCAATGTATTAATAGAGTTAGGTATTGGTGGGGTTTTTCGGATACCAATAAACGTTGATGTTACAATGTATATACTTGAAAAAAATAATTTTAAAGATGATTCATTTTTTATGAATCTTCAGCCCTATAAGAATCAAATAAATAAAAAAGATATATTTTTAAATTCTTATAAAGATTATTTAAATAATGAAGCGAATAAACATAATTTTACATTACAACAGGATGATTTTAGAAAAATTGAATCTTATCCTTTTATTTATTGGATTTCAGATGAATTAAGAGAAAAATTTTTAAAAA
>JAYEGH010000215.1:0-1882 GCA_034659055.1 Candidatus Caldatribacteriota bacterium
GGTAGGGCTAATTCCGGGTCAATAACCCATTCAGCTATCATTATATCCTCTTCATCAGCCTGGAAAAGTTGGCATACAAACCCTTCTCTTCCCGCAATCTTCTCCTTGCCTATTACCTTTATTATCCCTGCTCCAAAGAAATTCATCTTTTCTCCTACCTTCAAATCCATCTGGCTAAAGAAAAAGGCATAAGCTGGGTTAATCACCAGCATATTCAAGGATATTCCATAACTACCCCATAAGCCGAAAGCTGTCTCCGGGCCTAATTCTTCTTTGGTCAAGGTTCCTTTGGTGGTATAACTTACTTCAAAGACCTCCTCACCACTCTTAGATTTTTCACTACTTTCTTTGATATCCAGAATATATATAGCTTCGCCTTCCTCCCCGTCTTCTTCTAATAAAATTTTATACTCAAAATATTCATTTCCTTTAAATTGGTAAGGTTCCCATTTTTCTGCCCAGACTACCTGCCCTATTCCAAATAAAAATAACCCTATCAGTACTGCAATTACTACTGTAATTACAAATTTATTACCTATTCCTCTCATTTTATTATTTCCCCTCTCTTCTTAATTTTTCTTTATATTTTTAAATTCGACAAAAGATTTGAAAATCATTCTTTTTACAGTTCTTTGAAAAATTATTTCTGCAATAAATCAATCACTTCCTGATGCTGTTTCTTTTTAGCCATATCCAGGGCAGTCTTGCCTTGTTTATCTTTTAATTCAGGATCTGCTCCATGCTCTAAAAATAATTTTACTAACCGCACATCTCCTTTATAGGCAGCCTGCATTAAAGGAGTGGTTTTTGTCTTTGTAGTAAGATTGACATATGCTCCGTGAGAAAGGAACATTTCAATTATCCGATAATCTTCTTCGTTTTTACTCTGTAAAGCCTTACTGGTAATCTTCCCTAAAGCAGTAGAGTTTATCTGTCCCGGACTACCTACTTTAGAATTAGGGTCTGCACCTGCTTCCAGTAGGAGAGGAATCATTCCTTTATAATTATCAAAGTTCCCGACTGCAAGAGTCAGGGCATTATTGCCATATTGGTCCTGATAATATATATCAGGATTATAAGTCAATAACAATTTTACCATCTCACTATCACTGTATCTGCAGGCTCCCATTAAGAGGGAATCAGTAGAGGAAATATTCATGTTTACATCTACTCCGGAATCAATTATAGCCTTAACTTTATTTAGCTCTTTATGAATCAAATTCTGAACTAATTCTTTTATTTCCTTCTTACTTAATATTCTGAGAGTTTTTTTGCTAACTGCAGGATACTGCTCTGATAATAGCTTTACTCCTCCTAATTCTCCTACTGAAACTTCAAAGGTTTGGATTTCTCCGGGATTAAATTCCCATTTCTTTATCTGCCCATTGGGTAAATTAAAATCCTCTTCATTTAAAATATCCTCATATTCTCCTTTGTAAAATTTAACCTTCACCGGGGAGCTTTCTGCTCCCTGGCTGTCTCCGGTTAAGGTAAGCACAAATTTACGGTTTTCCCTGGTAAATAATCCCCTCCCGCTTTTTTCCATTACGAAATATTCTTCCCGCTTAACTTCATCAAAGGAAGAATATTCTTTTCTAACCAGAGCAATGACTAATCCTTCTTCTACTTCTATTAAAATCTCATCCAATTTCAGCTGCACCCCAAAAAATTTCTCGCTCTCTTTCCTTTGCCCTGTTAAACTGGAATTAATTATTTTATCCTCTATCGGTAAGCCTTCCTTAAAAGGGGTTATTTTATAAGTAGATTTTTCTTTTATCTGATTTTTAATTACTACCCGTACAGACTTATCCGGGTCTACTTTCACCCTCAAAGCTCCTCCGGGTCCCATGTATCTTCCGGCAGGTGAAACAGTCTCCTCTGC
>JAYEGH010000216.1:0-2831 GCA_034659055.1 Candidatus Caldatribacteriota bacterium
CACGGGTGGCACTCAAGTAATATTGAGTGCCACCCTCGCAATGACAGATTCCGGTTTACCCATGTGTCATTCCCTCGAAGGAGGGAATCCATCTTTTTCTTTATTCTGGCTCCTGTCTCCTGGCTCCTTTATTCTGCTTTTTTACCAATTAACAGGGTAATGGTAACCAGCTAACTAAGATACTGTTTATACTATTTCATAGATTTTTTGTAAAGCTTTATCGAGCCCCTCTACTTTTGTTCCTCCTGCCTGTGCCATTGTTTTTCTTCCACCACCACTTCCGCCAATAATAGGAGCGATTTTCTTAATAAGATCATTTGCGCTGAATCCTTTTTTCGCTAAATCATCCGTTAACATTATTAGTAAAACTGCTTTGTCTTCATTTAATTTTGCTCCCAATATTATCAAACAGGATTTAGTTTTATCCTTAATTAGATCTCCCCAATTTCTTAAATCATTATTACTTGTGACATCAACTTTGCTCGATATAATATTTATTCCCTTAAATTCCTTTTTCTTCTCAACTAAATTATTAATCTCATAATGAGCTAACTTTTTATTAATATTATTAATTTCTTTTTTATTTTTATTTTCATTTTCTACAATTTGATTAAATTTTGATAATATCTTTTCAGGAGCGGTTTGTAATTTTTCAGATAAATCATTTAAAATATTTTCTTTTTCTTTAATATATTTTATTGCTCTTTCTCCGGTAACTGCTTCTATTCTTCTTAAACCGCTTCCGATTCCCTGCTCATTTACTATTTTAAAAATTGCAATATTAGAAGTAGAATTCAAATGAGTTCCTCCACACAATTCCTTGCTAAATTCCCCTATGCTCACTATTCTAACTTTATCACCGTATTTCTCTCCAAATATTGCTATAGCACCTTCTTCTTTTGCTTTATCGAAAGAGCTTATTTTTGTGTGTACTTTTATATCATCTAATATCTTTTTATTTACTAATTCTTCTACTTTTTCTAATTCTTTTTTAGATAAAGGATTAAAATGATTAAAATCAAAACGCAGATGATCATTGTTTACTGCTGAGCCTGCTTGTTTTATATGATTTCCTAATATTTCTCTAAGTGATTTCTGTAGAAGATGAGTAGCTGTATGATTTCTGGCAATATTTTTTCTTCGGTTAATATTTATTTTGGCAACTACTTCGCTATTTACTTTTATTTTTCCTTTGCTAATTTCAGAAAAATGTACTACTAATCCATCAATGGGAGTTTGAGTATCATATATCTCAATCAACAAATCGTTACTATTGGAATTAGAAGAAAAAATTCCCTTGTCTCCTATTTGGCCTCCCTTTTCGGCATAGAATGGTGTCTTATCCAATATTATTTCACATTTATCTCCTTCTTCCGCTTCATCTACTAATTCATTATTCTTTATAATTGCAACTATCTTACTTTTCATTTCATCAGAGTCATATCCGACAAATTCTGTTCTTCTATTATTTTTTAAAATATCCTGGTATAATTTTATATCTCTTTCATCTCTTTTTGAATCAATATTATTTTCCAACCAGGATTTTCGTGACCGTTCTTTTTGAATTTTCATTTCATTTTCAAAATCTTTTTCGGCAACCTCAAAACCATCCTCTTTTAAAATATCTCTGGTTAATTCAAAAGGAAATCCATAAGTGTCATATAATTTAAAGGCATCTTTACCCTCAAGTTTCTTTATATTTTTTCTTTTCATTTCTTCTTTTATAGATTCCAGGTTTTTCATTCCGCTATTTAATGTTTCTTGAAATCTTTTTTCTTCGGTAAGTATTATCCGGGAAATATCATTTTCCTTTTTAACTATTTCCGGATATGCCTTTTTCATTAAGTCTATTACCATTGGAACTATTTCATAAAGGAATGGACTATTAAAACTAATTGTCTTTCCATACCTAAAAGCCCTTCTTAAAAGCATTCTAAGGACATAGCCTCTTCCCTCATTTGATGGCATTATATCGTCAGCAATCATAAATGTAAGAGCTCTAATGTGATCAGCAATTACTTTTAATGCCATATCACTCTTTTTTGCATCTTTATATTTTATGCCTGCATTTTTTGCAACAAATTTTATAATTGGCAGAAACAAATCTGTTTCAAAATCAGTCTCAGTATTTTGTAATACAGAGGCTATTCTTTCCAATCCCAAACCTGTATCAATGTTTTGTTTAGGTAAAGGGGTTAAGGAACCATCTTCATTACGATTGTATTGCATAAATACCAGGTTCCAAAGTTCAAGATATCTATCATCTATCCCTACACCTCCCCCGCCTGATGATTTTTCTTCACCCAAATCTATATAGATTTCAGAGCAGGGGCCACAAGGACCGGTAGGACCAACTTTCCAAAAATTGTCTTCCTCACCTAATCTTACTATTTTTTTCTCAGGAAGACCAATTAGATCATGCCATATTTTAAAAGATTCATCATCATCTTTATATACAGAAACCCATAACTTATCTGCAGAAAATCCTATAACATCTGTAAAAAATTCCCATGCCCATTTTATGGCATCTTTTTTGAAATAATCACCAAAGGAAAAATTTCCCATCATTTCAAAAAATGTGTGGTGGCGAGCTGTAATGCCTACATTTTCAATATCATTGGTTCTTATGCATTTTTGTGATGTTGTTGCTCTTTTTAATGAAGATTTAATCTGTCCCAGGAATATTGGCTTAAAAGGAACCATACCGGCTATGGTCAATAAAATTGAAGGGTCTGCAGGAACTAAAGAAGCGCTTGGTTTAATTTTGTGTCTTTTACTTTTAAAAAAATTTAGATACTTTTCTCTTATTTCATTACTGGTCATGTAGTTCA
>JAYEGH010000216.1:2931-9691 GCA_034659055.1 Candidatus Caldatribacteriota bacterium
TATCCTGCAACTCTCATTACTTCATCCATAGTGGTAATTCCACTTAATGCTTTTTCTATTCCGCTATCCAGTAAAGTTTTCATCCCTTTCTTGAGGGCAGCTTCTTTGATTACACTGCTTGAAGTTTTTGAAAGTATCAATGATCTAATTTCTTCGTCTATAGTAATTAGTTCATATATAGATGTCCTGCCATAATATCCGGTATTTCTGCAGTAAGGACAGCCTTTTCCTCTGTATAATTTTAGATTGTTATTATTTTCGTTTCTCTCTTCATTTATAAATCTTATTACTTCTTCTGAGGGCGTATATTCTTCTTTACATTTTTCACAAACAACCCTAACCAGCCTTTGAGCAAGAACACCGATAATTGATGATGAAATTAAAAAAGGTTCAACCCCCATATCAATTAAACGAGTTAATGCACCGGCTGCGTCATTGGTATGAAGTGTGCTAAAAACCAAATGTCCGGTTAAAGCAGCTTGAACTGCAATCTGAGCAGTTTCAGCATCCCTTATTTCCCCTACCATTATTATATCCGGATCTTGCCGTAAAATTGAACGTAAGGTATTGGCAAAGGTTAAATTGATCTTAGGCTTTATTTGTATCTGGCTTATCCTGTTTAATTTATATTCTACAGGGTCTTCAACCGTTACAATATTTTTATCTTTTGAATTTATTTCATTTAAAACAGCGTATAATGTTGTACTTTTCCCGCTTCCGGTAGGCCCGGTAAGCAAAACTATTCCATGAGGTTTATTGATTATGGATTTGAAAACTGCTAATTGTTTTGGAAGAAATCCAACTTGTTTTAAGTTTATAAGACCTTTGCTTTTGTCTAATAATCTTAAAACAATTTTTTCTCCAAAAACAGTAGGGATACTGGAAACTCTCAAATCAACTTCTCTGCTTCCAAATTTTATTTGAAATCTCCCATCTTGAGGGAGCCTTCTTTCAGCAATATCCATTTTAGATAATATCTTTATACGAGAAATAATCGCGGATTTAATACTATTGGGTAAATCTCTAATATCTTGCAACATTCCGTCTATTCTAAATCGTATTAATAATCCCATTTCATTAGGTTCTATATGAATATCACTTGCCCTATCTTTTACCCCTTGCACGATAATCATATTTACCAATTGGATGATAGGTGCTTTTTTACCTAAAGTTTCTAATTTCTGTAAATCTTCTTCCTCTTCCCCTTCTTCTTTTAAGACTACATCTGTACCAAATTTCTCAAGGATGTCTTCATATTCCCCTAATTCATAATAATTGCTAATGGCGGTACTGATATCTTCCTCTGAAGCCATAAGTGTATTTACTTTTTTTGTTTTAGTATAATTTTTTATGAAATCTATAGCATGTACATCCAAAGGATTTGACATGGCAATGGTTAATTCACCATTATTTTTACTTATTGGTATTAAATGGTATTGTGAAGCAATTTTTTCGGTTATTATTTTTATAACTTCCGGGTCTATTATATAGTTTGAGAGTTCAATATATTTAGTCTCATAAATAAACTCTAAAACTTCGTGCAATTCGTCACTGCTTAAATATCCATTTTCGACTAATATTTTACCTAATTTTTTATTATTTCCATTTTTTTGAATTCTAAGGCAATCTTCCAATTGTTGGAGAGTAATCAATCCTTGTTTTACTAAAATATCTCCAATTCTTTGATTTGTAAAATGCTTTTTTGGTATTTGCATTTTTTCATTACCACCTTATTCAATAATTATGTTATTTCCCATTAAATAAATCTCCAAATATATCCTTAAATAATATTTTGTCTACATTCTGTTTTTTATTATATTCTTTCATAAATCTTTTTTGCTCTTCTTTTTCAGCTCTTCTAATGCTTAAACTAATTTTCTTCCTGCGATTATCAATTTTAGTAACCAGAGTTAACACTTCATCTCCTACAGAGAGAACACTTTCGGGTTTCTCTATTCTTTTAGTAGATATCTCTGATAAGGGCACTAATCCGTCTATATCCCCTTCTAAATTAATAAATGCTCCAAAATCTTTTAGATTTACAACTTTCCCCTCTACCAGTGTTCCTACAGGATATTTCTTTTTAACTGCTGACCAGGGATCCTGTTGTAATTTTTTCCTGCTTAGGGTAATCTGTAATTTTTCCTTATTAATATTTATTATCTTAAATTCATATTCACTGTCTTTTTTTAATATTTGGTTAGGATGATTAATTCTTCCCCAATCTATTTCTGATATCGGAACAAAACCTTCTATGCCTTTATCCAATTGTACAAAGGCACCTACATTTATCATTCTGGTTACTTTTCCTTTTACTGTATCATTTACTTTATAATCTTGTTCTATTCCCTCCCATGGATTTGGTAAGGTATTTTTTCTGCTTAAAAATATTAGATGTGCATCTTTATCTATCTTAATAATTTTTAAAGGTAATACCATATGTTTTTTCAATATATCAGATGGTTTTTCTACATATTCCCAATTAATTTCAGATATTTGAATTACTCCTGTTACTCCGGATTCTAATTCTACATTTGCACCATAAGAAGTTACCTGAGTGATTTTTCCATCAACTACTGAACCTATAGAATATTTTTCTTCAATTTTATCCCAAGGATTTTCCATCATCTGTTTTAACCCTAAAGAAATTTTCCTTTTCTCCGGATCTAACTCCAAAATCCTTAGTTTAAGTACATCACCTTCAGAAATAATCTCTGAAGGATCTTTTACATAAGCCCAGGCCATCTCCGAAATGTGCAATAATCCATTTAATCCTTCTTCAATTTCTACGAAAGCTCCAAAATTTTTCAACTTAGTTACTGTGCCTTCAACATCATCCCCTACTACAAATCTTTCTTTAACATTTTCCCAGGGGTCTTCCGTAAGTTTTTTAATGCTAAGCGATATTTTTGCTTTAGTTTTATCAAAATCAATTATTTTTACCTTAACTTTTTCACCTATTTTTAATAATTTTGTTGCATTCCCTGTATCTCTCCAGGTAATTTCTGAGATATGTAGTAGACCTTCTATGCCTCCAATGTCTATAAATGCTCCAAATTTAGTTATATTAGTGATAACTCCTTCTGTTGTTTGACCAACTTCTAAATTAGCTAATGTTTCTTTTTTTAATATTTTACGCTCTTTTTCTACAATTTGCCTGTGAGACAAAATAACTTTATTATTCTTCTTTTCAAGTTTTAATATTATAAAATCTAATTTTTTACCTATATATTTGTCCAGATCTTCATCTTTTATAAATTTTTGTTCAATCTGAGATTTTGGAACAAATCCCTTAATTCCAACATCTACTATTAATCCGTTATCATTTTTTTCTATTACTTCAGCCTTGATCTTTTCCTTTTTTTTGTATACATCGGAAAGCTTTTCCCAAAATTTAAGATATTTTGCTTTCTCTTTTGATAAGCTTATATTCCCATTTTTTTCATCAACATTAGTAACAAAAACATAAACTTCATCACCTATTTCCAGAGCATTTGAAATTGTGCCAGCATCTTCTGCTAATATTGATGCTTCATTTTTTGGTAAAAATCCTTCCATCTTATACTTTATATCCACCAAATAGCCACTTTCGTTTTCTTTAACGATAATTCCCTTAATAACGTCTCCTCTTTTTACTTTTTTAAATTTTTCCAGAGACTCATTAATCATTTCATGCATTTCTGTTTGTTTGTTTTTCTCAACTTGTTCAGTTTCTTCTGCTTCTTCGTTTTGTTCTACTTTTTCAGTTTCTTTAATTTGCTTGTTTTCCTCAACTTGTTCAGTTTGTTCGTTCTTCTCTACTTGTTCAGCTTTTTCTGTTTCTTTGTTTTGTCCTACTTGTTTGTTTTCTTCATTTTTTTTCAATTCGATTGACACCATAATCTTTTACCTTTCCCTTTTTTTATCACTTTTTTTAATATCTTTTTAAAAAAGATATTTTAGTAACTTTTTTTCTATTTTTTTTCTATCTTTTTATTTACTATATTATTTGCTGTTTTTATTACTCTTTTTTCTGTAATTATTTTATGTACTGAAATATCATTTGCATCAACAGGAATTTTATCTACTATTTGCATCTCAAATGATAAAGCAATTATTTTTGCAGAATAATTGATCTTCTTTAAAAAACGATCGTAATATCCCATTCCTCTTCCAATTCTATTCCCTTTATAATCAAAAGCAATTCCAGGCAATATTATTAAATCTAATTTTTCAGGAGAAATTACTCTTACATACTTTTCTTCCGGTTCTAATATCCCTTTTTTTCTTTTTTTTAATTCTTTATCAAAATTAATTAATACAGAAGGACTTAAATTATTAGATCCGTTTAACATAATTGGAACAGAAACATTTTTTCCTATCAATAATGATTTTTTAATTATTTCTTCAGTCTGGACTTCGCTTCTTGTTGCAACATAAAACATAATATCTTTAGAATTTCTAAATTCCAAAGTATCTCTTAAAATCTCTGTTATTTTGCTACTTTTTCTTTCAATTTCTTTTGAAGATAAGGAGCACCTCTTTTTATAGATTACTCGCCTTATTTCTTCTTTACTACTTATATTTTTTATCATCGTATATAATATATAGCCATTTGCTTTTTTTGTCAAAATTATAAAACCCCACTATGACGTGTGCTTTTGGTTTTGACACCTGTCCTCAAACAGGTGGGTATCTACCTAAATGCTTTATGTTTCCGCGCTTACTCAATTAGTAAAACGTTTGATATTAGCTTTGCCTTTAAAAAAGCAAGGTTTATCTCAGGCATACATGCCACATTTAGAGCTCGATCCCTTTTTAAATGTGTTGGCTCAAAACTTAATCAGACAACACGATCACAGCAGGGCAATTATTATTTTTTATAAACTAATAATATCATATGTCATAATATTTTTCAATAATAGCAATTCTTAAGATAGTATCGATATCCCATGCTCTACAAATCCAACTTAATATGAAGGTCCTTTAATTGATCATTATCTACTGCCGAAGGAGCATTAGTTAAAAGACATGTTGCTTTTTGAGTTTTTGGAAATGCTATAACTTCTCTAATAGAATTAGCTTTGGCCAAAATCATTGCTAACCTATCCATTCCAAAGGCAATGCCTCCATGGGGCGGAGCTCCATATTTCAATGCTTCCAGTAGAAATCCAAACTTAAGCTTAGCCTTTTTATCATCTATCCCTAATAATTGAAAAATTCTTTTTTGTAATTCTGTATTATGTATTCTAATGCTTCCTCCACCAATTTCATTTCCATTAAGCACTAAATCATAAGCCTTGGAACGAACTTTTAAAGGCTTACTATCTAATAATGGAATATCTTCATCAGTAGGGGCAGTAAAAGGATGATGAACAGATTCATATTTATTTGCTTCCTCATTAAATTCGAATAGCGGAAAGTTTGTAACCCAAAGAAAATTGTATTTTTTACTATTTTGTTTTATGATGCCTAAATCATTTGCCATTTTCAGCCTTAAACTTCCCAATGCCCTATAAACTAAACTTTCCCGGTCAGCTACTATCAAAATAACATCCCCCTCTTTGGCATTTGCTTTTTTCTTAATAGCTTTAATTTCTTTAATGCTAAGGAATTTTGAAATGGAAGATTGAAATTCTTCTCCCGATTTATACTTAACAAAGGATAAACCCTTAGCACCAAATGTGGATACAAATTTCGTTAGATCATCCAGTCTCTTTCTCGAGAAATCACTTAATCCTTCTACTTTTATGGCACATATTTTTCCTTTACTTTCTATAATGTTTTGGAATACTTTAAAAGAAGTTTCATGAAATAATTCTGTTAAATCAATTAATTCCATCCCGAATCTCAAATCCGGCTTATCGCTTCCATATTTAGACATTGCTTCCTTGAAATCCATTTTTTTAAAAGGGGCTTTTATTTCAATATCAAATATTTTTTTAAATAAATTGGAAAACATTTTTTCTATTAAATCAAATATTTCTTCTCTATCTATGAATGACATTTCCATATCCAATTGAGTAAATTCCGGAGCACGATCTGCTCTCAAGTCTTCATCCCGAAAACATCTGACTATTTGAAAATATCTTTCAAATCCGGATATCATTAACAGTTGTTTAAATAATTGCGGAGACTGTGGGAGTGCATAAAACTCTCCCGGATTTACCCTACTTGGGACGATATAATCCCTTGCTCCTTCAGGTGTGCTTTTAGTTAAAAAAGGTGTTTCTATATCTAAAAAACCCTTACTGTCAAGATATTTTCTTATTTCCATACAAATATTATGTCTTAAAATAATATTTTTTTGCATTTTTTTTCTTCTTAAATCTAAATAACGAAATTTAAGCCTTAGATTATCCCCTACTTCCACCCTGTCATCTATATTAAAAGGCAAGCTTTTGGAAGTATTGAGTATTTTTATTTCTGTAGCCTTAATTTCTATATCTCCCGTAGGCATATTAGGATTTTTTGCACCAGGTAAACGGGGAATAACTTTTCCTTTTACTGCAATAATGTATTCATTTTTAATATCATGCGCTTTTTGATGCACTTCTACTGATTCTTCGGGATCAAATACTATTTGAGAAATTCCTTCTCTATCTCTTAGATCAACAAATATCAAGCCACCATGATCTCTTCTGCTTTGGCTCCATCCCATCAAGATTACTTCCTTGTCAATATCCTCTTTTCTCAATTCGCCACAAGAATGTGTCTTTTTCCATTTTCCCATTGGCACAATAATTTCTTTTGATTCTTTCATTTTTCTATGCTCCTTTAT
>JAYEGH010000217.1:0-1871 GCA_034659055.1 Candidatus Caldatribacteriota bacterium
TCTCACTAAATACCATCCATCCTTTTTTATTTTTTTAATTACTTCTCCTATTTTCATTATATCACTCTATCATATAAATTTATTCTAAAAAAGTCACAATAATTTGCCAATTTAAATTATAATCAGCTCTGATATTATTTAGATCTAATCATATTTTTACAAATTTTCGCATCTTTTTCGTCTCTTTCGTTTGTATTATACCAAATAAATTAAATAATTAGCAAGTAAACAAAACTCAAAGTTTCAAGGTGCAAGGTGCAAATACAGTGATTAGTGATAAGTAATGTAAAAACAGTATCGAGTATTAAGTATCGAGTATATAGTGAGGAAAAAACAAAGAAAGAGATGGATTCCCAAATTCCCTCTCCCCTGGAGGGAGAGGGTCAGGGTGAGGGGGATAATATTCTATCCCGTGAAGAAGCAGCAAAACGTTTTAAAGCTCTAAGACAAAGACTAATGGCAATGGATTAGTCGTTAGTGAATAGTGAATAGTCGTTAGCCGGAAGAAAAGAAAAGAAAGGGAAAGAAAATGCAAAATACAATAAGGAAAAAGATGGATTCCCGCTCCCCGATCGGGGTCGAGGACAGGCTTCTCGGGAATGACATAGAGGGACGCGGGAATGACATGGGTAATACGAGATTGCCGCACCCTGATAAATCAGGATTCGCAATGACAATATAATACGAGATTGCCGCAGTCGCTGCGCTCCATCGCAATAACAGAAGATGTTTTATCCTCTCTTTTACCCTGTGCAGTCATTTATTCTACTACATAAGGCTGCCTTCTCCCTCAAGGGCGAGGGAAAAGAAGAAAAAATACTTAAATACTTGCTATAATTAATCACCTGCGGCGAAACCACGCATGCTCGCCTGAGCTTCTTCCAACATTTCCAACTTTTTTACCTTTCTTAAATTAATTCCAAGCTTGGAAACAATAGGCTCAAGCAGTTTGAGGGTCTCTTCTTTTTTTACCAATATTTCCCGGGGAAGAATTTTCCTCTTTTCTGCAAGTTTTAAGAAATTTCTTCGAAATTCAGACATGGATTCTGCGGGCTTTTCTAAGTGATGGCTTAATATAAACCCTGAATACTGGTCTACCCATAAAGTTATGTAAGGATAATAAGGTCTTTCTTTTTTATCTCTTATTGGATTTGGATAGTAAAAGAAATCAACCTCCCAAACACCCTGGCGATCAGGAATTCTTCTCTTTATTTTTTCCAAACGAATCTCATCGACAGGTTCTACAATAATTTCCGCTTTTTCCAGAGGGAATGGCTCCATCCATACATCTCTCCAGGATAGTCCTGTTTTATTCTTTTTTGGGACTCGAACCAAATAACGATTTCCCGTAGAGGGAGTGAGCTTTTTTGGATCATCCTTAAATCGGAGTGAGACATCAATTGCCTGCCATAGGCATAAGGTTAGATATCTTGCCTCTTCACCGGTTAAATACCAGGGATAGAAACCTGGCTGATAACTCCTGAATAACGGCCATGAATCAGATCCGCTAAATTTTAAACCAATTTTTTTTGTTAAGCGAATATCTTCTTTTTGTAAAATATCTCTATCTTCAAAGGAAGCCATAAGTAATTTTTGAAGACTAAGTATATCCTGAAGACTTGGTTTTATTCCCGATTGAAGTGATAAGTATCCATATAAACCCTCACTACCTTGATATACAGCTAAGGCAAAATGTTCACCTGCTCCTCCCATGACACAACAATAACCAATCTCCCCGTTTACCGGGTTTTGTACTCCAAATATATCAGTATCCCACATCCAGTCCCAACATTTCATTTTCTTAAATTGTATGGCAGCTTCATATAAGTCTTTCCATTCCTGAATAGATGGCGGTTTATCATTCATTTTTT
>JAYEGH010000218.1:0-1871 GCA_034659055.1 Candidatus Caldatribacteriota bacterium
AGACAATGGAATATTACAGGCTGGAAAAGAAGTTAAAGAAGGAAAAGAAGCCTGAGATAGAAAAGGAAAAGGTAATAGAAAAACCGGAAGAAGAGGTAGAAAAAGTACCGGAGGATGATAGAAAGGTCATTTTTATTAATAAAATTGTAACGAATCGTTCAGAAATACTTTCCATAGAAGAAATACAGCAAATAACGCACAAATATGAGGGTAAAAGCGCGAGCATTAAAGTTCTTTTTGAAATTGTAGAGAAAATAAATGAGCTTTACAAAACAAAAAATTATATAGCTGCCAAAGCAATCCTTCCTCGCCAAAAGGTCGAAAGTGGAATTATTAAAATCCGGCTGATTGAAGCGCATGTCGGGGAAATTTTAGTAGAAAACAATAAATCCACTAAGGACTCATTTCTCAAAAAAAGAATTTCTCTTAATAGCGGGGATCTTATCAAGCTGGATGACCTGGAAAGAGATATAATTTTTTTTAACAGGGTAAATGACGTAAAGATTAGAGCGGAACTAAAACCAGGGGAAGAATTCGGGACAACTGATTGCATCCTGAGGACTGAAGAACCCCAGAAATATCATATGTCTTTATTCCTTGACAATGCGGGACGAAAGGCTGTTGGTCGTGAGCGTTTAGGCCTGTTTGTAAAGGATAGCAGTTTATTGGGCTACAGGGACCCTTTAACCATCAGCGCTCTTACGGCAGATGGGACTCTTTCTGGGTCTGCATCTTACGATTTTCCCATTGATACCCAAGGAACACGGCTTGGCGCAACCTATGGCTACAATCAAATAAAGGTCAAATCCGGTCCACTTGAAGACCTCGATATTGGTGGGGATTCCTATGACCTGGGCATTAATTTGAGCCATCCATTTATTGTTAAGCCTCGGTTTAAATTAGACGGTTTTATTGGATTTCACAAAAAGAGATCAAGAACGGAATTTGCCGATGTAACGCTCTTCGAGACAGAAGTGAGGAGTTTTATATTGGGATGTGATTTCCAATCTTTTGATGATCATGGTTCTTGGTATTGTAGCCATAAGATCACTCAAGGACGTAATAATTACGGAGATGATAAAAATTTCTTTAAATACAATGTTTGGTGTACCAGATTGCAAAGACTGAAAGATGGCCTTGTTGCAGTCTTTAGAGGTAGTGGTCAAATAGCAGATTCCGTTCTGCTCCCTTCTTCTGAACAGTTTCAAATAGGTGGACAATCAACAGTTAGGGGTTATTCTGAAGGGCTGTTAATTGGTGATGACGGCTACCTATTAAGTGCGGAACTCATGTATTCTCTCACTCCGGGAGATAAGGTAAAAGGTTTTGTTTTTGTTGATCATGGTGGAGCGTTTCCTTATAAAGGCGCCGGTGAATCCATCGACCACAAGGATTTTCTCACCAGCGTAGGATTTGGGCTTAATATTAACTTTTCAAAATATCTTACAGGAAGGTTTAATTTTGGCGTGCCTTTAGGGGATAGGGAAGACGACCAGAAAAGCGTAAGATTCCATTTTTATTTGCAGTCTAATATCCTCTAAAAACGTTTAAGAATAATCTTCTTCGGTAAACTACCACGGCTAACAGGGACGTCCTTAAATAGGGGGCTAACAGGGACGTCCTTAAATAGTAAAATAACTTGGCATCGAGAGCTGTACTTGGGTTTTCGGTACTTAACTTATAAACTTATTTGCCGGTTAGCGAATATTTTTTAGCTTTTGCTGTCTTCTCGCCTCGAATTACTGATTTGCCGACCTTTATTTAGCTTGCTACGCGCAAGGCTTCTTGCGCCTCTATAGGCAGTTGTACGGAGATAAAATAAGATTCTGGATAAAGATAATCTTCGCCTGACTCGTCAACGACTCTCACGT
>JAYEGH010000219.1:0-1870 GCA_034659055.1 Candidatus Caldatribacteriota bacterium
TGAACATCTGGGACTTCCATCTCTTTAAATTTACCCGGTCTGGTTGCAGGACTTATTACTTCCCAGTGTAGAAGGTCCTTTGATTTTGCTCGACCAATACACCCTCTTCCCTGAGATTCTCCATAATTAACTTTTGCACAGATAAAGGCATAATAAATTTTTTCCTGAGGATTATAGATTACATATGGATCCCGCCAGTGCTCAAATCCATCTTCAGAAACCTGAAAAGTTTCATACCATTTGGAATCGGCTTCAATAATCGGATTATCTTTATGTTTTTCCCAATGTTCAAGATCTTCTGAAACAGCTATACCGATACGCTGGATTTTGGCATTTTCCCGACTGGAACGGGAAGTATAAAACATGTAAAATAAATCATCCTTTTTAATGACTGAACCGGTCCAGAGAGAAATGTCATCCCATGTACCCTTAGATCCCTTTTTTAGGGCTGTTCCTTTTTCCTCCCATTCATATAGATTTAGTGAAATTGCATGACCGATTGAGGCAGATTCGTGTCTATCATCCGGAGATGGCAGATTCCTCGGGGCTTGCAAATAAAACAGATGATAATATCCGTTTGATTTGATTATCCAAAAATCCCACAGATATTTTTTTTCTGGTGAATAAAACATATAAATACCTTTCTTCTTATTAAAATAATGAGACTTTTGTTACAATAATATTACATAAAATGGCAAAGTTACAAATTTTTTATTGACTTGCGTAAATATTTTTTGTTCTTGTCAAATTTGTTATCCTTTAACACCGCTGGAAGCAACTGAACGTATAAACCATTTTTGAAATAACAAGAAGATAATTAGCGGAGGAATGGTGATCATAGAAGAAAAAGCAAAAATGTCTCCCCATACTTTTGGATCCTGGCTAAAGAATTGTTGAATTGCAACAGGTAATGGTCGATATTCATAACCACGGGTTACCATAAGTGGCCAGAGGAAGTCACCCCAGCGAACAAGAAATTGTAGGATAGCAACTGTAGCAAAAACTGGTTTTGATAAAGGAACGATAATTTTCAAATAAATTTGAAAAGGACTGGCTCCATCTATTTTTGCTGCTTCATCCAGGCTTTTAGGCAAACCAATAAAAAATTGATAGAAAAGAAAGATAGAAAAAGCATCAGCAATAAAAGGTACAATTTGAACCTGATAACTATCTAACCAACCAATTTGATTTACCATTAATAATAAGGGTATAACCACTGCTTCAGGAGGAATAATCATCAGAGTAATAATAAAAGAAACTACAAATACTCTACCTTTAAAGCTTAGTCGAGCAAGCGCATAAGCTATCATACTGTTCAGTGCAAGCCCTCCAAGTACTGTGCTACTTACAATAAAAACTGAGTTAAACATAAAACGTCCAAAAGGCATTTGCCTAAATACATCAAAATAATTTTTAAATCCTAACTCTCCATGAGGAATAAAAGCTAATAAACTACTCATATCTCTTATAATCTGGGTCTCATTGTTCTTAATAGAACTCACAAACATAAAAACTATGGGAAATAGGAAGAATAAAGCAATTACAATTAATAATAAATAATTGAGAATTATAGAAATATTCTTGCGGAATTTGTAGGAAAATATTTGAGAATTTTTTACTTTAGCATTAGCGCCTGTCACTTTACATTACCGCCCTTTCTTCCTTTAAATATACCCTTTGCATCAATGAAACCGCCAATACAATCAGGAAAAATAATACCCCGATAGCAGAAGCATACCCGACTCTAAGCATTTTAAAACCTTCCTCATATAAAAACACAATTATAGTTTTCGTGGCTCCCTGGGGACCCCCTTTAGTCATTACCCAAACCTGGGTAAATAACTTGAACGCCAAAATAGTAGTAGAAATA
>JAYEGH010000220.1:0-9587 GCA_034659055.1 Candidatus Caldatribacteriota bacterium
TCTTCTAAATATTGATGATGGCGAAAAAATATATCTATATATGCCTGCCTATAATAGGCCCAGAAGAATTGCCGGGTCTTCGAAAGGTGATGAATTTATGGGAACGGGCCTTTCTTATGAAGATATGGGAATGAATTACGAAGACGAAGAAAACAAAAAAACACTTTTGGAAGAAACAGAAAATGACTATAAAGTAGAAGTTTTGCCGAATGAAGAAGATACCTCTTATGAAAAAATTATTCTTCATATAGATAAAGAAAAATTTTATTCTAAAAAAATAAAATTTTACGAAACAGCTGATAAACTAACCAAAATTTTAACTATCAATAAAATAAAAATTGATGATAAAGGTAATATTACACCTATGGAGATGGAATTTACCGATATGGAAGAAGAAGATAAAACTAAAATAGTAATAAAAGAAATAGAATATAATATAGAATTATCATCCAGCTTCTTTAGTATCAGGACCTTAAAGAAACCAAGACTTTAGAGATAGTATTGCGTATCGAGTATCGCGTATCGCGTTAGGAAAATAGAATTCAAGAACCAGAGGATAAAATTGTATCTCGTATCTCGTGAATAGTATCTCGCAAAGAAAAGAAAGAGAAAGAAAAATACAGGGAATAAATTCAAAATAAATTAGTCATTATTGAAAAAGTCGTAGGGGCAGACCTTGTGTCTGCCCATAAAGAGTAATATGTAATACAGTAATAAGTAGGGGCGTATTGTATACGCCCAAATAGCGTAGAGCGTATAGTTATGAAAGAGGGAATCGGAATTCAGGAGATAAGTTGTAGGGGCAGACCTTGTGTCTGCCCGAGATAGGAACTGTAGGACAGGAGAGATGTCTGTCCTACGAATTGGCCAATTAAAATTAACATTAGTTAGTTAACAATAATAAGGAGGAAATATAATTATGAAAAAAAATATTTTTTTGATAGTATTTATTATTTTGTTGTTCTCGGTTTCTGCTTATGCTTTAGATTTTTCTGGAGATTTAACTTATTCCGGACAGTATAATTTCACCGAAGAAGAATTGGGAAATAATGTAAATTTAGACTTGAGCTTTTTCCATGATTTTACTTATGAAATTTTTATAGAAGGAGACCTGACAATTGAATACACATCTGACTCTCTTGCTGATAAAAATGTTGAGATAAATCCTAAAGAGCTTTATATTGGTACCTATGGCCTTATTCCAAATTCAGATATAAACGTCGGCAAATTAATTATAAGCTGGGGTTCAGCAGATATGCTTAGTCCTTTGGATAATTTTAATCCTGCATCTCCTTTATCCTCCTCTCAAATGACTTTTTCGAATATATCCCAAAAAGATGGTATATTAGCAGTTAATGCTAATTATTACTTTGATGTTTTTACTTATCTGCAAGCCGTAGTTCTTCCTACCTTTAAGGCTTCTTCTATGCCTAAAAAATACGAAGAGCAAATGTATCTTTCTATGTTTGCTCCCCAATTTCAAGCCCAGGGAATAGATATAAATTCTATCAATATAACTCATAACTATCCTGAAGAACCAGTATGGGGACTTAAATTAAGTAGAAGTTTCTCCTCATTTGATGCAGCAATTAGTTATTATAATGGATATTATTTTAATGGTTATCCGGAAACTATGCAACCTGTTCCCGGGGATTCCGGAATGGTCTTGAATCTGGAATTGGGATATCCCAAAAAAGATGTTTTTGGCTTTGAATTTCAAGGAGATTTCCCCGGTATTGATGGAGCCACTTTAAGAGGTGATTTGGCTTACATAACCCCCCAACCCTGGCAAGTTCAGGGTGAAGATATGCTAAAAGACCCTTATTTAAAAGCAGCAATCGGCGCTGATTATACTACCTCTTTTGACCTTTATTTTAATATTAACTTTATCCAAGGTTTTGTCTTTGAGGAAGGAGAAAAATGCTCTTCTTATATTTCTTTAAATGCCAGAAAAGAATTAGAAGACAGCAAGTTTACTCCCGAGTATTTAGGCATAATCAGCCTTCAGGACAAAAGTATGGTAAATTCTATAGGTGCCAGTTATAATTTTAGCGATAATTTTTCAGTTACACTTTCTTATATTTCTGTTTCAGGTGACCAGGATTCAAAACTAGGACAAATGAAAAAGGCAGAAGGACTAAGTATAATGGGAGAGTGGGCTTTTTAATGAAAATGGAAAATATGGATAAAAAAGAAAAAATATTGGAAGCTGCCCGGGAAGTCTTTTTTAAAAAGAGTTTTTACGAAGCAACAATGGATGATATTGCTTTGGTTTCTGGAGTAAAAAAACCTACTATCTATTATTATTTTCCTTCTAAAATTGATTTAGCATCACAAGTTGTTGAGCTGAATATAGAAAATATTTTTGGAAAGATTGGCGAAATAATTTCTACCAAAAATAATGTTAAACAACGAATTAAAATGATAGTAAATTTTTACATAAACCTTGTAGAAAAAAATTCTAAAATCTTTATTATTATGCAAAGAATTGGATATGATTTTATGCAAAAAAATGATAGCAAGAAAAAGATAAATGAACTATTTGAAAAATTAAGAAAGAGACAGAAGAAAGCGGGCGACCTGTTCGGAGAAGTCATTTTATCTTCCGGCAAAAAAGTAAAGGGAGATATATTTTTATATTCTATGGTTGCTGCTCTGGGAAGAGCAATTTTCGAAAATGTATCTCGGGGAAGAAAACTAAAAAAAGATGAACTCTTATCCATTGGAGATATTTTTATCGCTTCAGTGAAATAAAAAGTAATACAGGGGACGGTTGTTCTGTGGTACAGAGAACCGTCCCCTTTACCAGTATTTTAAAAACTTGTTTTACTGCTAAAAGTAAAATTATTTGTTCTAAGATAAGGAGCGACTACCGGTCCCACAAGTCCCGCTTTAGTTTTACGTTCCCGAGAAATCATATCTACTCCCTTCAGCAGATCCACTACACTCACATTAAATCTCATATTTTTTATCGCTCTGGTTATTTTTCCATTTTCTATTAAAAATGTCCCATCTCTGGTCATCCCGGTTAATTCTATACTCATCGGATTAAGTACATTTACATAGTGAAAACGGTTAATATAAATACCGTTTTTAGTATTTGAAACCATATCTTCCGAGCTATACTCCCCACCTTTCATTACTAAATTAAAAGGGAGAGCTCCCATTGAAGCATTTTCCGGTGGCAAAGTATTCCCGGTACACCTCCTATTATATTTCAAGGCAGTAAGGTAATCATATACTCCGTCAATAATTACCCCATCTTTGATGAGTTCAATTTTATTTCGAGGATATCCTATGAAATCAAAAGGTATGGGTATAGTACATTTTTCATCAGGGTCATCGGATATGGTGATTGATTTTGGAAATAGTTTTTTACCTTGTTTTCCGGAAATAAAACTCTTTCCCTCCATAATCAACTTCCCGTCAAAACCCACATAACCGGCTTCACTTAAAATTTCTGCAGCTGCTTCAGGTGAAAGAATGACCGTATATATTCCGGGTTCTATCTCCACTTGATCAACGTTTCTTAATGCGGTATCCAATAATTCATCACTTATCCCCTCGATATCAAGATGATCAATATTACTACTTATAAAAGAATGGTGAGCGGTTGAATTATCTTTTGTAATAATACTGTTAAAATTTACTTTTGTTTTGCGATCAAAGGCAAAAACACCTTCTGAATTGGCAACCATCATGGTTTCCATCCCGGTTTCAAACGCCCCTGAAGCTTCGTATTCTTTTTTATTTACTTTTTTTACTAATTTACTAATCTGTTGAGCTCGATTCAAGGGGGTAAAATTCGCGGTTTTCTCATAAAAACTACTCTTACTCTTTGCCTTATAGTTTTGAGGTTTTACCAGGCAATATTGATAATCTAATTCAGGAACAATCTTACTTAATCCAATAGCTCTTTTTATTCCTTCGGAAATAACTGTTTCATCAAAGCTGTTAACCTTTACCACGCCAACCTTATTCTGGTTGATTACTTTAAAGGTTATACTTAAATCAGTTTCCGCTACGTTTTGATGAATATATGATTTGGCAAATCGGGTAAGTTCGCTGCTGTTTTCCATGGCTACTATCTCAAAATCAAGACCTTTAAAATCCTTTTTTACCTTTTCTATAAAATTTTTCCAAAAATATATGTTTTTCATTTTGAAGCACCTACCTTAATGTTTCTGAAACGAGCCGGTGAGGTACCATGCCCGACATGCATTGTCTGCCCCGGCTGCCCTTTGCCGCAATTAGGCACACCCCAGATATGCCAATACTTTTTTTTGCCTATCCCGTCACATGACAACCAAAATTCCGGAGTAATCCCCTGATATACTGCATTTTTGTAAATTTTACCTAATTTACCATTTTTTATTTCACGGGCTAACTCGGTGCTAAATTGAAAATTTAATCTCTTATCATCTATACTCCAACTCTTATTAAAATCTAAATATAACCCTTGCTTTATATCTCCGATAAGTTCATCAAACTCCAAATTTCCCGGGAGCAAGTTAATATTAGTCATTCTCACCAGAGGTATTCTGTTCCAGTTTTCTGCACGGGCAGCACCATTACTTTTTAAGTCAAGCTTAAAAGCATCTTCCCGTGACATTAAATATCCTACAAATTTCCCTTTGTTTACCAGATAACTTTTTCTCGCCGGAACACCTTCATCATCATAACCAAAAGTGCCTAATCCTCCGGGAGCTGTGGCATCGGCTACTATGGTCACCCCGGGACTCCCATAAATAAAATTATTCAGTTTGTCCAGGGTTAAAAAACTTCCTCCTGCAAAACTAATCTCTTTTCCCAGCACTCTATCCAATTCAACCGGATGTCCACAGGATTCATGAACTTGAAGAGCCAGCTGGCTTCCTCCTAGAACAATATCCATTGTCCCTGTTGGAGCTAAAGGTGCAGACAGCAATTCATTGGCTTCTCCAGCAATTCTTTCTGCATTTTCTTTCAATTTCATCTTTTCGATAAATTCATAACCATAAGTAGCATGATCCCCTCCGAAACTTGAAGGATAAGAACGTTTTTGAAAATCTTCTTCACCAATAGCATAAGCAACAATTCCACCACCTGATTCAAAAACTGTCTGTTCAATTTCAGAGCCTTCGGTAGATACAAATATTTTATGGGTTTTGTAAAAACTAAGTAAACCTTCACTTTTCTTCACTTTATCTTTTAACATTGATTCTGTTGCTTTAATTAAAAGTTCTATCTTCTCGGTAGAGCTTATCTTAAAAGGATTTTTAATAATGGGGGTAACATAATTAGCAATATGTTTTTCCACCGGAGCAAGTTTAATATTTTCCTTTTTAACTAAAGCAGATGCTTGAGCAATATCCAGGGCTTTAGCTGCTGTCTCCTGCAGAGATCCTTTTTCTAAATTATTTGATGCTGCAAATCCCCAGCTACCGTTAACCAAGACCCGTATTCCTACCCCTCTATCTGTTGAAACATTATAAGAAGACAATACTCCATTTTCTACTTCAATATTTTCATTATCAGTCTCTACAAATCTTACATCAGCATAATCTGTTTTTGGATCCAGATAATCTAAAATGTTTTTCAATATTTTTTTCATATTTGTGCTAACTCCTTAATAATTAAAGTATATTTTATAAGTATCAAGTTTTTATTATATAGAACATTCTCAGCATAAAGAGATTAAAAATAAAGATGATTTAAAAATAGCCGTATTTTATTCAGATAATTTAATTATTTTCTAATCTCTTCCCAAAACTGCGATAGCGGCTCCACCAATACCAATGTGAGCGCTTAGGGCAGGAGATGCTTCGGCAATCATTGCCTCCGGGGAATTTATAAAACGGAAACGTATTTCTTTGCGGTACCATTGTGCAAGTTCCGGTACTGCAACATGAGCAATAGAAAAACAGGGATTTTTAAAGTTTTTGGCAAATTTAATCGCTAAATCCAGGGTTCTGTAAATAACTTTTTTTTGTCCGATTACTTTAGAGGCCTCCACTATATATCCGTTATTATCAACAGTCATAATAGGCTTTAAATTAAGAATCGTGCCTAAAAATCCTTTAGTTTTGTTTAGACGGCCACTGCGCATCAGATATTTAAGAGTTGGAATACTAATAAATATCTTTGTGTTATCAGCTGCGGTTTTAAGCTTAGCAATAATTTCTTTCACTTTAAGCCCTTTTTTAATCAATCGGGCAGCTTCGGAAACTAACAATCCCAGTGCTGCAGAGCTTGTTTTGCTATCAACAATATAAATTTTATTATTATATTTTGTGCTTTTGGCGGCAATGCGAGCTCCTTGAATCGTTCCACTTAGTTTTTCTGAAAGGTGTAAAGAAATTATAGATTCATATTTTTGTGCAATATTATTATAACTTTCCTTAAAAAATGTAGGGGGCGGCTGTGAAGTAAGTATCTTTTTATTTGATGTCTTTAAAAGATAGTAAAAATCTTTGGGCTTAATGTCTACCTGATCTAAATAACTTCTTTCCCCTGCTTGAATAACTATAGGTACGACCTGGATGTCGTTCTCTTTTATTATTTCTGGTGGCAGGTCACAAGTAGAATCAGTAACCAACCCGATACTTTTTTTAGTTTTGAGTTTGATTTTAGTATGCGGTTTATGCATATCATCAACTTTGGTTTCAATTATATTTCCAAAAGTAGATAATTCAGTAAAAACTTCTTCCGGTTTATCGGTATGAATATGTATACGTGCTCTATCCTTAGAACCCGCAATAACTAAAGAATCTCCCAATAAGGATAATTTTTGTTTAATTTTTTCTTTATGTATATTGCTTCCTTCAATTAGGCATTCAGTACAAAATTGAAAATTAATCTCAGAAGTAATTTTGTCTATATTAAAATTCTTTATTCTATAGGTAGTAGAAGTAATTATATTTTTTGATTTAATTTTTCCATTTTCAATAAAATTTACCAACCCTTCTATTATATTAACAAAACCCTGTGCCCCAGCATCAACTACGCCTACCTCTTTCAATGCTGCAAGTTTGTTTGGGGTTTCTGCTAAAGAACCCCTTGCTTTATATAATGATTTTCTAAAAAGATCGGCAAAATCAGAGGTATGCTGGGCATGTTCAATAAGATTATTTGCCCAATCCTTCATTACCGTAATAATGGTTCCTTCCTGGGGATTGGAAATAGCAAGTCTGGCTTGTTCTGCAGCTTTAACAGCAGCGTTAGCAAAAACCTCTGTTGAGAGACGTACTTTACCCCGAGTTGCTTCTGCTAAGCCTTGAAAAAATTGGGCTAAAATAGCTCCGGAGTTACCCCGCGCACCTTTTAATGCTGAATCTGCTATTACAGAACTAACTTCTGCAAAAGAAGATTTTTTACATTTTTTTACACCTTCCATAATGCTATTCATGGTAACTGCCATATTGGTACCGGTATCTCCATCTGCAACCGGAAAAACATTAATTTCATTTAGATACTTTTCCATTTGATTGATTCGATAGGTAGAGTTAGCAATAAAACGTTTAAATCGAATACCATTTAAATATTTTATCTGGATTCTCATCTTAAAGTAAATTTCACCTCATTTCTTACATTTTTTAATTAATAAATAAAAATTATCATCTATGCAATTTTTATTATATGAAATGAACAGAACTTAAAATTTGTGTAGTTTTATATATTTTAATTTTTTCATTTTAAGCCCATACCATAATAAATGATTCCAATCCATTCATGAAAAGCCCTTACATTATGTTCAAAGGAAAAGCTATTAGGAAAAAAATCAATAAAATTTGGTAACCCTTCAAAAATATAATTAACCGGAGCAGGTATGATTCTTACCCCTTGATTTTGAAACAATTGCACAGAACGTTTCATATGCAGGGCACTTGTTACTAAAATTATTTCTCGATAATCCTTTTCTTTTAACTTCTCCATAGTATATTTGGCATTTTCCAATGTTGTCCTGGAATTTTCTTCTAATATAATCTTATTCGGATCCACTCCCCAGGACATCAACACTTCTTTCATTATTTTGGCAATCGGAACATTACCACGGTTTCCGGGAGCCATTCCCCCACTGACCCAGATATCAACATTACGCTCTCGGTAAATCTTAAATCCACCATAAAGTCTTGCAAGAGTGACCTCTCCAATTTCTGCTCCATAAGAACCTGCTGCCGGTGACCCTTCTACCATCCCTCCTGCCAGAATAACCATTGCGGGATTTTTCAAGTTATCCAACTGAACAGATTCATTTTGATCATTCAAAGGAAGATAGGTTTCTTCCAATGGTTTTAACAAGACCCATTCGCCTATCCAGGAACTGAAAAAATATATAAAAACTAAAAATAAAAAGCTTATCCACAAAACAATTTTTCTTTTTCTAAATAAAGATAAAAGAAAAATTAAAAAAATAATAAATAGATACAATCCCGGAGGAAATACTAATTGTTCAATTATTTTTCGTAAAAATAACCAGCTAAATTCCATAACCCTCTCTTTAATACAGGGGACGGTTCTCTGTATCATTTTGCTATTTTATTCTTTGAACTGTTACCGTGCTAATGCCCAAAATATTTGCTATTCCTCGAATAGATAAAGTAGAATTTAATTTTAAATAACTAATTAGTTTATTTCTATAAGGTTGATACTTTCTTTCTCTTAAATTGGATAAATCGAAACGATATTCTTTAAAATAATTTTGAATATATTGCTTTGCTTCTTTCTCATTAATCAAACTATGGGTATATTTCTTATTATCTTCTGGCAATTCAATAATGTTGCTTTTTTCTAACTTATTTTGATGGTGGTATCGAACAAATAAATCAATCGCTTTATCTTTGTCTGGAGAAAATAAAGACAAGATATTTTCACGCTCAATTAAAATATTTTTCTGCGGTAATTCTTTAATGTATAAACAGTAACTGCTCCAAGCATATTCTTCTAATTTTTTAACAATAAAAGCATTTAAAGGATTGTTATGAATATAACTCAATACTGCCAATAAATAATTATCATCTTCGATGGGTTCACTTTTAAAACGATCTTGAAAAAGGTGGCCAACCTGCCTATATTTCTTATTGAAGTAGTTAGCATAGCTTACATTTATTCTTTTCATTGTCTGAGAAAGTTGTTCATCCTTTTCTTTAATTAATAGATGGACATGATTATTCATTACACAATAAGCATAAAGTGTATATTCTTTTTTTTGTTTTACTTTTCTCAGAACTTTTAAGAACTTGAACCTATCCTCGTCATCAAGAAATATATCTTGTTTCCGATTGCCACGAATCATTACATGATAAATATTTGTTGAACTTAATTTTCGAGCTTTTCTTGGCATAATAATCTTCGTTCTACCTTTAATTAATTTTCCATTTCACAACATTATATCATATTATTATATTTTTATCTTTTAATACAGAGAACCGTCCCCTGTGTTCATTTAACAAAATATATGCTGCTTTGTTTTACTTTTTCTCCACTGATTTCCTGCCATACTTGACAATAAATATCAATCTGCTTTTGATAAACCTCTGTCAATTTTGGATAATCCTTCTGGTTTTGCGGACGATCAGTTTTGTAATCTACCACTACCCAGCCATCGA
>JAYEGH010000221.1:0-1847 GCA_034659055.1 Candidatus Caldatribacteriota bacterium
TTCCTACTGGATAACCTTCAAAACGCGGTAAGAAACTTGTACCAACTTTAAATTCGGAAGCTTTAAGAATACCAGCCAGAGATGAAGTAGATTGAATGAGCATAGCTATTTGACCGGCTTTAAAAGCAGAATTAGCGGAATACTCTGCCCCACCGTAGATATAAATTCCCTTCTCGTGTAACCTTGTCCAAGTTTCAAATACTTTATATCCAAATTCTTTATTATAAACCACTTCTGTTGCTAATCCACCCCGTCCGTTATCACTATCGGCATAAGGCTGGTTATGGTAAGCCAACATTTGCTCAAAAATCCACGCAGGCCATCCAGTGGAATAAGCATGGTCTACTACTCCGCTTGCCAAAATCTTTTCTCCGTATTCTTCCATCTCTTTCCATGTTGTAGGCGGTTTATTCGGATCAAGTCCGGCTGCTTTAAAAAGATCCTTGTTATAATAAAGCATAGCTGTTGATGAATTAAAGGGCATTGACCAAAGATTTCCATCTACAGAATAGTAATGAGTAATTGGAATAACATATTGTGCCCAATCCCAAGTCTCACCTAAAATTTCAGGAATTTTATAGACAGGAGTTATGGCATCACTATCTATCATCGTCTGTGTCCCTACTTCATAAACCTGGACAATATTTGGAGCTGTTCCTGTCGGGTATGCAGCAACAAATTTAGTCAAGGTTTCTGCGTACGAACCGGTAAAAAGTGGTTTAATTTCAAAGTCAGACTGGCTTACATTAAAACTGTCAATAATTGATTCAACCACTCCAAGACGCGAACCGCTCATTGCATGCCAGAAGTTTATTGTTACCGGTTTAGCCATAGCGGTTCCCGCTGACAGTAATAAGCATAAAGCTAAAATTAAAAAAATTGAAAAACTTTTTTTAAAATTCATTGTAAAATTCTACCTCCTTAAAAATTAAATAATTTATTCAATATCAAACGCTTATTAATTTCAGATATCACCCCCTTTTAAATTACATAAAAAGTGGTTGCTCATATAAAATTTAATGTTTTCCAATAACGGAAGTATCGGGCAACCCTGAAAAAAACTATCTTTAAGTATTTAATACAGGTCTTGAGGTGTTGATAAAGAATGTGCAATTTATCTATATAAATAGAAACTACGCATTAAAATTACAAAATGTTCTGCATAAAAATCCTATTTTAGTATAATATATTTTTATCAATCTTTCTACTCTTTTTTAATCTTTCTTTTATTTTATTATTTAAATATTAAAAATGGAAGAGTTTAGGATATCGGACTATTATTTGACATTCAACCCCATAATTATTGACGAATAAGCTGTGGCTTATTGAGTAATTTGAAGAACATGAAGGAATTTCCATGCATTTAGGTATTGAAATACTATAAAATAATTCTATAAATGATGTTTCTCAAGTTCATTTATATGATTTTTTGCCTTTTCCAATACACTTGAATCGGAATAATAAGTACCTATGATTTTAAGGAAAGTGGTATTTTTTTTCATACCTTCCAAAGCTTCTCTGGCTTCTTTTTCATACAGACCCTTTTCAAAATCCAAATAAAAAACATATTCCCATAATTCCCTTTTGCTGGGGCGTGACTCCAGTCGGCTTAAATTGATATCCCTTATCGCCAGTTCTTTTAAGCATTTATAGATGGCTCCGGGAACACTCACCACGGCAAAAATGATGGATGTCTTATTATTTCTGCTATCTCTTGACAGGTTGGGGGATATTATAAAAAATCGGGTATGATTTGATTGATTGTCCTGAATTCCGGATTTTAATATTTTCATATGATATAAATCTGCTGCATAATGACTAGCAATAGCAGCAGTTTTTGTATCATC
>JAYEGH010000222.1:0-1846 GCA_034659055.1 Candidatus Caldatribacteriota bacterium
TTTCTTTTAAATTTTTTTCTTCTATCATTTTATAGTTCTTTTCAATTTTAAAAATTTTTATGTTTACTTTTGCTTATGTTGTATTATTATAACATACTATTTTTTCTTATTCTTACTCAATTTTTTACAGTAAGGATATAAAAACATAAATACCCCTGTAAAGGCTAATAATAAGGTAAAAATAACTAATTTCCTAAAAACATTTTCATGTCATCTTCAACATTAGTTATTCCACCAATATTAAATTTTTCAACTAATACTTTTGTTACATTAGGAGATAAAAATGCCGGTAAACTCGGGCCCAAACGAATATTTTTTACTCCTAAATACAATAAAACTAACAAAATAATAACAGCTTTCTGTTCATACCAGGCGATATTATAAGATATAGGCAATTCATTGATATCATCCAAACCAAACACCTCTTTTAATTTTAAGGCAATGGCTACCAGTGAATAGGAATCATTGCACTGCCCGGCATCAAGCACCCGGGGAATGCCATCGATATCCCCTAATTTAAGTTTATTGTAACGGAATTTAGCACATCCTGCAGTCAGGATAATTGTATTTTTAGGTAATTTTTCCGCAAATTCGGTATAGTAATTCCGGCTCTTCATCCTTCCATCACATCCCGCCATTACGACAAATCTTTTGATAGCTCCGCTCTTAATCGCCTTTACTATCTTATCTGCCAAGACAATTACCTGATTATGGGCAAATCCTCCTATGATTTCTCCTTTTTCAATTTCGATAGGAGAAGAATATTCCTTCGCCATTTCAATAATCTTAGAAAAGTCTTTAGGTTTACCATCCTTTCTATCCGGAACATGGTTCATTCCTGCATAAGCAACTGCTCCGGTGGTAAATACTCGTTCTTTATAGCTATCCCGGGGAGGAATAAGACAATTAGTAGTCATAAGTATAGGGCCATTAAATTTTTCAAACTCTTCGTTCTGCTTCCACCAGGCATTCCCGTAATTTCCCACAAAATTTTTGTATTTCTTAAAAGCAGGATAATAATTAGCCGGTAGCATCTCACCATGAGTATAAACATCAATTCCGGTTCCTTCGGTCTGCTCCAATAATTCTTCCATGTCTTTTAAATCATGACCGCTAATTAGTATCCCTGGATTATTTCTTACACCAATATTTACTTTAGTTATCTCCGGATTACCGTAAGTTTCAGTATTTGCTTTATCCAATAAAGCCATGGCATCCACTCCGTATTTGCCGCATTCCAATACTAGAGCAACCAAATCATCAGCAGAAAGACTATCATTCGTTGTGGTAGCTAATGCTTTCTGTATAAAGGCATGAAGTCTCTTGTTTTCATAATCTAAATTAAAGGAATGCTCTACATAAGCGGCCATTCCTTTTAAACCATAGGTTAATAACTCTCTTAAAGAACGCACATCCTCATTTTTAGTGGCTAATACTCCTACTTCGGAAGAATTAGCTTTAGTCTCAAATTCTACTTCGGTTTCTGCTGACCAGGTAGCACAATCAGGTAGGTTTTTAGGAAGTGTTCCTCCTGCTTTTAGAAGTTGGCCTTTGATTTCTTTTCTCAATTTTATTCCTTCTTTAATCTTTTCAATAAAGACTGTCTTATCCCAGTTAGTATTTGTAATGGTCATAAACAGAGAATTAACGATAAATTGATTTACTTTTTTATTTTCCACCCCTAATTCCCGCACCCGGATGCTATATATGGATATTCCTTTTAATAGATAGATTAATAAATCTTGCATATTAGCAAGATCCTCACTCTTACCGCAAACACCCCTTTTAGTACAACCAATCCCTTTAGCAGTCTCCTGACATTGATAACAAAACATACTCATTTTTT